>JAGDDE010000109.1 GCA_017958185.1 Lachnospiraceae bacterium | reverse complement strand
GATGAAGAACGTGTCCCAGCTGTACTACTGCACGGCCCTGTTCAAGGATGCGGCCGGCGTGTATACCAGCGCGAACGGCGGCGCGATCTCCGGTTTCATCGCCATCATCGGCGCGATCCCTACTGCGGCCGGCATGGTCATCGCGCTGCCGCTGGCCAACAAGATCGGCAAAGGCAAGGCGATCATGTACGGCGCCATCGTCTCCACACTGGGCGGCCTGCTGGGCATCTTCTTCCCGGACAACCTGATCATCGCCTACATTGCCTTCATCGTGAAGGCCCTGGGTTCCACGCCCGCCATGTACCTCTCCCTGGCGCTGCTGGGTGACATCCTGGACCATCAGGAAGCCCTGCACGGCACCCGTACCGACGGTCTGACCATGACCATCTACGGCGCGATCATGGCCGGCATGACCGGTATCGCGACCGGCCTCATGAACGTGGTCATCTCCGCTACCGGCTACGACGCCATCAACGGTGTCCTTTCCAACGACGCTCTGCGCACCTGGATGCCCTGGATCTTCTTCGGCGGAGAAGCCATCGGCTACGGCATCATCTTCATCACCTTCTTCTTCATGAACGTGGAGAAGTTCGGACCGCTGGACCAGAAGGCCATTATCCAGGACCAGAAGGCTGCCGCGGCTGCCGAAGGACGTCCGTACGTTTCTCCGGAAGAAAAGATCCGTGCCGAGGAAGGCGAAGAAGCCTACAAGGCCGCCATCGAGAAGAAAGAGAAAGAAGCTGCCGACTACGAAGCCAAACTGGCTGCCATGTCCGCAGAACAGCGCAAAGCCGCTCTCGATGCCGAAGCTGCCCTGCTGAAGGAATTCAACGAGCTGCGTAAGGCCAACGGCCGCGCTCCGCTCCAGGCATAAGCCGAAATACGATCCCGAAAGCAAAACAGCGGGCGGGCCGGTGAGGAAACTCACCGGCCCGCCCGCTTTACTGTTCATTGTTCCGTTCCCGGCCGTACCGGGGATGGCTGCCTCACGCGGCGGCGGAAGCGGTCTTTCCGCGGCGTGAAAAACTCCGGGCGATCAGCACGGCCAGCAGGGAGGCGGCGATCAGCCCTGCGCAGAACAGCCCCAGGTTCCGCCACTTTTCATACCCGTCCACCGTAAGGCGCAGCACCGTATCCGCCAGCATCAGCGTAGCGCCCGCGCCGGCGATCCACAGCAGGCGGCCCCGATGGGCCAGCTTATGCAGGATCTCCTTGAAACTCATCTCCGGATGCAGGACCTTCATGACCAGCAGGATGATCCCGAAAAGCACCGCGAAGGCGATCAGCCATTTGACGAGGAAGCCCCAGACCGGCGCCATCAGGTCGCCCAGCGCGGCTCCCAGCCCGGTGAGCAGGGCTCCGATCCCCCAGAGCGGGAGCACGACCAGCAGTTTGACTGCGTTCGGCAGGGAGGCCAGCCACAGTTTCAGGCGCGTTTTCCAGTCCGCGCGTCTCTCTTCTTTCTTTTCTTCTTCCGGCGGCGTCTCTTCCTCCGCCTCCTGTATCTCCGTTACCACGGCAGGCGGCTCCGCATAGACGATCTCCTGCGGCTTGGGATTGGCCAGATTCACCAGGATGGCCGCAGCGGCCGTGACGGACAGCGCCACCGCTCCGATCCGCTTGCCCGCTTTTTTCAAAAATTCCTTCAGGTCAAATTCTTCCAAGGCGGACCTCCTTTCACAGTACTTCCGAACAAGGCTTCAAAGCCGGGGGAACGCACGGCCCCCGTTCTTATTATACCGGCCCCCGGCAAAAAGTCAAGGCGGTCGCCGTCTCCGATCTCCCGGGGGCAGCGGCCGTTTGTTTCCTGTCTATTGCCGATCTGCGATACGTCAGACCTCACAGCCGTGAGCGCAGGATTCCGCCGGGAAATCCGCCGGGTCATAGGCGATGCCGTTGCGGTCGTAGTAGTCCTTCACGGCGGCGCGTACCGCCTCTTCGGCCAGGACCGAACAGTGCAGTTTGTGGGCGGGCAGACCGTCCAGCGCCTCCGTCACAGCCTGATTGGTCAGGGCAAGCGCTTCCGAGAGCGGTTTTCCCATGATCATCTCGGTGGCCATGGAACTCGAGGCGATCGCGCTGCCGCAGCCGAAGGTCTCAAATTTGACGTCCGTGACCGTATCGTTCTCGATCTTCAGGTAGATCTTCATGATATCGCCGCAGACCGGATTGCCGACTTCGCCTACGCCGTCCGCGTTTTCGATCACTCCCACATTGCGGGGATGGCGGAAATGGTCCATCACTTTTTCACTGTATAATGCCACGCTGCACCTCCTATTTTTCAAAAACATGCGGACGTTTGCCCGTCGTCAGATCGCGCCAGAACGGCGACATGCCGCGCAGATACGCCACCACGCCGCTCACTTCCCGGATGACAGTCTCCACGTCATCCCCGTCCCACTCCGCGCCCAGCGTCAGGCGCAGGGAGCCGTGAGCCACCTCATGCGGCCGGCCGATGGCCAGCAGCACGTGGCTGGGATCGAGCGAGCCCGACGTGCACGCCGACCCGGAAGAAGCGCAGATCCCCCGGTCGTCCAGGAGCAGCAGCAGGGATTCGCCCTCGATCCCCTCAAAACAGAAGCTGACGTTGCCGGGCAGGCGCCGCTCCCGGTCGCCGTTCAGCTGTGCATACGGGATGCGGGACAGCCCCTCGATCAGCCGGTCGCGCAGCGCGGTCAGATGCGCCGCCGTCTCCTCCCTTTTTTCGCAGGTCTCCCGCAGGGCGGCGGCCATGCCCGCGGCGGCGGGGACGTTTTCCGTGCCGGCGCGCTTGCCTCTCTCCTGCGCGCCGCCTTCAATAAGCGGCGTCAGGGCCACACCCCGGCGGGCGTACAGGATTCCCACGCCCTTGGGCCCATGGAATTTGTGCGCGGAGACCGCCATGAGGTCGATGTTCATCCGGCCCACGTCGATCGCCAGATGGCCCGCGGCCTGGACCGCATCGGTGTGGAACAGCACGCCGGCGCGGCGGCAGACGGCGCCGATCTCCTCGACGGGCTGGATGGTCCCGATCTCATTATTGGCAAACATGACGCTCACCAGACAGGTGTCCGGCCGCAGCGCAGCGGCCACTTCCTCCGCGGTCACGATCCCGTTTTCATGGACATCCAGCAGGGTGACCTCAAAGCCCTCCCGCTGCAGCGCCCGCAGCGTGTGCAGCACCGCATGGTGCTCGAAGGCGGTGGAGATGATATGCTTTTTCCCTTTTCGCGCCCCCAGCGCGGCGGCGGAACGTAAGGCCTGATTATCGGCCTCGCTGCCGCCGGAGGTGAAAATGATCTCCCGCGGCTGGGCGCCGAAGCAGGCGGCGATCTGCGCGCGGGCCTTCTCCAGTTCTTCTTTGGCCTGCTGACCGATCTCATACAGGCTGGACGGATTCCCGTATACCTCGCGCATGCAGCGGACCATCTCACGGATCGCAGTCTCCGAGACCGGCGTGGTGGCGGCGTTGTCAGCGTAGATTCTCTTCATAAAGGCTCCTTTTCCGTCCGGCTCGGCCGGACAGGGACAGTGTAGCGCTTAATTCCTACCTTGTCAATAGGCAATAAAAGAAAAAGAAACGGGGGCTGTGAAAAACGATGGTCTTCACAGCCCCCGCGTTTCCCCCTGTCAGGCTCACTCTTCGACGGGCGGCAGGGTGGCGAAATATTTTGCCAGTTCCTCATCGGTCGGAACATAGTCGTCCATCTTGCCGTCGTGGAACTTCTCATAGGCGACCAGGTCGAAATAGCCGGTGCCGGTCAGGCCGAAGACGATGGTCTTCTCTTCGCCGGTCTCTTTGCAGCGCTTGGCTTCGTCGAGCGCGACCTTGATGGCGTGGGAGCTTTCCGGAGCGGGAAGGATGCCTTCCACGCGCGCGAATTCCTCGGCCGCCTCAAAGACTTCTGTCTGAGGAACGGCCACGGCTTCCATGTAGCCGTCGTGGTAGAGCTGCGAAAGCACGGGGCTCATCCCGTGGTACCGCAGGCCGCCGGCATGGTTGGGCGCCGGGATGAAGTTGCTTCCCAGGGTGTACATCTTGGCCAGCGGGCAGACCATGCCGGTATCGGCAAAGTCATAGGCGAATTTTCCGCGGGTGAAGCTGGGGCAGGAAGCCGGTTCCACCGCGATGATGCGGTAGTCCGCCTCGCCGCGCAGCTTGGCGCCCATGAACGGAGCGATGAGGCCGCCCAGGTTGGAGCCGCCGCCGGCGCAGCCGATGATCATATCCGGCTTGATGCCGTATTTGTCCAGCGCCGCCTTGGTCTCCAGACCGATCACGGACTGATGCAGCAGCACCTGGTTCAGAACGCTGCCCAGCACGTAGCGGTATCCGGGCGTTCCGACGGCCACTTCGACCGCTTCAGAAATCGCGCAACCCAGGGAACCCGTGGTACCCGAATGCTCCGCGAGGATCTTCTGCCCGATCTGTGT
>JAGDDE010000108.1 GCA_017958185.1 Lachnospiraceae bacterium | reverse complement strand
CGCAGGCGGGAGGCTTCCTGCTGCAGCTGATGCCCGGCGTGACCGGGGAAGCAGCGGAGGCCCTGGAGCAGACCATCCTGGCCATGCCGCCTATCACGGCTCTGCTCGGCGCCGGAAAAACGCCGGAGGAGATCCTGACGGACCTTCTGCAGGGATTCGATCCCGAGTTCACGGAAAAGCAGCCGGTCGCCTTCTGCTGTGACTGCAGCCGCGAAAAGGCAGCGAGGGCCCTCTCTACGCTCGAACCGTGGGATCTTCTGGATCTGATGGCCGCGCAGAAGACCGTCCGGGTCCACTGCGATTACTGCAATACCGATTACGGGTTCGACCGCCCCGAGCTGAAAGCGATCTATAAGAAATTAAAGGAAGAAAAAGGCAGGAAGAAACATGGCGAAGAAAACGGACCCCAAAGTTAAAGGAAGGAGCAGAGCCCGCAAGCCGGCGGAGGAGACCCCGAAGAATCCGGAGCTGGTCAAACTGCTGCTCTCGCTGATCCCGCTCGTTCTGGCCGGCCTGCTGTATCTGCTGGCGCATGCGAGCCGTCCCTTTGCCGAATGGTATGCCACGGCGCTCTATCCGCTGTGGGTCGGGCTGTTCGGCCGGCTGTTCTCCTGGCTGCCCTTTTCCGTCTCGGAGATCCTGCTGTATCTGCTGGTGTTCTGGGTGATCTTCGGCATCGTCCGGGCCATCGTGCGTCTCGTAAAGAATGAAAAGCCCTTCAACAAGGGCTTTATGCCCTGGCTGCGCAGCTGGATCCTTCTGATCGGCTGTGTGGCGCTGGCATTCATGCTGGGCGGCGGCATCAACTATAACCGGGCACCCTTCTCGGAAGTGGCGGCTTTTTCCACGGAAAACAGCAGCAAAGAGGATCTGTACGCCCTGACGAAACAGCTGGCGGAAAGCGTGAAGCACTGGTCGGGACTGACAGAGCGCGACGACCGGACCGGCCTGTGCCTGGCCGGCGAGGATATGGAAGGCCGTGCGGCAGCCGCCATGGAGAAACTGGGCGAAGTCTATCCTTCCATGAAAGGGTATTATCCGAAGCCCAAGAGAGTGTTCTGGTCGGATTTCCTGTCCTATCAGCACATCAGCGGCGTATTCTCGCCGTTTACCGTCGAGGCCCACTACAATAAAGCCATGGTGCCGTACAACTACGGTTTCACGGTCTGCCACGAACTGAGCCATCTGCGCGGCTTCATGCGCGAGGACGAGGCCAATTTCATCGCCTTCCTCGGCTGCACGAATTCCAGCGATGCCTACTTCAACTACAGCGGCTATCTGCTGGGCTTCATCTACGCCAGCAACGCGCTGTATGCGGAAGACCGCGACCTGTGGCGGGAAGTCTATGCGATCCTGCCGGAAGAGGCCGTCTATGACCTGAACCAGAATTCTGAATTCTGGGCCCGCTACGAGACCAAGGTAGCCGAGGTCGCCGGCCAGGTCAACGATACCTATCTGAAGGCTAACGGCCAGGAAACGGGCGTGAAGAGCTACGGCCATATCGTGGATCTGCTGATCGCGTATTATAAGAGTCAGGGGAAGATCTGATCGGACCGTCCGGACGGTCGGGAGAATGACGGAAGGAGGGAACAGCCATGCTGTATGCGTGGATCTTTACGGCAGCCGTCCTGCTTTCGGCAGGGCTGGCCATCGGTGAAAACCTGCTGGATATGCGCGCCGCCGGGCGTCCCGTGCCTGCAATCGTCGCCGACGTCTATGACGCCGCCACCCTGCAGCGCCAGTCGGCTTATCAGAGAGAAGAAGACCGGCTGAATATCGTATCGGAGCTTTGTGACGCCGCGATCGTGCTGGGGCTGTTCTGGAGCGGCGCCTATGCGGCCGTTGCCGGCCTGAGCGATGAAACGATGTTTTCCTCGCAGCTCGTGATCGCGCTCCATATCACGGCGCGTACGGTGCTCATGACGCCGCTGGCCTGGTACCGGGTGATGGTCCTGGAGGAGCGCTACGGCTTCAACCGGACCACTCCGAAAACCTTCTGGATCGACCGCATCCGCACGTATCTGCTCACGCTGATCCTGACAGCCGGCCTGACGGGCGCCTTCGGAGCCCTGCATGAGGTGCTGGGCGACTGGATCATTGCCGGCTTTTTCGGCGTCGCAGCCGCCGGTGTGCTGATCGGCAACCTGCTGGGCCCCGTGATGCTGCGCGTGGGGAACAAACTCACGCCGCTGGAAGAGGGACCGCTGCGGGAGCGCCTGACGGCGATGCTGGAGGCGCACGGATTCCGCGTGAAGGACATCAAGATCATGGATGCTTCCCGCCGCACCGGGAAAGCCAACGCCCTGTTCATCGGGATCGGAAGACTCAAGACCATCGTACTGTACGATACCATGAAGGACAGCTATACGCCGGACGAGCTCTGCGCGGTCTTTGCCCATGAGATGACGCACGGCCTGAACCGGGACGTCGCGCGGCGCCAGCTTCTGGCGATGGGCGTGCCCGTGCTCATGATCGCAGCGGCCTGGCTGCTGGTGCGCTCGCCCGGACCCTACCTCGCGGCAGGGTTTGCCGGCGTCAACTACGGGATGGCCTATCTGGCGCTCACGGCTTTCCTGGGACTGATTCTGTGGATCCCGACGGCCTTCCTGGCCGCCGTCAGCCGGCGGGGCGAGAAACGGGCCGATGAAGGCGCCGTGCGCGAAGGATTGGGCCTGCCGCTCATCCGCGCGCTGAAGCGCCTGGCACGCCAGAATTACAGCACGCTGACGCCGGACCCTCTGCTGGTAAAGCTTCAGGCCACGCATCCGCCGCTCCCCGAAAGGATCGGAGCGATCCTTTCCGCCATGACGAGACTGGGACAGGCCTGGGATCCGGCCGATCTGGCGCTCCCGCCGGAAGAGAAGAAAGCGGAGGCGGACGATCGGGAAAACGGCGCTTCGGCAGCGGACGCTCAGCCGCCGGAAACGGCGGATTGCCCTTCGGAAGAAGCGGAAAAAGAACTTTCCGAAGCCCGGACACAATAAGGCGGCTTAAGGCAGAACCGTGACACAGAAACGGCGGAAAACGCAGAACCGTGCCGCAAAAGCCGAATGTTATCTGACAATAAAGCGGAAAACTCGCGAAAAGTTCTACGAAAAAAACAGTTGACATTACTTTTCGGTTGTGGTAGTATATCGTCTGCGCCCCAAAAAGCGCACCGCACCTTGACAATTAAATGATGCATTCCAACCCTGAAAATTTCCTTAAAACAGCGGAGAAAGCTCCGCGGCGG
>JAGDDE010000013.1 GCA_017958185.1 Lachnospiraceae bacterium | reverse complement strand
GTAGTAGAGGCTGTCAAAGGTCATTTCGAAGTCGGTGTAGCTCAGGCCGTAGCCGAACGGGTAAACGACCGCGTACTGCCACCAGGCTTCCGCTGCCGCGTCGCCGGTCGCGCCGCCGCTCTTCACGATCTTGTGGGTGTCGGCGTCATAGCCCAGGTGGCCGGCCTTGATCTCGGCGTAGACGGTCTCGAAGTACTTGTAGCCTACGTAGATGTCTTCGTCGTAGTCGATGCCCTTGAAGCCGTCACCGGAGATGGTGCCCAGGGAGTACTGCTGCGTAGGAGCGCCCGGGAGCGTGGCATCGTAGAAGTAGTCATAGCCGCCGCCGACCTGGTCGTTGGTACCGAAGTTCTGCCAGGTGGGATCGGCCGTGAAGTCGCGGTTCCATTCGTCGACGAGCTTGCCGGACGGGTTGTAGGTGCCGTTCAGCAGGCCGGCCAGGGCCGCCAGACCGGTGGAGCCGGGACGTCCGATCCACAGGATGGCGTTGATGGCGTCGTCTTCCTGAAGGTTGGCCATCTCCATCGCGTTGGAGGTGTTCAGGATCACTACGATCTTGGAGAAGTGCTTCTTCACGTAGGAGATCAGCGCTTCTTCGCTGTCGGTGATCTCAAGGTAGTGTTTGTAGAAGTTGTCGGGATCGGAGATCACGAAACCGCCCTTATGGCCTTCGGGAGCGTTGGATGCGCCCTCGGCGATGAAGGAGCCCTTGTGGCCCAGCGCTTCGTGGGTCCAGTTGTAAGGGACACCGTCGCCGTCCGTGTTGTCTTCGATCTCATTGGTGATACGGGCGGGGTCATTGCCCTCGCTGCCCGTACGGGCCAGGAAGATGATCGCCAGATCGTTGTACATCTCCAGCGACTGTTCCTGCTGCGGGGTGAAATTGATCCGCTCTGTGCCGATCGAGCCGTTCGAGGAGTAGAAGGTTTCCAGGATGGGGTTGACCGTGAAACCTCCTTCTCTCAGGGACTGCAGAAGTCCCGTTCCGCTCGCACCGACCGGGTTTCTCTGCATGCCGCCGAATACGCTGATCTTTTCGTTGCCGTTCACCGGAAGCGTGCCGTCGTTCTTCAGCAGGACGCTGCCTTCGGCCAGGATCTTGGTATTCAGTGCATCTGCCGCCGCAAGAGCGTCATCGCGGGTGGCAAAATCGGTATAATAGATACCTTTTTTGTCCAGCAGGATCGCGTTCGCTCTCATGGAGACGGTGGACATCACCATCGCAAAGGCCAGCAGAACGGCCAATGCGGCGCCGAGTCTTTTGATTACTGAATTCTTCGTAACCAACTCTTTTTTCCTCCTTTTTTTATTCTTCAGCGCTCATCGCGGAGCGCCGGAATACGGTTTTATCCGGAAAATCCTCTCCCGCTGCACCGGTCCCGGCAGAACGGCTCCCTTCCGGGAGGGACGGTCTCCGGTATAAAATACAGTCATGGCAGATGCCTCCGCTTATGGATGATACCTTATCACAAGACAGGTGAATCGTCTACAATCCTCCCGTAATCGGTACGGTTTGCCCCGTATTCGGCAGGGCCGAAACAAAGCTTTCGTTTCCGACAGCCTGCACCTGTACAAGGGCATTTTCAGCCTAATATTTGCTTTTTTTCGATGTTTTCGAAAGATTTCAGGGGCCCGACTCCCCGTATTTCCGCCTGTTTTTCTTCGTTTCACGAAAAAAGAAAGCCTCCCGGAGGCTTTGGTCCGGGAGGCTTTCTTTGATTTGTTGCAGACGGGATCTGACCTGTCAGAACATGTCATTCTATACGCATATTCTGATTAAAACAATCATTTATTGCACGGAAGGCATACAATGATGCGGAAGGTATCGTCCCGCAGGTCGATCTGCATGGTGCCCTCGTACTGTTCGGCGATCATACGGATGCTCAGCACGCCGAAGCCGTGGCGGCTCTTGTCGGCTTTATCGGTGACAGGCAGGCCGTCCCGGATCTCCAGCTGCCGTGAGCAGTAGTTCTCCTCGCGGATGACCAGCATGTTTTCCACCTTCGCCACGCGCAGGTAAATGATCCGCTTGTCCGGATCTTCTTTTTCCACGTTTTCGATGGCGTTGTCGATGATATTCCCGAACAGCGCGAAGATGTCGTCCTTGCTGAGGAAACCGATATGCTCGCCCTCGATCATGTAGTCGAATTCGATATCGTGCTGGGTGCAGTACTCCACCTTCTCATAGATCAGGATGTCCAGGATCTCGTTGCCCGTCTTGGGGATGTTGTCATAAAGGAGGACCGCCGATTCGATCTCGGAAAGGGACTTTTCGCTGAAGTCCGCCCGCAGATCGGCGATCTGATGCTTTAAGTCGTGGCATTTGACGTTGATCACGTCGATACTGTTCTGCCAGCGACGGTAGTTTTCGTGTTCCTTCTTGATCAGCTGATCCAGGATCCGCAGTTCCTGTTCCTTTTTGTTCTCGCGCATCAGGCCGGTCTGCAGAGCCAGGACCAGGGCGCAGAACGCGACGGAATAGGTGCAGTCGAGCATCTGGAACGTGAGGGTGCCCCGCTGCAGGTCGCCGATGCGGCTGGCCAGCATGCAGACCAGCACGATGCTGATGGAGACCGCCGTCGTCTTCGGGTCATTGGAGGTCGCATATTCGCGGCGCTTTTGCACCACGGCAAAATACACGGCCGTATAGATGACCAGAGCGGCCGCGACCATATACAGCGGATACCGGAAGCTTCGCGGCAGACCGGCCGGAGCCCACCCCCAGACCGTCATCAGAAGCATGACGATGCGGCTGGCGATGTGCTGCGTGGCATAACCGGCCGCACAGGAATCAAAGACTGAGTGGGTGCTCCGGTCAAAGCAGAAATACATGCCCATGTAACTGAGCAGGAAGAGCAGGAAGATCGCCAGGAACTTGAGCAGTACGGAAAGGGCCGGGGTAAGGTCTCCCGTGCCGGCAAAACTCAGGGCCCAGGAGATCCCCATCTGCACGGCCACCGCCAGCAGCAGCCGGAGCCAGAAGTATTTCCGCTTGGGGGAGGAGAATAAAAACAGCAGTTCCGCCGAAAGAAACTGAGCGCTCAGGAACAGATAATTCATGCTTGCCTCCTACAGGACTTCGCCGAAGTAAGCGGTGATCTCGCTTTTGAAAGCCGTTTTCTGGCTGCGGCTGAGCGCCACGGTATCGCCGTTCGTCATGATCACCTCGGTATTGTCGAAGCGCTTCACGTGACGCGGGTTCAGGATAGCGGAAGAACTGCAGCGCAGAAAGCCCAGGGAAAGCAGTGCGGGCGCGTAGTTTTTCAATGTGCTGTAGACCTGGATATTGCCGCTGACACAGTGAAAGACCACGTAATGATCCCGGACGTCGATGTAGTAGATCTCTTTGGCGGACAGGCGTTCCGTAGCCTTGTCCGTTTTGATCAGAAGGCTCCCGCCGCTCTTTTCCGTCAGCAGGCGCATGGCCCGGTCCATGGTCATGAACAGCGAGTAGGTCTTGACCGGCTTCAGGATATAGTTGAGCGCGTTCACATCGTACCCGCGGAGCACGTACTGGCGCATGTTGGTCACGAAGATCAGCAGCACGTCCTTGTCCAGCGTGCGGAGTTTTTCGGCCGCATGCATCCCGTTCATCCCGGGAAGTTCAATATCCATGAAGATCAGGTCAAAGCGGGGCGTATAGCCGGACAGGAAATCCTCCGCAGAGGAGAAAATGGCAACGCCAAAGGAAACAGACCGCTGTCTGCCGTAATCCAGGATCATTTTTTCCAGATTTTCCGCTGCGGTCCTCTCGTCTTCTATGACGGCAATTTTGATCACTTCCATACCGGTTCGTGCCGCTGCTGCGCCTCCTTCGTGCCATCCCGCGGGGATCGATCCCCTGCAGACAGGCAAAAGTGAAAAGGATGGTGAGACATGGAGCCATGTCGATGAGTCTGTCCGTTTTTTTCCGGGATCGGTAAGAAAAAACGGAAAAGGAGCGGTTTGATTATAACCGCTCCCACGCTGTTTTTCAAGTGGCGGAGCGGGATTTGGCAAATATTTCCCCCGGAGTTGCCGGACATCCCCACCCAAAAACATTGGTATTTCAATAAGAGAGAAAAAGCATTCCGCGTGGCCCCTGCCCCGCTCCTTGCTCATGAAGTGCGTGCTGAAAATACAAAAGAGCCTCTCGTGCAGGGATCTGCACGGAGGCTCTTTTTGTGCTTTCAGCACTGAAGGATCACTTCATCGTGATGTTGGCTTTTTCGGCGGTAAGGCGGATGCCCCAGAAGTTGTAGGAACCGTTGGAGACGCTGCCGCGGGTGATAACGATCACGTTCTCGCCGGCCTTCAGCTGGATGTAGCCCAGGAAGGTGAAGTTGTTGGAAGTGGTGTACTCGGCGCCGCCTTCCGGAGTGACAGGCATGTTCACAGAAGCGCAGGGGACTTCCGCGCCGTTGACCGTGATCGTACCGAACTGATCGAAGGTCTGGGCGGTGCTGCGGTAGGCGAACTGGCCGTACAGACCGACTTCGCAGGCTTCGGAGCAGTTGAAGGTGAAGGTCAGGGTCGTGCCGCTGGCGCTGCGGAAACCGCCGAGGCCCTTGTAGCCGTCAGCGCTCTCGCCGCCGTCCGTAGGAACGGTAAGGTTGGCGGAGGTCTGGATGGTCAGATAGCCGCTGGCAACTTCTTCAGAGCCGGGGGCGGATCTGACGTTCAGGTCGAAGCGCTTCCAGGCAGAGTCTTTCTCGGTCTTGCCCTTGTGGTCATCCGGGACTTTGCCGTTCACGACGATGCTGCCGGCAGAGCCCGTAGGGCCGCCCTGCGTAGGAGCAGGCGTGGTAGGAGCCGTGGTAGGAGCCGTGGTAGGACGGGCCTGGGTAGGAGCCTGAGTAGGAGCCTGAGTCGGGGCCGCGGTGGGAGCCGCCGTAGGCGCCGGGGTCGTGGGGGCTTTGGTCGGTTCCGGAGCGGGGCCGCAGGCTGCCAGCATGACGCAGCACATAACGACCGCCATCACCGCAAACAGGTGTTTTTTCATGATATTCTCCTTTCATGGCGAGGATCCCCCTGTTAAAACGGATCCGCGCAAAAACAATGTAACTGCATTATATCACATTCTTTGCATAGTTCAAGCCCTTTTCCGGCGCAATTTTTCTTTTCCCGGGAGGCTTTTTTGCCTGAGGCGCCGTCTTTTCGCCCGTTGGCGCCGTCTAAGGCACATTTTCATTGACAAAGCGGCCTTTTTCGCTTATACTTTTTTAAATTTAATTACTCTGAGGGTAAGCCCGGGTGCATGCCCGGGGACCGGACCCGCAGGATGAAAGAGGCTCCGCTATGTCCAGACCCCTGAATTTCATTTTCATCTCTCCGTACTTTCCCCACACCTACTGGCACTTCTGCGACCGTCTGCATCAGAACGGCGTCAACGTGCTGGGGATCGGCGACGCTCCCTATGATTCCCTGGAGCAGCCGCTGAAGAACGCCCTTACCGAATACTACCGGGTGAACAGTCTGGAAAACTATGACGAGGTGTACCGCGCCGTAGCCTTCTTCGCCTTCCGCTACGGAAAGCCCGACTGGCTCGAATCGAACAACGAATACTGGCTCGAGCAGGACGCCCGCCTGCGCACCGCCTTCCATATCACGACCGGCGTTCAGGAAGACGAGATCGAGGAATGGAAGAAGAAATCCTCCATGAAGCCGCATTATGCCGCCGCCGGCATCCCCACGGCCCGCTGCCATCACGTCACGGACCGCGAGGACGCGCTCTCCTTCATCGAAAACTGCGGCGGCTACCCGGTGATCGCCAAGCCCGACGTAGGCGTCGGCGCCGCGAACACCTGGAAACTGGAAAACGACGCCGATCTGGACGAGTTCTTTGCGGTCAAGCCGGACGTTCCCTATCTGCTGGAAGAGTTCGTGACCGGCGATATCTACTCCTACGACGCGATCGCCGATTCCAACGGCGACCCCCTGTTCGAATCGAACGGCGTCTTCCCGCCCTCCATCGCGGACGTCGTCAATCAGGACCTGGATCTCTCCTATTACGTGGAAGCCCGCGTCCCCGACGCCCTGCGCGCGATGGGCCGCCGCGCCATCAAGGCCTTCGGCGTGCGCAGCCGCTTCGTGCACATGGAATTCTTCCGTCTGACCAAGGCCCGCAAGGGTCTGGGCGAGGTGGGCGATTTCGTGGGCCTCGAGGTCAATATGCGCCCCGCCGGCGGTTATACGCCCGATATGATGAACTTTGCCCATTCCACGGACGTCTATAAGATCTGGGCCGACATGATCACAGCCGATAGAAGGCTGCTGCCGGAGAGCGGCGACGATCACTGGTGCGTCTACGTAGGCCGCAAGACCTGGCACCCCTACGTCCACAGCCACGAAGATATCATGGCAAAGTACGGCGCCGACATCGCCATGTGCGAAGAGATGCCCCAGATCATGTGGGCGACCATGGGCAAACAGATGTACATGGCCCATGCTCGCAGCGAGGCCGCGGTGCACGAATTCATCTCCTACATCACCGAAAGGAGCGAATGACCGTGAAAGTAGAGACCATCACCTGGTACAGCCGCTGCCTTG
>JAGDDE010000107.1 GCA_017958185.1 Lachnospiraceae bacterium | reverse complement strand
CGGCGCTCCTCCTTTTCAAAGGAGCGTTCATAGAGCCCGATCGCTGTGAGATACTCGCTTTTTTTCGCGTAATACTGTGCGGCTTCGAACAGACAGACGGAGTCTTCCGAATGTGCCGCCAGCAGATCCTCCATGATTCCGTCCGCGGTCTTTTCGTCGAAACGGGCCAGGGCGATATGCGCGCGGTAGACCTGCACCATGACGGGCCGCGCGTCCGGGAGCCGGCTGGCCCTCTCCAGATACGCCTCCGCCTCATCCGCGCGGTGATCGGCAATCAGGTTGTCCAAAAGGAACAGGTACGGCAGGCGCACCGCCGGGGCTCCTTCGACGATGCCCCGCCAGAATTCCACGGCTTTCGTGTGGTTGGCGGTGTTCCAGTCCCAGCTCGCATGGCCTTCCGCCCGATCCAGCACCCACTGACAGCCCTTTTCACCGGGAGCCCTCCGGATCGCGTCTTTCGCGTATCGGGCCGCCTGCTTCGCGCTGGAATCCATGCGGTGCCAGTACAGGTAGGCAAGAAGGCTCGTCGCCCGCTGCCGGTTCGCTCCGTCATCGAGCTGCGCCTTCAGAAAATCCTCGTATTCCCTGAAAAGATCCTGCGGGAGCTCCTCCGTGATATCCAGACTGTTTTCGATGCGGTTCATACGCTGTTCGCTCGTCAGGTCGAACAGGTCGTCGATGCTGACGCCGAAGATCTCCGCAATCAGCGGCAGGGCCGTGATATCCGGCATCGCCACCGCGTTTTCCCATTTCGAGACCGACTGCGCGCCGATCCCGAGCTTCTCTGCCAGCTGCTCCTGTGTGAGTCCGGCCTTGAAGCGGAGCTGTCTGATCTTTTTTCCGAGTTCCATAAGCTGTTTCCTCCCCAAGCGTTTTTGTATCGTTCCATACAGGCCTATTGTAACCGGCCGGTCTGTTCGATACAATCACGCAGTTTTCCAGTTCTCTCGCCTGTCGGTGGAGTTTATCGGGCCGTCTTCCGCTTTTCTTCAAAAACCGGGCCCCGCATCCGTGGGAATGCGGCGCCCGGCTGGATTCTGTTGTTATGGATGCTCAGGCATCGGTCCGCGATTTACGCTTTTCGCTTCAGCCCTTCTCCAGCGCCAGCGTCCTGGTGGTCTGATCGCACACCTCTGCCGGTCCGTAGTACTGGATAGCGCCGGGGTAAGTGAAGCATGTCGCCGTTGCCCATTCCTCCCGGTGAGCGGCGAAATAGGCGAACGGCTTACCGTCCAGTTCCACCAGAGCCTTCCGGATCACCGGCTTATCCTGGCCGTTCCGGCGCTCGATGTTCATCATCTTCGTGATCGGCATACCGCCGGCCGTCCACTCTTCCGCCGGCCGGGAAAGGTTGGCGACCTTCGACAGGTATCCGGTATAGCCGTAGGCGATCAGCAGGAAAGCATTGTAGCCCAGCGAATAGCAGTAATCCGCATCGAAATTCGACGGGAAGGCGCAGCGGCCTTCATACCCGAAGAAATGGTGCATGGTGCTGAACTTGCCCTTGTAAGTGCCTGCGGCTTTCCGCTTTTCCATCTCGCTCTTCACAAGTTCCGCGAACAGCTTCTCGGATTCGATCAGAGAGACCTGCACATTGCCGTGGGGATCACGCTCCAGGAAGAGCTGCTGCTGGATCCCGTAAGGAAGAAGGTCGAAGACCGCGAAGGATCCCTCGGTGAGGCCGGCCTTGATAAAGGCATATTTTGCGTTCCAGTCCGGGAGCGCGTTGAATTCTTCCGTTTTCGCGCCGGCAAGGAGCTCGTTGATCTCTCCGATCAGCGCGGAAAACTCCGGAATGAATTCCACGATGCCTTCCGGGATGATGGCGACGCCGAAGTTCTCTCCGGCATTTCCGCGCTTTTCCACGGAATCCGCGATCTGCTTCGTGATCTCCGCGAGGGACATCTTCTTCGCAGCCACTTCCTCGCCGATCAGACAAATGTTCGGCTGGGTCTCCAGTGCGCACTCCAGCGCCACATGCGAAGCGCTGCGG
>JAGDDE010000106.1 GCA_017958185.1 Lachnospiraceae bacterium | reverse complement strand
GTGGTCTGCTCTCCGCTGGAGGCGCGGCGCGTGCATGAGGTGTGCGGAAAGGGCTTCCTGACCGTTACGCCGGGCGTCCGCTTCGCCGACGGCGAAAAGGGCGACCAGAAGCGCGTGATGACGCCGGCGCAGGCCAGGGAGGCCGGCTCGGATTATATCGTGGTCGGACGGCCCATCACCCAGGCGGCCGATCCGGTGGCCGCGTATGAGCGCTGCGTGGCGGAATTCGTAGACGAGGGCGAAACGGCCGATGCGGCGGGAGCCCCCGCGGCGGAAGAGGAGAAATGTATGAAAAACAGGATCGCCACCGATCTTTTAAAGATCCGCGCCGTCTTTTTCCGGCCGGAGGAACCCTTTACCTGGGCCAGCGGCATCAAGAGCCCGGTCTACTGCGACAACCGCCTGACGCTTTCCGATCCGGCGGTCCGGACCGACGTGGAAGAGGGGTTGGCCGCCCTGATCCGGACCAACTATCCGGAGGCGGAGGTGCTGATGGGCACTTCCACCGCCGGCATCGCCCACGCGGCGATCACTGCCCAGCTGATGGGCCTGCCCCTGGGCTACGTGCCCTCCGGGGCCAAGGATCACGGCCGGCGCAACCAGATCGAAGGCCGGCTGGAGCCCGGGCAGAAGGTCGTGGTCGTGGAGGATCTGATCTCCACCGGCGGCAGCGTGCTGGAGGTCGTGGAGGTGCTGCGCGAGGCAGGCGCCGACGTGCTGGGCATCGTTTCCATCTTCACCTATGGAATGAAAAAAGGCCTGGAACGGCTGGCGGCTGCCCGGGTCAAAAATGTTTCTCTCACGGATTTTGATACCGTCGCGCAGGCGGCGGCCGATCAGGGATACATCCGTCCGGCGGACGTGGCCCGGCTGATCGCGTTCCGCAACGATCCCTCCGATGAAAGCTGG
The DNA here is from genome assembly GCA_017958185.1 of Lachnospiraceae bacterium. Lineage (GTDB taxonomy): Bacteria > Bacillota > Clostridia > Lachnospirales > Lachnospiraceae > UBA6987. The sequence continues at coordinate 11,925 of JAGDDE010000106.1, read as the reverse complement.
ATCGGGGGCGGCGTATGAGGAGCCTGATCGATATCCTGGATCTGTCTGTCGAGGAACTGGACGGCCTCATTCAGACCGCCCTGGCGATCATAGACGATCCGGCGCGCTTTTCGCAGTGCTGCCGCGGGAAGCAGCTGGCCGCGCTCTTTTTCGAGCCCTCCACGCGCACCCGCCTGAGCTTTGAGTCGGCCATGCTGGCGCTGGGTGGCCAGGTGCTTTCGGTGACCGGCGCCGGCGGCTCGTCCGTTTCCAAAGGCGAAAGCATCGCCGATACGGCCAAGGTGGTCAGCTGTTACGCGGATATCATCGCCATGCGGCATCCGCAGGAGGGAGCCGCGCTGGTCGCGGCGGAAAACGCATCCATCCCGGTGATCAATGCCGGCGACGGGGGACACTGCCATCCCACGCAGACACTGGCCGATCTTCTGACCATTTATCGCGAAAAGGGACGATTCACCGGCCTGACCGTGGGCATCTGCGGCGACCTGAAGTACGGACGCACGGTGCATTCGCTCATCGGGGCCATGTCCCGCTACGAGGGCACCCGCTTCGTGCTGATCTCCCCGCCGGAGCTGGCGGTCCCGGATTACGTGCGCGCGGCGCTGCGGGAGAGCGGCATCCCGTTTTCGGAAACGGCCTCGCTGGAGGAATCCCTGCCCGGACTGGATCTGCTGTATATGACGCGCATCCAGCGCGAACGCTTTGACGATCTGGCGCTGTATGAAGCGCTCAAGGACAGTTACGTCCTGAATGAAGAAAAAATGAAGGCCGCGAAGGCCGACATGTGCGTACTGCATCCGCTGCCGCGGGTCAACGAGATCAGCGTGGCGGTAGACAAGGATCCCCGCGCCTGTTATTTCCGTCAGGCGTTTAACGGCAAGATCATGCGTATGGCGCTGATACTGAAGCTCCTTTCCGAGAAAGAAGAGCGCCGCGACAGCCGCCGTTATGTTCATCATCTGCATTGTAAAAACGCCCGCTGCATTTCCCGCACGGAGCAGGAGCTGCCGCAGGCCTTCTATGCGGTGCCCGGAGAGGGCATTTTCCGCTGCCGCTACTGTGATCAGGAAGGATAGAGGAGACTACACGGGGAGCAACATGAAACCGCTGCAGTTTATTTTTGTACACGGCCTTTGCGGCTGGGGCAGTTATGACCCGGTCTACCGGCAGATGCCTTACTGGGGCATGCGCGGGGGAGATCTCATAGTCCGGCTGAATGAGGCGGGCTTTGAAAGTTACGCCGCTTCGGTCGCACCCACCGGAAGCGCCTGGGACCGCGCCTGCGAGCTTTACGCGCAGCTGGCCGGCGTGCGCACAGACTACGGCGTATCGCACAGTGCCCGGATGGGTCATGAGCGCTTCGGACCGGATTTTACCGGCCGGCCGCTGATCCCGGACTTTGGGCCGTCCTCTCGCCTCGTGCTGCTGGGCCACTCTTTCGGGGGAGCCACGGTGCGCCTGTTTTCCGAACTGCTGGCACATGGTGACAGGCAGGAGCAGCAGGAGACCGCGGCCGGTGACCTTAGTCCGCTGTTCGCCGGCGGAGGCGAAAACCGGCTGTATGCCCTGGTCGCGCTGGCTTCACCCATGAACGGCACGACGGCCTACGATCTGTTTGATGATCCTTCCTTTGACGCGAAGAGCATCAAAGTGCCCTGGTGGAGCAAATCATTGGCTGCTATGATGGCGTGGGGAACCAGCCCGCGGCAGGACGGGCGGGACGCGCGCGATTACGCCGACTATGATATGCATCTGGACGCGGCGCGGGAGATGAACGCCCGCCTTCCGGAGCTTCCCGGCGTTATTTATGTTTCTGTTCCCTGCTGCTTTACGGAGACACAGCCGGATGGAACACAGCTGCCGCGCCGCGGCATGGAACCGCTGTTCGTGCGGCGAAGCACGCAGATCGGCGCTTATACGGGGGTGACCCGCGGCGGTATGATCATCGGGGAGGAATGGCGGGCCAATGACGGCCTGGTCAATACACTTTCCGCCGAAGCACCGCTTGGTTCCCTCCGCCGGGCCTACGACGCGGAAAACCTAGAGGCCGGTGTATGGAACGTGCAGCCGCCGGTGGACGGAGACCACATGTTCCTGCAGGGCGGCCTGACGAAGAAGCATAGTGTCTTTGCATTTTACAGATGTCTTCTGGAGCAGATAGAGCGGAGTTATACGAAACACTAAAAAAGAGGGCCCGAGGGCGGCACTTCGCAAGGAAGTACCGCCCTCAAGAGAAAACAGTATTATTCTGTTTCGTATCGGTCACTCTATTCCGTACTGATAGTAGTTGATATCCTCGTTTTCGCTCCAGAGGACCAGAAAAAATGTTCTTCCGCTTTCCAGATAACAGTTCATTGTGATATCTCCTGTCGAACTGTCAACATATAGTTCTTCGCCGTATTCATCCAGGATCACGGCATTGATATCCGCATGATACATCTCATTTGCGGTGATAGTATATGTTCTTGTTGCCTCCGGAACGAACCAGAACATGTCCACGTCACAGTTATAGTCAAACTTCCCTGTGTCTGGGCTCTGATACGGCGCTGCCGTCATAGGATAGTCGCCGGCCTCATCCATATAATACAATCCGGTGGCTCCGGTATGGTTGCAGGGCCAATTGTAAGGGTCACAGCAGCGTGCGCCATGTGGATGATCGACAACGGCATCCTTTGTGATGACATAAAACCGAAGGGCTCCGACAGAATAGTTTCCTTCCCGCGCGCAAGCGCGTATATTGTTGTTCGTAAGGACTATCTGTGTGCCAAGTGACTTGTTGCTGACTTCTGCCGACCCCGGTTTATGCGACCATGTACCATCAGAATGCTGAACATAAAAATGAAAATCTGTGCAGATGGTATTTCCGCAATAATACTCACCGGTAACAAGCGCGATCATTCGGCTGTTGCTGTCTGCCTGAGGAATCAACTCTGACGTGGGATGGAATTCCGTGATCGTATATCCCAGCCTGGCGGCATCGATCTGCATATTGTAATACACTCTGGCCATCAGATCGAGCGCCCAGTACGTCGACAGGCTGACCCGGCTGGTTTTATCCGCTGCACTGGCATATTCTCCCGGTTGCTGTTTGTAACCTGAACCGGAATTTACCGGCACAGAACCATCCCGTATCTGACCCATCGCATACCCGTAGCAGTTCATTCTGTAAAGTATATGGTCCGTGTAACTGACGACCGAAACGTCAGGCGCATTATGATTGTATTTATAGGCATTGTACTCCGAGAAGAAAGGATCCAGCTGTATTTGTTCGCTGTCTCTGGATCCATGATCATCTAGCCTCTGCCCTATGTCAGCTTCTGAACACAGCGTGACACTTAGCCCTATGAACACAAGGAACGATATGATCCATCGGATAAAATGCTTATTCATTCTTCTGATCCCTGCAGCCAGGTTTCAGGGAACAGGACCGGCTTGGTGCCCCATCCCAACGCTACGTACCAGTCCCAAACCGCTTCTCCTTTGCTTTTCGCTGTTTGGGTTATGATAAGGAGATATCCGTCATCCAAGTAATAGGTAAATAGATTGACCGGATGAAGATTCAAATTCTGCTTGCAATCTGAAAAAGGATATCTTCTTTGGATCTCACGGACCATCACCTCAGGATCTTTATAAATCTCAGAAAGTTCCTTGACCTCATCAAAGGTGACCCACGGCGCATCCTTCTCCCAGAGGCCTACGGCGATCGCCCAGTCTTTGGGATGTGAATTTTTCAGAATTCTTAATTCTTCCACTTCTTCCGGAGTCATTCCGGCATAGAGGGGGTCTTCCTCTGCCGGATCTGTCTTTTTGATTATTCCCAGCCTGCTGTAAAGATCGTCGACACCTTTCTTCAGGTTTTCTATATAAGCATAATACTCATCCAGTTTGTCAGGATAAACCGGGTTGCCGAAATACAGACGACGCTGCAGCGCAGTCTCATATTCCGGTTTTACTTCCCCGTTTTCATCGAACCATTCGGCGGGAAGCGGCATCTGTTCACCTTCCTCTAACACCGGGAAGATTTCAGGAAGATCCTCTTCTGTCCGGATATCGCCAAACATTCCTTTTTCTTTTCCGCCAGCATCCACCCTGGGACCATCGATATCTACGGCTTTTTCTGTGTCCGCCAGATCCTCAGAGATTATCTCGTTTATGCCAATTTCTGACGCCGTGTTATCAGCCGAAAGATCAAGCACCGGATATACGGACGTATTTTTTTCAACCTGAGACAACCGGACAGACTGATCGGCCGGTACCGCTTTATATTGGTGGCTGACGATCAAAATAGAAAAAACTGAGGCTACTGCCGCGATCATAATCAACAGGAGCACTGTCCCTCTTGTCGTTTTCATAGCATTCTCCTTTTTTAAAGTATCTTTTTGGTTTTGCTGTTTTGGATCCTTTTTTCGCATGACACATATTCAATTTGCTATTTGAATCTAAACACACTTTTAGTATAGCGTAGGTTTGAAATTTAAGCAAGTATTGTTTTTTAGGGAAACAATCTGCTTGTTTGCCAACTATCACCCATTTTGTCAGGCAAACCCGTACGATATTTTGTAACTTTATCCTTCATACTAACTTTCTCGGTTTTGACAAGAAACAACTCACAGATATAATCTGCAGCCATGTCATCATCCTCTGGGGGTCTCATACGGAAAACTCCGAATAAGAAGTTTCGTAAAAGCCTGGAATAACAGGTCAAAAACGATACTGTATTTATTAATACGCCTCGGGGCAGCTTCTTTGCGGAGTCCGCCCGAGGGCCCTCTTTTTATTTGGAAACGATGTGTCATCAGGACGGGCTCAGACCATTTTCTCCGGCTGCCAGGCGGCATCAAACGCTTCTTCTGTCAGAAAATCCAGCCGCAGGCAGGCCTCCTTGAGAGAAAGGTCCTCCCGATAGGCCAGTTTGGCGGCCGCGGCGGCTCGATCATAACCGATTACGGGACTGAGCGCAGTGACCGTCATCAGGGAGCGGCGCATGTTTTCGGCCATTTTCGCGCGGTCGGCGCGGATCCCCCGGGCGCAGCGGGCTTCAAAGGAGCCGATCGACTCCGCCAGCAGCCGGGCGGACTGGAGGAAATCATAAGCCAGTACCGGCAGGAATACATTCAGTTCAAAATTCCCCTGGGAAGCAGCCAGCCCGATGGTGGTATCGTTCCCCAAGACCTGTACAGCCACCATGGTCACCTGTTCACATTGCGTGGGATTGACCTTGCCCGGCATGATGGAACTGCCGGGTTCATTCTCGGGAATGTGGATCTCGCCAAGGCCGTTCCGCGGACCGCTGGCCAGCCAGCGGACGTCATTGGCGATCTTCATCATATCGGCAGCCAGTGCCTTGAGCGCTCCGTGGGCAAACACCAGCTCGTCCCGGCTGGACAGCGCGTGGAATTTATTTTCATCGCTTGAGAAAGCTTTGCCCGTGAGCCGGGAAAGCTCCGCCGCCGCTGCTTCCGCAAAGCCGGCAGGAGCATTCAGTCCCGTCCCGACAGCCGTACCGCCCAGCGCAAGGCGCCGAAGGCCCGGCAGTGCCAGGGAGATCATCTCCGCGTCGCGCTCCAGAGAGGCGCGCCAGCCGCCGATCTCCTGAGAAAAACGCAGCGGGACGGCATCCTGCAGATGCGTGCGCCCGGACTTGAGGACGTCCCGGTTTTCCTCCTCTAAGCGAAGGAAGGTGTCGATGAGCCGCCGGACAGCCGGAAGAACGCCGTCTTCCAGGCTCAGTACCGCCGCCACGTGCAGCGCCGTGGGGAAGGTGTCATTGCTGGACTGGGACAGGTTGATATCGTCGTTCGGGTGGAAGAAGAGTCCGGACAGCTCGCCGGCACGGCGGGCGATGACCTCATTCGCGTTCATATTGGTCTGCGTGCCGCTCCCGGTCTGCCAGACGACCAGCGGGAAGTGCGCGTCCAGACGGCCGAAAGCGACCTCGTCGGCGGCCTTCAGGATCGGTTCCAGTTTTTCCTCCGGCATCCTGTCCGGGATCAGGCGTCGGTTGGCAAGAGCGGCGGCCTGTTTGACAAGGCCGAAGGCATGGATGATCTCAGCCGGCATGAGTTCGCGGCCCCGGCCGATGGGAAAATTCTCCAGGCTGCGCTGCGTCTGCGCGCCCCAGAGTTTGTCAGCGGGCACGCGGATCTCGCCCATGGAGTCTTTTTCTGTGCGGTATTCCATGATCTTCCTCCCTTACTGCGGCCGGTCCCGGCCGTTATTGATACGTGCGGATGATGTTCTCTGCCGCCTCCCGCTTGCTGCAGCGCTGCTCCATGGCCTGGCGCACCAGATGCCGGTGCGCTTCCGCTTCCGTCATGTGCAGACATTCGATCAGCAGCCATTTGGCGCGGTTGACGAGACGGATCTCGTCGATCTTCTCCTCAACGGTGGATTGTTGCTGCCGCAGCGCGCGCAGGCGTTCCCGCAGAGCGCAGAGCATGCGCAGGGCCTGCGACATCATGGGCAGGCTCAGCGGTTTCGACAGGGCGACTGCCCCGGAGGGCAGCAGTTTGTAGTAGGTTTCTTCGTAGATCTCGCTGCGCACGAGCAGCAGGACGCCGGCATCGCTACGGGCGCAGAGGTCCGCGGCGAAACCGGTGCCCGAATCGTCCGGCAGCGGCGAGTTGATGATGACCAGATCGTATGAGGCACCGATCAGCCGCCGGCGGGCCTCGGCGATGCCGGAGACGGTATCGACGGGCCAGAAATCCGAAGGCGGCAGGAGCCCCTGCACGGCTGTGTTCAGTTTGTCAGATACAGAGACCAAAAGGACACTGTAGGGATCGCTTTGAAATACCGTATCGCACCCCTCCCTTCACGGCTTCGTCAGATCCGGGGTCACGGCTTTGAAGCCCGATCCAGATAGGCCCGGAGCACGGCGGGCGGAAGGCAGCTGCCGATCAGTGCGCTGTCCCGGGCGGCAATGACCGCTTCCGGCAGGGAGGCGGGCAGCCGCTCAAAGCGGGAAAGCGTCTCCGCGTCGGCGTGGAAGAGGTTGAGATCAGCCGGATCCGGCAGGGGAAGGCCCCGCCGGATCCCGTCCAGACAGGCGCGGATCATGAGCGCGAAAGCCAGATACGGATTGGCACAGGAGTCGGGCGAGCGCAGTTCCAGACGCCTGAAGGCGCCGGCGGCCGCCGGTACGCGCAGCAGCTGAGAACGGTTTTCTTCGGACCAGGAGACATACTGCGGCGCCTTATCCCGGCCGAGACGGCGGTAGGAGGCGTCGGAGGGATTCAGGAACAGCGTCATGTCCCGGATGCCGGCCAGCAGGCCGGGCACCAGCGTCAGCGGGGAAACATCGGCCCCGTTATTCGAGGCGGAAAGGTTGATATGCATGCCGTTTCCGTCGCAGTCCGGCAGCGGGCGCGGCGAAAAGTCCGCCCAGAGGCCGTTCTGCGCGGCGATGGTCCCCACGACGCTGCGGAACATGACCGCGTTGTCGGCCGCGGCGACCGGGTCCGCGTAACGGAAGTCGATCTCGTTCTGGCCGGGGCCGCTCTCATGGTGGGAGCTCTCCGGGAAAATGCCCATCTGTTCCAGCGTCAGGCAGATCTCCCGGCGGACGTTTTCGCCCTTATCGTCCGGAGCGACGTCCATATAGCCGGCCCGGTCGAGAGGCTCGCGGGTCGGCGCGCCGTGCTCATCCAGCCGGAACAGGTAGAATTCCATTTCCGTCCCGAAGCGGAAGGTGTAGCCGAGGGCGGCCGCGTCGTCTGCGGCGTCTTTCAGCAGGCGCCGCCCGTCCGCCTCAAAGGGCGTGCCGTCCGGATGCACAATGCTGCAGAACATATGCGCCACGCGGCCCTGACGCGGCCGCCAGGGAAGCTCCTTGAGCGTGGAGGCGTCCGGTCTCAGAAACAGGTCCGAGCGCACGTCCATATCAAAACCCGGCACGGCGGAGGCATCGAAAGCGATCCCGTGATCGAAGGCACGGGGCAGTTCCGGCGCCATGATGGCCACGTTGCGCTGCCGGCCGAAAATATCGCAGAAAGCCATGCGGATGAATTTCACGTCTTCTTCCAGAACATACTGCAGGACTTCATCGGGGGTGAATTTCATGGAAAGAGCTCCTTTCCCGCGCGCGGCGGAGAGAACTTTGCCGATATTGTAACGCGCGGGCGGCCCCCGCGCAAGAGAAATTCAAAAAAACGCCCCGAAAGCATTGACAGGAATGACAAAAAGGCGTACACTTCATCTGTTGAGAGACAACGGTGTCCCGCGGGTTTTCCGCGCGCCGGCGTCTTTTTTTTGTGAGCATGGGACGGGAGGCAGGAAGATGAGCAAGTATATATTCGTGACAGGCGGCGTGGTGTCCGGCCTGGGCAAGGGCATCACAGCGGCTTCGCCGGGACGGCTCCTCAAGGCGCGCGGCCTGAAGGTGGCCGCGCAGAAACTGGACCCTTATATCAACGTGGACCCCGGGACCATGAGCCCTTATCAGCACGGGGAGGTGTTCGTGACTGAAGACGGGGCGGAGACGGACCTGGACCTGGGTCATTATGAGCGCTTCATCGATGAAGATCTGAACCAGTTCTCCAATCTGACGACCGGAAAGGTCTATTGGAACGTGCTGAACAAGGAGCGGCGCGGGGAGTATCTGGGCGAAACCGTCCAGGTCATCCCACACATCACCAACGAGATCAAGGAATTTATCTATGCCGTCGGAAAAAAGACACAGGCGGACGTGGTCATCACGGAGGTGGGCGGCACGACCGGCGACATTGAAAGCCAGCCGTTCCTGGAAGCTATCCGGCAGGTAGGCCTGGAGCAGGGACGCGGAAACAGTCTGTATATCCACGTCACGTTGGTGCCTTATCTGCACGGGAGCGGCGAGCATAAATCCAAGCCCACGCAGCATTCGGTCAAGGAGCTTCAGGGCATGGGGATCCACCCGGATATCATCGTGCTGCGCTGCAACGAGCCGCTGGAGGCGTCGATCATGCAGAAGATCGCCATGTTCTGCAACGTCCGCCCGGACTGTGTGATCGAAAACCGTACGGTCCCCATCCTTTATGAGGCCCCGCTCATGCTGGAAGCCCAGCAGTTTTCCGGTATCGTCTGCCGGGAGCTGGGTCTTTCGGCCGGGGAGCCCCGGCTGTCCGACTGGGCGCTGATGGTGGAGCGCGTGCGCGCGGCCTCGCGGACAGTTACGGTGGGTCTGGTCGGAAAATACGTGCAGTTGCACGACGCCTATCTCTCCGTGGCGGAGGCGCTGCGTCACGCGGCCTTCGCGGAAGGCGCACACGTGGAGATCCGCTGGATCGACAGCGAGACCGTCACGCCGGAAACCGTCGAAGCGCTGCTGTCCCCCTGCGATGGGATCCTGGTGCCGGGCGGCTTCGGCTGCCGCGGGACGGAGGGCATGATCGAAGCGGCGCGCTACGCGCGCACAAAAAAAAGGCCCTACCTGGGCCTTTGTCTGGGCATGCAGATCGCGGTCATTGAATTCGCGCGGCATGTGTGCGGCATGAGTGATGCCAATTCCGGGGAGTTTGACCCGGCTTCTGCTCATAAAGTGATCGATTTTCTGCCCGACCAGAGCGACGAGGTCGCCAAAGGCGGGACGCTCCGGCTGGGCGCCTATCCCTGTCGGATCCGGCCGGGAACGCAGATGGAAAAATGCTACCGGCAGGCGGAGATCCGCGAACGCCACCGGCACCGTTATGAATTCAACAATGCCTTCCGGGAGGAACTGACCGCAGCCGGTCTGACCGTGGGCGGCACCAGTCCGGAGGGGAGTATCGTAGAGACGGTGGAGCTGCCGGAGCATCCCTTCTTCGTGGGAGTGCAGTTCCATCCGGAGTTCAAGAGCCGCCCCAACCGGCCGCATCCGCTGTTCGAGGGATTCATCCGCGCGGCGATCGGGGAGCAGAAGCCATAAAATGCGAAAACGGACCCGTGCGGGTCCGTTTTTGCGTTTTGTCCGGCATAGCGTCATCGCTGCGGCCGGGCGGTTCTCGGACGCAGTTTTTGCCGCGGCGGAATGGTCCCCGCCGCCTGCTTACTCCAGTTCCACCGTGGCCGGCGGCTTGGAGGTGATATCATAGAGCACACGGTTCACACCGGGCACTTCGTTGACGATGCGGGAGGAGGCGCGGTCCAGCAGCTCATACGGCAGGCGCACCCAGTCGGCGGTCATAAAGTCTTCCGTACGGACGGCGCGAAGCACGATGGCCAGATCATAGCTGCGGCCGTCCCCCATCACGCCCACCGAGCGCAGATTCGTCAGGGCCGCGAAATACTGACTGGCCGCGCCGGCCTGACCGAAAGCCGCCATCTCTTCACGGAAGATCGCGTCGGCCTCCCGCAGCATGGCCAGCTTCTTTTCTGTTACATTGCCGATGATCCGCACCGCCAGTCCCGGTCCGGGGAAGGGCTGGCGGGTCACCAGATCCTCCGGCAGGCCCAGCGTCCGGCCCAGGTCGCGCACTTCGTCTTTAAACAGCAGACGGAGCGGCTCCACGATCTCCCGGAAGCGCACGTCCCTGGGCAGTCCGCCCACGTTGTGGTGGCTCTTGATCACGGCCGCTTTTCCGCCGCCGGACTCTATGACGTCAGGGTAGATCGTCCCCTGCGCCAGAAACTCCATGGTCCCGAGAGACGCGCTTTCTTCTTCAAATACGCGGATGAACTCCGCGCCGATGATCTTTCGTTTTTCCTCCGGCTTTCGGACGCCGGAAAGCTTTTTCAGGAAGCGCCGGCGGGCGTCGACACGCACGAAATGCAGATCCTTCCCGGAAAAGACCGCTTCGATCCGGTCCCCCTCGTCCTTGCGCATGAGTCCGTGATCCACAAAAACGCAGGTCAGCCGTGTTCCGACCGCCTCCGAAAGCAGGGCGGCGCAGACGGCGGAGTCAACGCCCCCGGAGAGCGCCAGCAGGACGCGGCCGTTTCCGATCTTTTCGCGCAGCGACCGGACGCTTTTTTCACGGAAGTCTTCCATGGTCCAGTCTCCGCGGGCGCCGCAGACATCAAAGAGAAAGTTTTTCAGGATCGCGCGGCCCTGCTCGGTATGGTTGACTTCCGGGTGGAACTGCACGCCGTAAAAACGGCGGGTCTCATCCGCAACGGCCGCGCTGGGGCAGGCGGCGCTGCGCGCGGTGCAGGCAAATCCCTCCGGCAGCCGGGCGATATAGTCTCCGTGGCTCATCCAGGTGACGCTCTGCTCCGGAAGACCCTCAAACAGAGCGCAGTCCGTGTCAAAAAAGGTGGGCGTCTTACCGTATTCCCGGGCAGAGGCGGACTGGGCCGGCTCGACGCTTCCGCCCAGCGCGTGAGCCATAAACTGGCAGCCGTAGCAGATGCCCAGGACCGGGATGCCCAGCGAAAAGAGCGCGGGATCGGCGGTCGGGGCGCCGGGTCCGTAGACGCTGTGCGGGCCGCCGGTAAAGATGATGCCGATGGGGTCGAACGCGCGGATCTCCGGCAGGGTCATGGCGCAGGGGTGTACTTCGCAGTAGACATGATGCTCGCGGACACGGCGGGCGATCAGCTGATTGTACTGTCCGCCGAAGTCCAGGATGAGGATGCGCTGATTCCGGTCCATGGAAGCCTCCTTCCGAAAAAAAGAAAAACGCGGCTGCCCGGGCAAAAAGAACCTGCCGCAGAGCGCCGCTGCTCCTTAATGATAAGATACTGCAAAGAAAAGCATCTGTCAATATCATATCTCAGGTAGCATGTATGTGTAGAATCTGTCCAGTATGCATGAAAGCCGCCGGATTGCTCCGCCGCTTCGCAGCTCCCGCAATCCTGCAAAAATTCGCAACTCGCTCCGCTCAACTGCGTTTCGCGTAGCTTTATTGCGTATTTATGAAAGCCGCCGGATTGCTCCGCCGCTTCGCGGCTCTCGCAATCCTGCAAAAATTCGCAACTCGCTCCGCTCAACTGCGTTTCGCGTAGCTTTATTGCGTATTTATGAAAGCC
>JAGDDE010000105.1 GCA_017958185.1 Lachnospiraceae bacterium | reverse complement strand
TGCAAAATCAGAATACATTTTCTGATTTTGCTATCTCATTGTGTCGACACCTTGTCGACACAATGAGACCCGACCGTATGGTCGGGTCCCTGGTTTCTTTTGCTTGTAAGCAGAAGGGCTTGTGCGGTTTACTTTCTGTAATCGTAAAAACCGATGCCGGTGTTGACGCCGGTCTCGCCCCGATCGATCTTCTCTTTCAGGAGCTTCCCGATGAGGTTGGTGACCGTACCCTCCGTCTGAGCGTCCGGCTTCATCTGGTTGATGTTGTAGGCCGTCTCCAGGCCCACGACGTCCAGGATCTTGAACGGGCCGGCGGGAGCGCCGGTGGCCAGTTCCCAGGTCTTATCGATGGTCTCAAAGTCAGCCACGCCGGTGGCCAGCAGCGCCTGCGCCGCGCTCAGGAAGGGGACCAGCATGGAATTGAGGATATAACCGGGCTGTTCCTTGTGCAGCTGCAGGGGGATCATGTTGATCTCGTCTGCAAACGCCACGGTCTGCTGGTAGATCTCGGGATCGGTGCCCGGGTGGCCCATGACCTCGGCGGTGTTGTTCTTCCAGATCGTGTTGGCAAAGTGGAGCGCCAGGTACTTCTCGGGCCGGCCGGTATACTCGGCAAAGGTGCTGGGGAGCATGGTGGAGGAGTTGGTGAGCAGCACGGTCTTTGCCGGAAGCAGATCCTTCATGGCGGTGTAAACGCCGATCTTGGCCTTCGGGTCTTCGGACATGGACTCGATCACCACATCCGCGTCAGCCAGGGCCTTGGCGAGATCCAGTTCGATGTGAATGCCGGCAAAATTCTTCTTTGCCTGCTCTGCCAGGGCGTCGATGGCCTCCGCCGTGATCCCATTCCATTCCCGGATAAGTCCCTTGGGATAGAGATGGCCGCCCATGGGGTTGCCGATATAGGCTTTCGCCCCCAGCAGATCCTGAAGCATCAGCGAGGAATACCGCTCGATCTTCGGCCGTGTGCGCTCGATGGAACCCTCGGAACGAAGCCAGAAAGTCACATCCTTGCCCGCATAAGCGCACATGAGCCCGATCTGGGTCCCCAGCACGCCGCCGCCGGCCACAACCACTTTGTTCAGTTGAGACGCCATGTTTTTCATCCTTTCGCTTGTAATGATCCGATCCTATTGACATAGAACAACGGAATAAATATAGTGTAGTGGTACTTTTGTACCAATCCGATTCATTATATTTCACTCTGCGGAGTTTTCAAGCCGACAGCACGGCAACGGTACGAAGAACGGAAAAAATACCGGAAAGAAACGGAGCGGGAGAATATGGGAGGAAACGCGCGGACAACGGAGTTTTTAAAGGAATGCCTGTCCGATTCGCTGATCAAGCTGATGAAGACCAAAAGCGTGGATCGGATCACCGTCTCGGAGATCGCGAAGATGGCCAGCGTCGGCAGAACGACCTATTTTCGGAACTTCAAGGCAAAAAACGAGCTGATCTCCTTCAAGCTGGTCAAGCTTTGGGAGCGCTGGGCCGAAGAGAATGCGCTTGAGATCCGCGACGACTTTTCCCTGACGAACACATCGGCCTTTTTCTTCTTCAATTACAGCATCCGGGAACTGCTGGTGCTGATATATCAGCGCGAGCGGCAGTCGGCAGTGTATGACGCCTTTCAAACGGTGCTGTATCCGAAGCACGACGCGGATCCGGCGGCGTGTTATAAAGGGAAATTCTATGCCTACGCCCTTTTCGGGCTTTTGGACGAGTGGATCCAGCGGGGATTCCTCGAATCGCCCGAAGAGATGATCCGGATCTCCGGGAGCATCTCCGTGCGGTGAACCGTCTAGCAAACCGCTGCGGATGACGTTATGGGATCGTACTCTGCTTCCTGCCAAAAGGCGTAACCTGTGGATTGTCCGAAATAACAGCAGGAAACCTGTTGACAGGGCACAAAAGATTTGATAAAATATAATCGCACAAAACAAAGCGAGGGTGGA
>JAGDDE010000104.1 GCA_017958185.1 Lachnospiraceae bacterium | reverse complement strand
GGCGCTTAAATATTCCGCGCGCCCGTGTCCCAGCGGGTGTTTTTTATCCGGGGCCTTGGCCGCCAGACGCGTACCGATGATGGTGATGATGGAGCTTAAGGCATCGGTCAGGTTGTTCACCGCGTCCAGAACGATCGCCACGGAATGCGCGAGCAGCCCCACGGCCGCCTTGAATCCGGCCAGCAGCACGTTGGCCGCGATCCCGAGGATACTGGTCCGTACAATGACTTTTTCCCGATCCATCTCTCCTCCTTACGCGCCGTAGCGGCGGCCGAACGCCTCGGCATCTTTCTGTTTGTTTTCATCCGGACGGTTCTTGGCGTAGAAATAATCCGTTTCCACGCTGATCCCGCGGGCCGCGAGGGCCACTTTGATCAGATCCACGCTGTGGCGCGAGATCCACGAGGTGGAAAAGACCACCGCGCGCCCCACGAGTCTTCCGTCAAGCGCCGCGATCCATTCCTTCAGACGCCTGTCCAGGCCGTAGGCATACAGGGCCCCGCCCACAAAGAGCACGTCCACCGGCTCCGTCAGCGCCGCGTGCTCGTCCGTGACCGGGACGGCTGCGCAGCCCGCGCCGCGCGCGATGGCCTCCGCGGCCAGTTTCGTATTGCCGGTGCGTGAAAAGTACCGTACTGCCGTTTTCATGATCCTTCTTCCTTTCCCAGCAGCTTATACAGCAGCCGATAGAGCGCGGACGCCTCCTGCGGCTCCAGCGCAAGGCAGCTGCCCACCGCCGCCGGAACGCCCAGCGCGTCCTTCTTTTTTTCTTTGCCCTGCGGCGTTAGGGCAATGAGCACTTTCCGCTCGTCCCGGCCGCTGCGCCGGCGGACCACCAGGCCCTGCGCCTCCAGTTTCTTGAGCAGAGGCGTCAGCGTCCCGCTGTCCAGGTGCAGCCGCTCGCAGATCTGCCCGACCGTAACGCCGTCTTCTTCCCAAAGCACGAGCATCACCAGATACTGCGTGTACGTCAGGCCGAGCGGTTTTAGGTACGGCGCGTAGGCCCCCGTCACCTGCCGGGCCGCCGCGTACAGCGGGAAGCACAGCTGCCGCTCCAAAAGCAGGGCGTCCTCCTCCTGCGTTCTTCTTTCGTTCCCGGTCATGTTCCCCTCCTTTTCGTCAAAGAAGCGGCGCCCCGAAAGGACGCCGCATCGTTCTTGCGCGCACGGATCACAGCAGGGCTCTGACCGCCGCGTCCACTTCCTTCATGTCCGCCGTCGGCTCAAAGCGCGCGACCACCGTGCCCTCGCGGTCTACCAGGAACTTGGTGAAGTTCCACTTGATGGCGGGGTTGTTCATGTAATCCCTGTCGATGGTGCGGAGCATCGCGTTCATCGCCAGCGCCTTCATGCCCTTGCCGAAGCCTTCGAAGCCCTTCTGGCTCTTCAGATAGGCAAACAGCGGCAGCTCGTTTTCACCGTTGACGTCCGCCTTCTTCATCTGCGGGAACTTCGTGTCGTACTTGAGGACGCAGAAATCGTGGATCTCTTCGTCGGTGCCGGGCGTCTGTCCCGCAAACTGGTTGCAGGGCACGTCGATGATCTCCAGGCCCTGGTCATGATACTTCTCGTACATGGACTCCAGGTCCTTGTACTGCGGGGTAAAGCCGCAGCCGGTAGCGGTATTGACAACCAGGATGACCTTGCCTTCCATGCTCTTTAAGGAAAGCTCGCCGCCCCGGCCGGTGGTCAAAGTGTAATCGTAAATGCTCATGGTCTGTACCTCCCGACCGTGTTCTATTTTTTACAATTAGATTGTATCAAATAGAATCCGGCCTGTCAAGCACTTTTTTGAGTCATTTTTGATTTTTTTCAGCCCAGCAGATTGATCTTCTCTTTCAGGCGGCGGGCCAGCGCGATGAAGTCGGCGGCCGCACGGCCCAGGAAGAATTTCTCGTTGCGGGCGATCACGAATTCGCTCTCCAGCGCCGGATCGTCGATCGGCAGCAGGCAGACCTGCTCCGCCAGATTTTCATCGGCCAGGATACGGCGGGCGTAGTTTTCGAAGGAAACGGCGACGCCCATGCCCTGCGTGGCAAAGAAGTTCAGAAGGTCCAGACTGTTGATCTCCAGCATGACGCGCGGCTCCAGCCCGTTCTTGCTGAAATACCGGTCCGTCAGCATCCGCAGGGGCGACCCCGCCGAGTGCACCAGATACTTGAGATCCGCCAGCTTTTTGGCCTTTTCCGGACTGTCGATGACCTCGTTTGGGCTGACGTCCTGCGGCAGCATATCCTGCGGCAGCAGCAGGCAGAGGCGGGTATGCTCGATCGTCTCATACGAGAAGGACGCCGGCGCGTCTTCCGGCTTGACGCCGGCGACCAGATCCAGTTTTCCTTCCGACAGTTTCTGGATCAGTTCCTCGCGCGGGCTCAGCTGCACGTCCAGCTCCGTTTCCGGATGGGTCTCATGGAAAAGGACGAGCAGATTGGCCAGCAGCATGCGGCCCCTGGTCGTGGAGGTGCCGATGCGCAGGCGCTGGGTCTGGCCGGCTCCGATCTCTTCCAGCTGCCGGCGCATGTCCTGCTCCATCTGCAGGATCTGCACGGCGCGCTCCTTGGCGCAGCTGCCGGCATAGGTCAGTTTCAGTACGGGAGACCGTACGAAAAGTTCTGCTCCGAGTTCATCCTCGAGGCGGCTGATATGGTTGCTCACGTTCTGCTGGGAAGTTCCCAGACGCTTGGCAGCTTCTGACATCGTCTCGGATTCTGCGACTGTCAGGAATAAACGCAGGTTTGCAAAATTCATAACTTCTCCTTTCGACCCTTGGTGCCTGTGGTCTCAGGCAAACCCGTGTTCATATAGTAACACGATTTCCTTAACAGCGCAACATTTTTTGACAACTTTTTTTAGAAAATTTTGATTGACAGTATGGTTTCCACCGTTAATTCTTTTTTAATATCCTCTGTTTTTCCGGGTTTTCCTCACTCCGTCACGGTTTTTTTGCCCAAAAAAGCTTCTTTCACAATCTGTTTATTGACTTTTCCCCGTGAATTTACCGGAAGTTCGCTTGCCAGGCTGATCATCTTGGGCATTTCCAGGCGCGTGAGGACACGCTCCAGTTCCTCCGGCCGGAACGTCTCTCCTTCCTTCAGCACCAGCATGGCCGCCGGCATCTCGCCGCTCAGGGGATCCGGCACCGCCGTGACCGCTGCCTGTGCGATAAAGGGGAGCCGCAGGATCTTTCGTTCGATCTCGGCACAGGAGAGGTTGTTTCCGTTTCGGATGATGATATCCTTCCTCCGCCCCGTCAGGTGCAGGCAGCCGTTCGCATCCAGAAAGCCCACATCTCCGCTGTGCAGCCAGCCCTCTTCGTCGATCGCCTCGCGGGTGGCTTCCTCTTCGCCGTAATAGCCGAGCATCACGCCCGGGCCCCGCACGCAGATCTCGCCGGAGTTTCCCTCCGGGACCGGGCAGCCGTCCTCCCCGACGATCTTGACTTCGGCTCGCGAGAAAGGCCGTCCCAGCGAGCCTGCGCGGATCTCCTCCGGGTCATCGATATACGACCCGCAGTAACTCGGCGAAGCCTCGGTCATGCCGCAGCCGGAACGCAGCGTCATATTAAGTTCCCGCTCGATGGTCAGAAACTGTTCTTTCGTATAAGGGCCTCCGGTGATCAGCCCGTATTTCAGAGAGGAAATGTCGTGGCGTCGGTGCGCGCCCTGCGCCAGGATCTTCAGATAATACCCCGGCACGCTCACGATCCAGTTGCAGCGCCACTTTTCCACACGCTCCAGGACCGCATCCGGCCGCATGTCGCGGTCAAAGACCAGATGGGCCCCTGCCAGCGCCGTCAGGACGACCACGCCGAATCCCGCGATATGAAACAGCGGCGTTACGCCGATGAAAACGTCCTCCCGGCTCAGCCGGTTCAGCTCCGACTCGCCCAGAAACACGTTCAGAAAGCCGTACTCGCGCAGCATGACCGCCTTGGAAAGACCGGTCGAACCGGAAGTGAAGATGATCAGCGTGCAGTCAAAGGGCGAGGCGTCCGGGACCGGGAGCCTCCGCAGCCTCGGCCGGAAACGGAAGGGCGCCCCGTTCAGCTGCCACTTCCCCGTTTCATCGCTCAGCAAAAAGAGGGCGCCGACGGGCGGGCTGTGATCCAGAAACTCTGCCAGCGGCCCGTGAGGGTCGCAGGGGACGGCCACGGCTCCCAGGCAGATCGCGGCGGTGATCCACAGGACGGACTCATACGTCAGCACGGCCCGAACGGCCACGCGGTCGCCTTTCTTTACACCGGCCCGGCGCAGCGCAGCGGCCGCGCCGTTTACGTTCTGAAAATGTTCTTTCCACGTCCTTGATCGCCCGGCGCAGGTGTAGGCCGGACGGCCGGGCATTTCGCGGGCGTTCTTTTCCAGGATATCGTACAGGGTCCCTTGAAAGTATGTCATACGGATACAAAACCATCGGCAAAGGGGAATCTGCCGCTTTTTGAGGGCGGGCAGACGGGTCTTCATGTCACAGGCGGAGCTTTTAATATATTTTTTTATATCACACAAGTTTCTTTTCCTCTATATTATCCCCGTAATCTGTCCGGTTTGCCCCGTAATCTGGCCTTGTCTGCCGCTGCTCCCCGCGCAGCTTTTTTCCGGTCGTACAAAAACGGCTCCGTACCGGAGGGCAGGGATCCTGTCCTCCGGCCGGAGCCGTTTTATCCGGCGCGCCCGCGCGGACGAACGCGATCAGTATCAGGCGGCAGGCGCCGTCTGCTCTTTCTTCCGGGACCGCAGGATGCTCACCGCATAGAGGGCCGCCGAAACAGCCGTCAGCACCGCGGCAGCGGCCACGAGCGCGTAGACCAAAATCTGCCACCAGGTCAGGATCTTCACGACCCGGTCGGCCGAACTGATCCCGTTCATGATCGCGGAGTAATTCGCGGTGACGTACAGGATGCGGTGGCAGGACTCTCGCATCTTGTTGGCGAACATGGCGCTGGAGCTGTAGCTGTTCAGCGCGGTCTCGGAGCCGGCGCCGTCGTAGCAGTCGGTGCCGTTCGCGATCCCGTCGTCAAAGACCATGAAGGTCTGGGCGTTCGCCGAGGCCATGTCGGTGATGGTGAAGCCGTCGAAGCCCCACTCGTCGCGCAGGACCTTCTCCATCAGCGGACTGCTGCCGCTCGTCCAGATGCAGCCGATCCGGTTGAAGGAGGTCATCATGGCGTGGGCATTGCCCATGTCGGGCCGGCAGACGTACTCGAACGGCAGCAGCACGATCTCGCGCAGTTCCTGCTCGTTCAGCCAGATGGCCACGCCGGCGCGGTTGGTCTCTTCGTCATTGACCGCGTAGTGCTTGATGTAGGTCCAGACGCCGCGGCTCTGCATGCCCTGCGTCTCGACCGCCGCGCACATGCCCATCAGGAACGGATCCTCCGAGAAATACTCGTGGGCACGGCCGCCGAACGGCACGCGGTGCAGGTTCACGCCGGGAGCGTACAGGCCGGTGATGCCGGCTGCGATCGCGTCTTCCGCAAAGGCAGCGCCCGTCTCATACAGCAGTTCCAGGTTGAAAGTGGAGGCCCAGATGCCTTCGGACGGGAAAGAAATGCCCGTAGTGGAGTGCGTGACGCCGTTGGGACCGTTTTCATCGATCGTGGCGGGTTTGCCCACCGAATCGAGCACCACCGTATTGTGCTGGCCGTTGGTGATCAGCAGGGACTGATCGCCGAAGGACATCTGATCTAAAAGATCGTCCCAGATCGGGTCGTCATAGGCCAGGCCGCGCAGCATCGCGATGGTCAGGCCGTTGTCGACACCGTACTTGGGCATCACGGAGCCGTCCTCGATAAGCGGCTTGTGGCTGGTGATGTCGGTGACCATCTGCGGCGTGATCGCAAACGCGATGGTATTCGTAGGCCAGGTGCCCGTCCAGTTGTTGCGCGAAACGTAGGTCACGCTGTTGCTGCCGCGTCCGCTGTAGCGGTTCATGTCGGCGGAATCGAACTGGTTGACGATCCTAACTTCCGGGTTCACCTTCGAAAAGGCGAAGGTCTCGGCGTCCACGCCGTCGCCCGGGATACCGCTCACCGTCCATTTGAAGACGTTGGCGGGATCGCCGCTCACCGGAGCGCCGCCGGCTGCCAGCACGTTGTTGAGCGCATCGTGCGCGTCGCGTCCGGCCGTCAGATAGTAATCGCCGTTCTCCAGGATATAGGTGCCCTTGCCGTAGGCGTCGTAGGTGCGCAGCACGGACTTGTCGATCTCGATCGTCACGGTCTTGTCCTCGCCGGACTTCAGCGAGACTTTCTTGAACCCGACGAGCTCGATGGCGGATTTTTCCACCTTGTTGGCGCGGTCGTAGGCGGTATAGGGCTTCTGCAGATAGATTTGCACCGCTTCCTTGGCGTCGTAGGCGCCGGCGTTGAGCACGTTGACGGAGACGATGAACTTATCCGCTTCCTCTTTAACGGAATAGCCGCTGTACCAGAACTCGCTGTAGCTCAGGCCGTAGCCGAAGGGGAAGGCCACCACGTCGTCATAGTTGAAGGAACCGACGTTCGCCTGGCCCGTCACCGCGTCGGCGTAGCGGGTCTCATAGTAGCGGTAGCCCACGTAGATGCCTTCCGCATAGACCGCATAGACGGTCTGGGTGTCCTTGCTGAACTGCGGATAGTCGGCCGCGTTCGTGTACTGGCGCGAGAAGCTCTTGCCGTCGTTGGCCGACCAGGCCGCCATCGCCGGGGAGGAGAAATTGTCCCTGGCATAGACGTCGGACAGCTTGCCGGAAGGGACCACCGTGCCGACGAGCACGTCGTTGATGGCGTAGGCGCCGGTCGAGCCGACGTTGCCGACCCACAGGGCCGCATCGACCGTGATCGAGGGATCAAAGAGGAAGTCCAGCTGGATCGGGACCGCGGAATTGAGCAGTACGATGATCTTCTTGAACGTGCCGCCGCTGCGCAGGGCCGTCAGTTTCTGCAGCACTTCCTTCTCCTGCGCGGAAAGGGACAGATAACTGCCGTCCAGGCCGTCGCTGCCGACCGTGGAAAGGTCCTTGCCCTCGCCGCTGTCGCGGGAGACCACGTAGATGGCTGCATCGCCGTAGGCGGCAAAGGAATTCGTGACCGAGGACGACTCGTAGACGCTCCAGGGGGCTTCGTTGATCAGATAGCCCTTCGTGATGCTGTAGGAGCGGCGGTAGGACGAGGCCGCGCCGGTCAGATAGAAGTTCCACAGTTCCTCGTTGAGGCTCAGGTCGGTGAAGGCGTCCTTCAGGGACGGATAGCGGCTCGTGCCGGTATTGGAGGAGCCGGTCGTCGAATAGTTGAAGGCGACCGAGCCCTGTCCGAAGAGACTGACCTTGCTGCCCTTGGCCAGCGGAAGCGCCGGCACGCCGTCCACGCTGTCATTGCGCAGCAGGACGATGCCTTCCGCCTCCAGGCTGCGGCAGACGTCCTCCAGATACTTCTGCAGGGCATCGCCGGTATGGAGCACCTTGAAATACTCGGTATCCTCGCCCGCGGCGTCGCCCTTGATGATCTTCGAGGTCTCGCCGCCCAGGAAGGAGCGGATCGCGGAGAACTTGATGTTCGCCACGTTCATCAGCGTCAGCATCAGGGCGAGCAGCGTTGCCGTGACCACGGTCAGGGTGCGCCAGAGCTTAACGGAAAAGAATTTCTTCATCTCAGGCCTCCTTCTTTGCCGCTGCGGCCGTTTCCGCCGCGGTGATCCCGGAGATCAGCGCGAGCACTGTGGCAGCGGCCAGCAGCACCAGCATGGCGACGAAATCCGCTGTGATCTCGGTGGGATCGATGCTGGAGAAGATGCTCCCCAGATAGTCCACCTCGAAGACGATGTAGTTCAGGAACGCGAACAGATAGGCGATAAAGCCGAAGTACTTGACGATCTTGAGATCAAAGACCAGGCCTGCGCCGCAGAGCACGATCCCCGCGATGAGGGCGGCCGTCACGTAGATATCCTGCCGGTAGGTCTCGATCATCTGCTTGGTGAACTCGGCCGACTTGGACGCCTGGAAGATGATCAGGGCCGCGATGCCGGCGATCAGTGCCGCTACGCCGAGGATCAGGCTGGCCTTGTTCTTCTGTTTGAAATCGAAAAACGAAGAAAACTCCATTGTCAGACCTCCTCTCTTACTGGTTGGCGGCTTCCCACTTGGGGATGTTGTCGAGTTTCGGCTCCCAGGTGAGCTCGGTGTCGGAGTAAACGTAGAGGCAGTCGAGCATGGGCGCGTAGGACGACAGCGTGCCGAAGTGCATGCCCATCGC
>JAGDDE010000012.1 GCA_017958185.1 Lachnospiraceae bacterium | reverse complement strand
GGCCGCCCCCGGTCTCTGTCTCCTGACGGAGCCTATTTCTTTACTTTCATGGTGAGCGCGATGCGCTTGCGCTGCATATCCACGTCCAGCACCTGCACCTCGACGATATCGCCCAGTTTGACCGCCTCCAGCGGATGCTTGATGTAGCGGTCGCAGATCTGCGAGATATGTACCAGCCCGTCCTGATGGACGCCGATGTCCACGAAAACGCCGAAGTCGATCACGTTCCGCACCGTCCCTCGCAGGATCATGCCGGGTTTCAGGTCCTTCATCTCCAGCACGTCGTGCCGCAGCACCGGCTGAGGCATCTCGTCACGCGGGTCGCGCCCCGGTTTTTCCAGTTCGCTCAAAATATCTTCCAAGGTGGGCACGCCGATCCCCAGCTCCTCGGCCAGCGCCTTGGGCGATCCGGCCTGCCGGCGGATGCCTTTCATCCCGCCGCTGCGCAGATCGTCGCCGCTCACACCCAGTTTTTCCATGAGCGCCTGGGCCGCCGCATAACTCTCCGGATGCACGGCCGTCGCATCCAGCGGATTCTTCCCGCCGCGCACGCGCAGGAAGCCTGCGCACTGTTCAAAGGCTTTCGGTCCCAGTTTGGGCACCTTCAGCAGCTGCTTCCGGTCCGTAAATGCGCCGTTTTCTTCCCGGAAGCTCACGATATTTTTCGCGACCGTCTTATTCACGCCGGAAACATATTCCAGGAGCGACGCGGAGGCCGTGTTCAGATCCACGCCCACCCGGTTCACGACGTCTTCCACGACGCCGGAAAGCGTCTCGCCCAGTTTCTTCTGGTCCATATCGTGCTGATACTGTCCGACACCGATGCTCTTCGGATCGATCTTGACCAGTTCGGCCAGGGGATCCTGCAGGCGGCGGGCCAGCGAGACGGAACTGCGTGCGCCCACATCCAGATCCGGGAACTCTTCGGTCGCCAGCTTGCTGGCGGAATATACCGAAGCTCCGGCTTCATTCACGATCACATAGGAGACGTCCTCAGGGATCTCCTTCAGGATCTCCTGGATGATCTGCTCGGACTCGCGGGAAGCCGTACCGTTGCCCAGCGCGATGAGCGTCACTTTGTATTTGCGGATCAGCCGCTTGATCACGGCCTTGGATTCCTCTACATGGAACTGCGGAGCGGTCGGATAGACGACCAGATGGTCCAGCACCTTGCCTGTCCCGTCCACGACGGAGATCTTGCAGCCGGTGCGGAACGCCGGATCCCAGCCGAGCGTCACCTGCCCCACGATGGGCGGCTGCATGAGCAGCTGCTCCAGATTCTTCCCGAACACCTTGATGGCGCCGTCTTCCGCCCGTTCCGTCAGAGAAGAACGCACTTCCCGTTCCACGGAGGGGGCGATGAGACGCTCGTAGGCATCCTGCGCCGCCGCCTTCAAAAACGGGGTAGTATAGGGATTGCCGTTTTTGATCACCTGCTTGGAGAGGAAGGTCACCATGGGGTCTTCCGCGATCTCCAGCCGCACGGACAGTTTCTCTTCTTTTTCCCCGCGGTTGAGCGCCAGGATGCGGTGTCCCGCGATCTGCCCTGCCGACTCGGAGAAATCCGCGTACATCTGATAGGTGCCGGCGGGATCTTCCCCTTTGGCTTCGGAACGTACCAGTCCGAACCGGCCCGTGGCATCGCGGATGGTCTGCCGGGAAGCCGCATTGTCGCTGATCATCTCGGCGATGATATCGGAAGCGCCGGCCAGCGCTTCTTTCACGTCGGCTACGCCCTTTTCTTCGGAAACATAGGGGACCGCCAGTTCTTCCAGCGGCACCTTCACCTGCTGCGCCAGGATCTCCTGCGCCAGGGGTTCCAGGCCCTTCTCCTTCGCGACGGTCGCGCGGGTGCGCCGTTTGGGACGGTACGGCCGGTACAGGTCTTCCACCGCGACCAGGGTCTCGGCCGCTTCGATCTGCCCGCGCAGCTCGTCCGTGAGCTTGCCCTGCTCTTCGATGGTCTTGAGCACCACGCTCTTTCGCTCCTCCAGGCTGCGAAGATACCGCAGGCGCTCGTCGAGCGTCCGCAGCACCTCGTCGTTCAGGCCCCCGGTCGCCTCCTTGCGGTAACGCGCAATGAAGGGGATGGTATTGCCTTCGTCGATCAGTCCGACCGCCGCTTCGACCTTCGAAGCCGGGACGGAAAGTTCCTCTGCCAGTTTCTTCAGAATATCCATGCCAGATCTCCCGTTCTGTATTCTCTCCGCGCGCTCACCACAGGGGCTGCCCGCTCCATAAAAAACAAAGTTTGACGAACCACTGCAGCAGGATGACGGCCAGCAGCCACACGAGCAGCGGCGCCGAAAGGCTCAGGCATCGGACCTTGCCGCAGCTGAGGTGCCAGATCAGCTGTGACAGCAGGTAGGCGGCCAGAAAAACGGCCGACAGCGCCACCGCCGGGTGGAAAAAGAAGGATCCCCAAAGATCCCCGCGGGCCAGATGCTCGACGGCCCGTATGCCGCCGCAGCCCGGACAGTAGATGCCCCAGAATTCCCGGAAGGGACACTCGTGAAGCTCTTTCAGCCACTCGGCCAGATCGCTCAGCGCCTCGATCCGGCGGACGAGCAGTGCCACCGCAAAAAAGAGCACGGCAGAGGCTGCAGCGGCCGGCGCCAGCACCCGGTCGGCCGGCGCGGGGGCCTCTCTCAAAAGACGCATGCGCGCCATGGTTCAGCCCTCGCCCAGCAGGCGCACTTCGTAGACGCCCTCGCTGTGCTCGATCTGCTGCAGCATCTCCTCGATCCGGTTGAGGTCGGACAGGATCTGCAGGCTGATCGTCAGCAGCGCCACGCCCTGGATCGGGACGCTCTGATGGATGGTCAGGATATTCCCTTCGTGCTCGGCGATCTCCTTCAGGATGGCCGACAGGATGCCCGGCTTATCTTCCAGCCGGATGGAAAAGTTGACGGTCTTGCCGCGCAGTTCCCGGTTCAGCGGGGACACCTCGTCCCGGTACCGGTAGAAGGTGCTGCGGCTGATGCCGGCCCTTTCCGTTGCCGCCTTGACCGACAGGCTGCGGTCGCGCGCCAGCATGTCCTTGACTTCCACGACCAGGCGCAGCACTTCCGGCAGCGCCGTATCTTTTACGATGTAGTAGCGGGAAATTTCCGAACTCATATGATCTCCTCTCCGGCCGCTTCGGCCCAGGCTATGGCCACAGCCGTATCTCCGTCATGGGAGATGCTCACCAGGACCGTCCGGACCCCCCGCTCCCGCAGGAGCGTTTCCAGCGCTGCCCCGGGCAGAAGCACGGGAGTTCCCAGCGCATCGTGGCCGATCTCAATACTTCCCGGCCCTATGCCCCGAAAGCCCGTTCCGAGCGCTTTGACCACCGCTTCCTTCGCCGCGAACAGGCCGGCCAGCGACCGCATGCGGCCCCGGCCGCGCGATCCGCAGTATGCCAGCTCTCCCGGCGTAAAATACCGCTCCAGGAAGCCCTCCCGGGCTGCGGCGCTCCGGATGCGGCTGATCCGGCAGATATCGATCCCGACCCCTTTGGTCATATACGGCTCCTTTACCACCACAGGCGCTGGCCGATCCGCCGGCGCAGATCATTCTTCCAGAGACCGTACCGGCTGTAGACCGCGCGCCTCTCGCGCCGGGACGCTCCCGGGCAGGCGGCAAAGGCCCGCAGCATGGCCAGCTGCTCCGGCGAAAGCTCTGCTTCGTAACAGTCCGCGAAGGCGCCTGCCTGCGCGGCCGTATCGATCAGCGCCTGCCGCATGCTGCCGCCGCGGAGTTTCTCCAGGATATACTTCAGAGACCCGGCATTTTTGGCGCCCACGGTGTTGCCGCCGTGCTGGCGGTAATCCATGGTCGCTTCCGGCAGACAGGCCGCCTCGCCGAACGCCGCCGCCGTCAGGGCGAACCACCAGTCGTGCATCAGCATGGCAGGCTCCTGCGCGCCGGCCAGGGCCTTCTGCGCCAGCGCCCGGTTGATCATGACCGTGCAGCCGGTCACTACGTTCTGCACGGCCAGCTCGTTCAGAGCCAGACGGCTGCCGTCCAGCCGGGAATACTTCCAGAAGGAAGGAGACAGAAGTTCCATATCCGCGTCGACCACGCAGAGGTCGGTGTGCACCAGAAGCGGCTTGTCCGAACCGGCGTGTGCCTCCAGTTCCTTCATTTTGTTTCGTGTTTTTTCGATCTTGTCCGGATGCCAGCGGTCGTCCTGATCGCAGTACATGAGATACTCCGATCCGGCGCACTGCCCGGTCAGCCACAGGAAATGCTTCTGCGCGCTCCCGAAGCGCCGCCCGGCATGCAGCCGGCGGATCCGGTCCGGGTGCTCCTTCTCATACCGGTCCAGCACTTCTCCGGTCTGCTCTCCGTCGTCGGAGATCACCAGTTCCCAGTCGGAAAAGGTCTGCGCCAGGATCGAATCGATCTGCCCGGCGATATAAGTACCGCCCCGGTAGGCGGCAAGCAGGATGGTCACCTCCGCCATGGTTCACTTCCTCCCGGCGTAGCGCCACTTGCGGAAATACTTGCGGGCCGAGGAAAGATGCAGCTTCAGTCCATGCAGGCTGCGGCTGCTCTCCCGGTGCCACAGATGCACCACCCGGATGCCGGGATGGAACATCACATCCGCCCTGGCGCGCACCTCGCGGGCCAGATCGGCGTCCTCCAGATACAGGAAATACCGGTCGTCAAACCCGCCCAGTTCCTTTAACAGATCCGTCCGGATCACGTGAAAGCAGCCCGTACAGAATTCGATCTTCACGGGGCCGCCGTCCAGTTCCCCCTTCCGGCAGTATTTATCCCGGACGCCGGGAAACAGCCTCCCGCCGATCAGATACCACCAGGTGGGGTCATACTTGGGCAGTTCCTGCCGACTCCCGTCTTCATTGCGGATATCCGGCATGACCATGCCCACTTCGGGATGCTCTTCCAGATAGGCCACCAGACGGGTGATCGCGTCCTCCTCCAGACGGATATCCGGATTGATGCAGACGTGATAGCGGGACGAAAGCAGGGGCAGCGCCTGATTATGGCCCCGCCCGAAGCCCAGGTTTTCTCCGTTTTCCAGAACGGTCACCTGCGGAAAGCGGCGCTTTACCACCTCCGGGGTCCCGTCGGAGGAACCATTGTCCGAAATATAAAGATGAAAGTCCACGCCCTCGGTATGAGAGAGCAGACTTTCAATACAGTCTTCGATTTCACCGGCACTGTTGTACGTTACGATGCATCCGGAAACCGGGATCTTCGTTTTTTCCGTCATGGGGTCACTCCACAATATCCTCGGCGGGATCGTCTTCCTTGAAGGCCTCGGTGCTCTCCTCCGGTGTCAGCAGCACCAGCACCGTGCGGAACAGGAGCACCAGATCGAGCCAGAGCGAGTAGGTCTCGATATACGTCAGATCCATGATCAGCTTGTCCTTCGGAGAGGTGTTGTAGCGTCCGTAGACCTGCGCCATGCCCGTCAGCCCCGCCTTCATCTTCTGGCGGTAGGCGAACTGCGGCATCTCCAGCGTATATTTGTCGACGTTCTCCAGCATCTCCGGGCGCGGGCCGACCAGGCTCATATCGCCCATCAGCACGTTCACAAGCTGCGGCAGTTCATCGATCCGGAACTTGCGGATAAAACGTCCCACCTTCGTGATGCGGTCGTCGCCCGCCTGCACCGACTTGTGGATGCCGCCGACCTCCTGGCGCATGGAGCGGAACTTCAGCACCTTGAAATCGCGGCCGCCGATCGTGGCGCGGCTCTGCTTGTAAAAGACGGGGCCGCCGTCCTCGAATTTGATCGCGAGCGCGGTGATCAGGAAGATCGGCGAGGTGAGGATCAGACCGATCACCGAAACGATCAGATCCATCGTCCGCTTGATGAACTGCTCTTCGATCGTCAGATGCTTTTCCGGAGACGACAGGAAGGTCTGATCATTGTAATTCATATACTGGCCGCGCATGCCCACGATATCCGTCATCTCTACGGAGTAGGAAATGTCCTTGCGCAGCTCGTAGCAGTATTCGACCAGGTCGCTGCGTTCCGCATCGGAAAGCCCGTAGAAAAAGACCAGATCGGCCTCCTCGATACGCTCCGCCACCGCCGGATTCAGATAGCTGATCACGCCGATGACACGGTACTGCTTCCGGTAATTGCCCAGTTCCCGCAGGATCCGCTTGTGTCCGGCGCCGGACTTGGTCACGACCAGACAGTCCAGCGGCTTGTTGACCACAAAGTAGATGTCGTTCCCGGCGTACGTGAAGACGATGATCACGATCAGCTGGATCAGATAGATGAGGATCAGCCGGCCGGGCGTTTCAAAGACGAACTTCCCGTCGTGGACCACGGTCACGTTCATGATGGACAGGAACAGATGGGCGGCCAGATCGGCAAAAAAGACGGTCAGGCCCAGCGCGAAGACGATGGGCTGGCTCTTTTTGATCCCGATGTCCATGCCTCCGTACACCCGCGTCATAATAACGTAGACCACGATATAGGCTGCCAGAGAGATACCCATGGTACGGGTGGCGAGCAGCATGAACGGATACACGAAGCTCATCATCCACAGGTAAATAAAGGCAGTCGCGAACAGTGTCAGGATCCGCATGAAAAAGAGGAATGCGGCGTTGAAACTGCGATGGGTGGCCTTGACCTGGTTCCTGTCTTTTTTTGTCCGGGTGTTACGACTCATGAGCCGCGTTACCTTCCTTCTCCCGTTTTAAAACTGTCACGACCGCGAGGACCACGGCCATCCACGAGATCCCGAGGACGGCGTTCAGCCAGGGGTTGTAATAAGTGGCGACCAGCAGCACGGCCAGGGTCGAAAGGATGATGACGCCCTCCCGGTACTGCCTGAGCATATCCAGTTTCGGCAGCAGGAACCGCGCGATGCTGTAGCCGATCGGAGAAAGGTACAGCGCGGTGCCTACGAAGCCCGTGCGCGCCAGCATGTCCAGATAGAAGTATTCGTCCGGCTCGTCCCGCGTGGGAGCCGTAGCGCCCAGACCGGCGCCGGCTGCCGGGTTGGCACGGAACAGGTCCAGGATGCCCTCTTTGGTCTCTCCGCGAAGAGGATCGGTCTTCTGTGTTTCATAAACGATACGGTCCCAGGTCTCGGGGCTCGAGCGGCGCAGCCGGAGGATGGAATAGCGGTACATGTCGAACTGGAAAGTGCGGGCCACGGCGTATTCCAGATAGCCCTGCACAAAGATCACTTCCAGCAGTTCCAGCGCCACGAAGCCCAGGCCCAGTGTGACCAGCGAGCGCTGCCACAGCGGGCGGCGGTATTCCGGATAGAACAGGAGCACCAGAACGGCCACGGCCGCCATACCGGCCAGCCAGGCGCCGAACAGGGAACGGGTGCAGGTCATCAGCAGGGCAAAGACCAGCAGGAACAGATGGGCGCCGGTCCGCCAGGGCTTCTCGCTGCGCATCAGTTCAAAGAACAGCACGCACGCCCCGATGGCCAGGAAGAGCGAACTACTGCAGAAGATGCGGTACGCCTCCCACAGGCCGTAGTCCACCGCGCCCCACTGGACCTCGTGCGCGTACACGTTGATATAGTTCAGGACGGTGATGATCTCCGGCGTGGAATGCGGCGGCATGGCGAACAGCATGTAGAAATTGATGCCGATGCAGATCACCGCCTGCAGGGAAGCGCCGATGACCATAGCCTTGACGCAGTTTTCCAGCATTTTCCGGCTGCGGACCAGCACCTGGGCGCAGGGCACCAGGAAGAGCCAGGCAAAGCCCTTGATGTCGGTCATCAGCACCAGGCGGTTATTGCCCTGCACGAAGCCGCGCACCGCTTCCATGACGAGCCAGAGGACGGCCGCCAGCGTCAGCCACATGATCGGATTGCGGATCTGAAAGGCTCTTTCCTTCCAGAGCAGCGGCACGGTGCAGATCAGCACGCCGGCGCCCAGGATCATCCGGGGCGTCACCGGCCCGAACTCCAGATAATGGCCGCCGCCCGTCAGTGCGCACCCGGCGATCAGAAGCAGGAACAGCCACTGGCCGATCCGCAGCCATGCGGCGGACCAGTCGCGTTCCTCTTCCTGGGTCAGCATTTTTTCCTGCAGTTTGTCTTGCATAAGTCTCACGTCCTGTCTCATCGATTTTCCGCCCGCGGGCGGTACCGGCTCACATGCGGCCGGAAAAACAGAAGGCCTCCGAAAGGGTCGGCAGCAGCTGGTCCTTGGCGCTGAGCTTCAGCGGCGTCCCGTCGCAGAGGTGATACCCCTCGGCGGAGGCGCTGCCGCGGTAGGCGCCCTCCAGCAGCGGCCAGGCGACGCCGATGGCCGGGTCGTTGAACGCCAGGCCGCCCTCGTCGTCCGGATGATAAAAATCCGTCACCTTGTAGCAGAATTCCGCCACGTCGGAAAGTACCAGGAATCCGTGGGCAAAGCCCTCGGAGATATAAAGCTGTTTATGGTTTTCTTCCGAGAGGATGATCCCGAACCACTGTCCGAAGGTCCTGCTCTCCCGGCGCAGGTCCACCGCCACGTCGAAGATCTCTCCGCGGATGGCGCGGACCAGCTTCCCCTGCGGGAAGCGCTTCTGGAAATGCAGACCTCTCAGCACGCCCTTTACCGAGCGGCTCTGGTTGTCCTGAACGAAGCGCATCGTCAGGCCGGCCTCCGCCATATCTCTTTCATTGTAGGTCTCGGTAAAATAGCCTCTGGCGTCCCCGTGCACCGTCGGCTCGATCACATACAGGCCTTCGATGCGGCAGGGCGTCACTTTGATCTGTCCCATGTCGTTCTCCTATGCTTCCAGTTCCTTCAGATAGCGGGCGAGCGCGTCGCGCCAGTCCGGCAGCGGAAGGAATCCGTTTTCTGTCAGTTTGCTCTTGTCCAGACGGCTGTTGAAGGGACGGGCCGCCCGGGAGAGGCCGTACTCGGCCGTCGTCACGGGGATCACGGTCATCTTTCTCCCGGCCTGCCGGAAGATCTCGCAGGCGAATTCGTACCAGGAGATGTACCCGCCCTCGTTGGTCGCATGGTAGTATCCGTACTTTTCCGTTTCCAGCATGTCGACCAGAAGCCGCGAAAGATCCAGCGTGTAGGTCGGAGTGCCGATCTGATCGCACACGACGCGGAGCGTGTCCCGCGTCTCGCTCAGCTGCAGCATGGTCCGGATGAAGTTTTTGCCGTTTTTGCCGAAGACCCAGGCGATCCGCACGATGAAGAAGCGGTCCGTGGCGGCCGCGATGGCCTGCTCGCCCGCCAGTTTGGTCGCGCCGTAGTGATTGAGCGGCGCGTAGCCGGTCTCATCCGGCTGCCAGGGCCGCGTGCCCTGCCCGTCGAACACATAGTCCGTGCTCAGATAGAGGATCTTCGCGCCGGCTCTGGCGCAGGCCTGCGCCAGATAGCCCGGCGCTCTGCCGTTGACGGTCATGACTTTTTCCGCCACGGCGGGATCTTCCGCCGCATCCACGGCCGTCCAGGCCGCGCAGTGCACCACCGCGTCCGGGCGGATCGCCTCGATCTGCGCCGCCACGGCGGCTTCATCGGTCAGATCCAGCTGAACGTAGGGCATGACGGTCACGGGACTGCCGTCCGCGATGCCGCTGTAGACGGGTGCCAGATCGCTCCCGATGCCCTCATAACCGCGTGCTGCCAGCTCATTCATCACGTCATGGCCCAGCTGGCCCCCGACACCGGTCACAAATACTTTCATTTTCTTCCTCCGAAGCCGGCGTTTACCGGCTGCCGTACATTTTCTCATAATAGCTGCGGTATTCGCCGCTCACGATGGTCTCCCACCACTCCCGGTGTTCCAGGTACCAGACGATGGTCCTGCGGATGCCTTCGGCGAACATGGTCTCCGGCAGCCAGCCGAGTTCGGCGTGGATCTTGGCGGGATCGATCGCGTAGCGCATGTCGTGCCCCTTGCGGTCGGTGACGAAGGTGATCAGGCTCTCCGGTTTGCCGAGCAGGCGGCAGATCAGTTTGACGATATCGATATTGGCCATCTCGTTATGGCCGCCGATGTTGTAGACTTCGCCCACGCGCCCCTCGCGGATGATGAGATCGATCGCCTTGCAGTGATCCTCCACGTACAGCCAGTCGCGGACGTTCTCCCCCTTGCCGTAGACCGGCAGGGGCTTGTCGTTTAAGGCGTTGGCGATCATCAGCGGGATCAGTTTTTCGGGGAACTGATAGGGGCCGTAGTTGTTGGAGCAGCGGGAAACGGTCACCGGCAGCCCGAAGGTGCGGTGATAGGCCATGACCAGCAGGTCGGCGCCGGCCTTGGAGCTGCTGTAGGGGGAACTCGTGTGCAGCGGCGTCGTTTCGGTAAAGAACAAATCGGGGCGGTCCAGCGGCAGGTCGCCGTAGACTTCATCCGTCGAGACCTGATGGTAGCGCGTCACGCCGTACTTGCGGGAGGCGTCCATCATGACGGCCGTCCCCATGATATTCGTTTCCAGGAAAACGCCGGGATCCTCGATGGAGCGGTCCACATGGCTCTCCGCGGCAAAATTCACGACGATGTCGGGGCGTTCTTCTTCGAACAGAGCAAAGATGGCCTTGCGGTCGCAGATGTCCGCCTTCACGAAACGGAACATCGGATCGTCCATCACAGGGGCCAGGGTGGAAAGGTTGCCGGCATAGGTCAGCTTGTCCACACAGACGATGCGGTCTTCCGGATGTTTTTCACGCTCATAAAAGATAAAATTGCTGCCGATGAAGCCGGCGCCGCCGGTCACGAGGATCGTCATTCTTTCGTTTCCCTCCGTTTTTTCTGATCACAGTTCGCTGAGTACCTTGCCTTCGGCCACACGCTTCAGGTGCTGGCCGTAAGGCGACTTGCCGTAGCGCTGCGCCGACTGCAGCAGCGTCTCCCGGTCGATCCACTGCTTGCTGAAGGCGATCTCCTCCAGCGCAGCGATCTGGGCATCCTGCCGGGTCTCGATGGTCCGCACGAAATCGGCGGCGTCCACGAGAGAATCCATGGTGCCGGTGTCGAGCCAGGCATAGCCGCGTCCGAGCAGCTGGACATCCAGCCGCCCCTCTTCCAGATAGAAGAGGTTGAGATCGGTGATCTCCAGTTCGCCGCGCCAGCTGGGTCTTACGCGCCTAGCCATCCCGACCACCTTGTTATCGTAAAAATACAGGCCGGTGATGCAGTAATTGCTCTTGGGCGCCTTGGGCTTTTCCTCCACGGAGAGCACATGGCCCTGCGCGTCGAACTCCACGATGCCGAAGCGCTCGGGGTCCTTCACATAATAGCCGAAAATGCAGGCGCGGCCGCTCTCCGCCGCCAGGCGGGCTTTCTCCAGACGCTGCTCGAAGCCGCTCCCGTAGAAGATATTGTCGCCCAGCACCATCGCGCAGCAGTCGTCGCCGATGAATTCCTCGCCGATCTCGAAGGCCTGCGCCAGGCCGTCGGGGCTCGGCTGCACCTTGTAGCTCAGGCGGATGCCGAACTGGGAGCCGTCTCCCAGGAGCCGTTCGAAATTGGGAAGATCCGTCGGCGTGGAAATGATCAGGATATCCCGGATGCCCGCCAGCATCAGCGTGGACAGGGGATAATAGATCATGGGTTTGTCATACACGGGCAGCAGCTGCTTGGACGTGACCATCGTCAGCGGATACAGCCTGGTGCCGGCGCCGCCGGCCAGAACGATGCCTTTCATAAAACCTCCTCACCCGGCTTCTTCGGGAAGCGTTTCCTCCGCGGGCTGAGTCTCGTCCATCCCCAGCGCGCGGGTCCAGTATTCATATACCGCCTCATATCCCTCGGTATCGAGGCGGTCTTTCGTCAGACTGTGATACATGGCCAGCAGCACCTCGCGGTCGCGTACCGGATCCAGCCGAAACATATTCAGCAGTATCTCGTATTTGGCGATCTGGGCTTCGATCTCGCCCTTTTCCTCAATGATGCGGTCGCGCTCCGCGATCGTCAGCTCCCGGTCCGCAATGGTCTTCTCCCGTTTGGCGATCTCATCGTTCAGATCCCGGATGTGCTCTTCCAGCAGGCGGATCTCCTGCGTGAGATCCTGGGTCTGCAGGGCGAAGGCGGCTGCCGCCTGATTGACCGCGTCGGCGCGGCGCCGGCGGATCGTCGGCTGGATGATCAGCAGGAAAGCGGCCACTACGGCGGCGACGCCGATCCCCAGCCGCAGCCAGAGCCCGGCCGGCCCGCTGAACCAGTCTTTTTCCCGGGGTTCGTCCGAGACGTCTTTGATCTCCGCGTCCATCCGGGCCAGTTCCAGCCCGCGTTCGCGGGTGCGGGTGCGCCCGGCGCGTTTTTCCTCCGCGATCTCCCGCGAAAGGTTCTTGCAGAATGTGTTGCCTCGGTCGATCTTCAGGACGGTTTTACATTCTTTTTCCGCCTTGTCGCTGCGCCCTTCCCAGAGTTCCAGCAGCGCGAGCAGCGAGTGCGCCTTGACCATTTTGGGGTGAAGTTTGATGACGCGCTGCAGCTGGATGATGGCCAGGTCTTCGCTGTCATGCAGCGCGTACTCCAGCGCCTGATTGTATTTTTCGATGCCCTGGCTCATATCGCCCAGAGCGCCGGCGTCCCCTTCCGCTTTTTCCAGCAGACGGACCGCCGGGTTGTTGTCCGGCTGGATCTGCCGGCTCAGTTTCCACTGGATCAGCGCCTCGGCAGCCTCTCCGAGCTCATAGAGAACAAGCCCCAAAAGATTCCGGGCCTGAGTATTCCTCTTGTCCAGTTCCAGTGCGCGTGAAAGCGCTTCCGCCGCGCCGGAAAGGTCCCGTACGCGGGCCTTTTCGAGGCCCACATTGTAGAACCCATTGGACCGCCGCACGATCCGCCGGTAGACAGAGACGTCGGCTCCGCAGCGCAGGCAGTATTTTCCCGAACCGAGCGTGCTGCCGCACTGATAACAGATCATCCTACGACTCCTTTTCCTTCAGGATCTCAAGCATCAGATCCGTCATGTCCTTGAGGGACGTATGGAGCACCACGTCTTCGGTCTGATCCACCTCGGTACTGGGCCGGAACTTTGCGATTTCTTCTTCGAAGTTGATCATGGTTTTGCAGCCACCTCTCGAAAGCGGTCCGCAGGGCCGCTCCGCACGGGCGGAAAGACATCCGCCCACACTTGGTCACCATTATAAAGGAAATCCTGAAAAAATGCAAGCATTTGACAACCGGCGGCCTGTATGCTATGATATCCGCCGAAGAGAGGCTGTTTCTCTTGAAAAAACTTGAAAAACAGGAGGTTTTTCTGCTTTCCATGGATCCCGATCCACGATCATTTCTTTCGTACCTGTTCGTTGCCGGACTGGTGCTTCTCGCGGGCTTCTTTTCCGGTTCGGAAACGGCCTACGCCAGCTGCAGCCGCGTAAGGCTGATGGCCTGGGCCGATGACGGAAAAAAGAGCGCGTCCCGCGCCCTCTCCATCCTGGAACAATTCGATAAAGCGCTCATCACGCTGCTGATCGGCAACAATGTGATCCACGTCATTGCCACGTCCACCGCAGCCGTCATGGCGATCCGTCTGGCCGGGCCCGCCTGGGGGCCGGTATTTTCGACTGTCATCATGA
Organism: Lachnospiraceae bacterium; assembly: GCA_017958185.1. Classification (GTDB taxonomy): domain Bacteria; phylum Bacillota; class Clostridia; order Lachnospirales; family Lachnospiraceae; genus UBA6987. The sequence continues at coordinate 4,895 of JAGDDE010000012.1, read as the reverse complement.
CCCTGCTGGTTTTTATTTTCAGTGAAACCATCCCCAAGAATATCGCCAAGGCCAACAGCGATCACTTTGCCTGCGCGGTTTCACTGCCGCTGCGCATCCTGATCGCCGTGCTGACCCCGCTGGACCTGCTCTTTATGGGGCTGGGCAAACTGCTGCGGCTCGTCTTCCGCTCCGATCCGGCCGAAACGGCCATGACGGAAGACGATTTCCACTCCATGATCGAGACCATCGAAGACGAAGGCGGTCTGGAAGCCGACGAAAGCGAACTCATCCAGTCCGCCGTGGAATTCACGGACCGCACGGTAGCGGAGATCCTGACGCCCCGCGTCCATATGGTCGGTCTGGACCTCACCGAGGGCGAAGAAGCCTGCCGCGCCCGGATCCTGGAGGAAAAGTATTCCCGTCTGCCGGTGTATGAACGCGACCTCGACCATATCGTCGGCCTGCTCAGCACCAAACAGTATCTGTGGAAGCTGCTGAACGAATCGCCTGCGCCGCTGATCCGCAGCGAGATGACCCAGCCGCTCTATACGGAAGAATCCGCCGGTCTCCACGAACTGCTCGAGGAGATGCGCCGCCGCAAGGTGCATCTGGCCATCGTCCGGGACCGTTTCGGCGGGACCGCCGGCATGGTCACGATGGAAGACCTGCTGGAAGAGATCGTCGGCGACATCTGGGACGAGGATGAGGAGGTGCACGAATGATACCGGCTCTCCTGATCTTTCTGACTGTCCTGCTGATCGGCCTCTCCGCGTTCTTTTCTTCTTCCGAGATCGCCTACAATCAGGCCAACAAGCCCCGTCTGCGGACGCTGGCGGAGGAAAATGACCGCCGCGCCCTGCGCGCGCAACGCATCGCGGACGACTATAACCGCATGATCGCGACCATCCTGGTCGGGAACAATCTCGTCAACATCGCCTCCACCACCGTGATCACGCTGCTCTGTGTGGATCACTTCTTCCCGGACGATGCGCTGGCCACGCTGTACGCCGAGATCGGCGCCACGCTGCTGCTGCTCATCTTCGGCGAGATCCTGCCCAAGATCCTGGCCGCGGACCACCCCAACCGTCTGGTCCTGTCCTACAGCGGCCCGCTGGAGGCGGCCATGCAGCTGTTCGCCCCCGTCGTCTGGCTGGTCACCGCCTTCGTCGACTGGATCTCCGTGATCTGGACCCCCAAAACACCGGATACCATGACCGACGAGGAACTGGTCATGGTCGTGGACAATATGCAGGAGGAAGGCGAGTTCACCGAATCGGAAGGCGAACTGATCAAATCCGCCATCGAATTCAGCGAAGTGACCGCCCACGATATCCTCATCCCGCGCGTGGACGTCTGCGCCTTTGATATCGATGAACCGCTGGAGAGCCTCCTGTCCAATGAAGAGGCCATGAGCTTTTCCCGCATCCCGGTCTACCGCGGCAGCATCGATCATATCATCGGCATCCTGAACACCAAGCAGCTGATCAAGGCCGTGCTGGCTGCCGGCAGCGCCCGGGACATTTCTCCGGAGGAGATGCTCTACGAGCCGCTCTTCGTCCACATGACCAAGAACATCTCTGACATCCTGAAAGAATTCCGCGAGACCGAGACCAATATGGCCATCGTGCTCGATGAATACGGCGGCACGATGGGCGTGCTCACGACGGAGGATATCCTGGAGGAACTCGTCGGCGAAATCTACGACGAGACCGACGAAGTGGAAAACGACTTTGCCGAGACGGCCCGCGACACCTATCTGCTGGACGGCGATCTGAACATTTACGACGCCTTTGAGAAGATGGAGGTAGAGCCGCGGGACTTTGAGAGCGAATACACCACGCTGAGCGGCTTCATCACCGAGCAGCTGGACCGTTTCCCGGAAGCCGGGGATGAATTCACCTTCGAAAACATGACCTTCCGTGTGCAGGAGGTCGACGGTCCGCTGGTCAGCCGCGTGGAAGTCCACGTCGACCGCCCGGCCCCACAGGAATAACGGGCCGCAGGACCAATACGATAAAAGAGAGAGCGCCGAGCTTTCGCCCGGCGCTTCTTTTCATTTTTTTTCGATCAGGCCAGACCGAAGAAGGTCCGGCGCTTCAGGCTTGCAAAAACCGTTTCTTCCGGTTGGATGCCAACGACGTTCAGATCTACCGGGATGCCTGCAGAAACCACGCCGCATTTATAACAGCGGAACTGCAGTCCGAAGTTCGTCCAGCTGTGCGCCTCTGTGCAAGAGATCCCGCATTCCGTGCACCGTTCCATATGACCGTTTAAAACACCGAGATTCTGATATGTGTGCGTATGCGTATGCTGCGTCAGCACCGCGTTCAGCACGTTCAGCCGCCCGCCGGAAGTGCATTTTCCGCTGTAAGCAGCGTCTGTATCCGCCGTGCTCAGAAGGATCTGTTTGATCTGCGCGGAGGTCAGCGCCGGATTCATGGCTTTCAGCATGGCGGCGGCGGCCGTCACGAACGGGGCGGCAAAGGAAGTACCGTAACTGTCGGCGGAATATCCATTGCCCGCAGATGTAACGATATCCTCTCCCGGCGCGAACAGATCCACTGACGATGCACCGTAGTTGGAAAAGTCCGCCGGCTCATCGGTCAATGTACAGGCCCCGACTGAAATGAGGTTATCCACCGGGCCCGGCAGCAGACTGGGATACAGCGGAACATATTCACGGGAAGTCAGATCCACAAAAGCTGTGCCCGGTCCGATATAGTCTTCAATAGAATCCAGATCCGTGCCGGCTTCATTGTTCAGGATCCCGTTTCCGGCCGCATGGACCGTCAACACACCGTCATTCACCAAAAACTCCCACAGAAGCTGGGTTTCCGTCTTATTCTCACTGGCGATGTCAAAGCCCCAGCTGAGGTTGGCTATAGGGATCTCGTCCGAGGTGCACTGCGCCAGGGCCGCGGCAAAAGAGGTGGCCCAGCAGCGCTGCTGCCCGTTTTCGTCCTCGTGCAGCACCTTGTAAGAGACCAGCTCCACGTTCGGACAGGCGCCCGCCATGCCGATGGAGTTATTCGTGACCGCCCCGAGCACACAGGCTACCCGTGTCCCATGTCCAAAGCTATCGCTCGGATATGGATCCGGCCGGACGTTAAGGGGATCGGAAAAGTCATAGGAAAGCGAAGTATCGACCCGCCCGGCCAGATCCGGATGCAAATAGTCGATCCCGGAATCCATCACCGCGACCTTCACGGAAGAAGCCGTTTCCGCTGCGGCGACCGGCCAGGCCTGCGGCAGATCGATCAGCCCGAAGGCAGCTGCCTGATCGGGATAATACGGATCGGTCGGGACAGAAGCCATCTGCACCTTCCACTCATAGTCCGGCAGGGCGAGTTCAAACCGCGCCGGTTGGTTGCCTATCCTGTAGATGATCTCCTGGAGCGTTTCCCTGTTCTGATATTCCTCTTTCAGATGATAGACCAGGATCCTGCGGTAATTCGTAAGGTCAACCGCCTGGGCTTTCTCCCATTTTTCTTCCGAACCGCCCTTCTCCAAGTACGATTCTTTCGTTTTGTAACGAGACTGGATACGCACCAACTCAAAAAGATCTGCCGTCAGATCGGTCACACTGTCACAAAACTGAGTTCCCGGGTAATCATAGGAAGTATTCAGAATATAGTCGACCGAGACATTCCCTTTGCTCACACCGCTCCCAAACACAACGATCAGCCGATCCATGGCATACTCTTTTCCCTCGAACAGGGCATCGTAGTCCTCAAAGGTTTTTCCCGAAGCCGGAACTGCTTGCCATTCCAAAATAGGGATCGCATAGTCTACGCCTTCCCACTGCTCTATCAGTTCAATGCAATACTCGATATAGTCTTTGTAACGGTAACCCTCTTCCAGCCCGAAAATCAGCAGAGGCTCATAACTTGTCTTATAATAGTTTTTTACATAATAGTAGTAGCTTTCTTCCGTATGATTCGGGTACCTTGTCAGAAAATCCTCCAGCGTGAGTTTTCCCGCCATGGTCATGATCAGATGCCGGTTGAATACATTCATATCCCTGACATAATAAAGATACGGTATTTCCGCGAGACAGTCACCCCAGGAGACATCCGGTGTCAGACAGTCCTCCACGGAAATCGTTTTCATCCTAACCATGATGCCGGGGGCATACGTTTCATCCGACGGTCCCCAGGCTTTCTCCTCTGGCCGAGAGGGATCCTCCTGCTGTTCCTGGCCGCCAGACTCTGCGTAAAAGCGATTATTCTGCATCAAAGAAAATACGGTGAACACCATACAGAAAACCAGACATAAAGACAGTATCCGCTTTTTCATCGTAAGTAACCTCCTTCTGTACTGTCAAGTCCTAAATGTGGTGTAAAATTCCTCAGGCATTCCTGCCCGTAATCAGGGGAGCGGGAGCGGAGTCAAGGGACAGCACGCTGGCCACGCAGCGACCGGGCAGCCCTTGACGAAGCGACACGGATCACCCTGTTTTTGGGAAAAAGAACTCGTTCTTTTTCCTGCCTCCCGGCGAGGGATCATTTCATGCCGCCGCAAGAAGTTTGTGCTGCTCCAACGCCAGGGCTCTCAACTGCGGCCCCAGAGAGTCCAGTTTTCCAGAGTCTTCCGTCCTGAAATGCACCTTGCTGTGACTGCTCATCTGTTCATTCTGTTCCAGCAGGACGCTTCCCATCAGCCTAAGAAGAGAGGCTTCGTTCGGAAATACGCCTATCACCTTGGACCGGCGCTTGAGTTCTTTGTTGAGCCGTTCCAGATGATTGCTGGTCCTGAAGAATCGGCGCATGCTTTCCGGGATCGCCAGGACTGTTACGACACTTTCAAAGCCTTCATCGAGACACTGCATAGCCTTCTCTGCGATATCTCTGTATTCGGCAATGATCCTGTCGCGGATGCTGCGGGCCTCCTCGATCGTTTGGCTGTGATACATC
>JAGDDE010000103.1 GCA_017958185.1 Lachnospiraceae bacterium | reverse complement strand
GCGCCGGGCGCCTGCAGGAGCACGGTATCCAGGATCCCCATCGCCTTGACCGTGCGGTCGTCCAGGATCGTCCCTACGGCCCACTGGCGCGACAGGAAGGCGCGGTCATCCTCCGGCTCACCCGGGGCCAGCGGATAGGCGATCTCTGCGCGCACTTCCTCCGAAAAGGCCGGCTGCAGACCGATCTCCGTGTGCGGATCGATCCGGTCGTACGCGGACAGATACTCGCGGTCCATGAAGTCCAGCCGCTCATTCATATCCATGTTCCCGTACAGCAGGATGTAGCTGTTGGACGGGTGGTAGAATTTCTGATGGAACGCGCAGAACTGCTCATACGTCAGTTCGGGGATCACGTCGGGATCGCCGCCCGATTCCACGCCATAGGTCGTGTCGGGGAACAGGGTATTCATCGCATAGCGGTTCAGGATCTCGTCCGGCGAAGAAAAAGCGCCCTTCATCTCGTTATAGACCACCCCGTTGATCGTGAGCGGGGCTTCCGGCGCCTCGATCTCATAGCGCCAGCCTTCCTGCCGGAAGATCTTCTCTTCCGAGCGCATGCGCGGATGCAGCACCGCGTCCAGATAAACGTCCATCAGATTGGCGAAATCCTTGTCGTTGCAGCTTGCCACGGGATAGACGGTCTTGTCCGGGTAGGTCATCGCATTGAGGAAGGTGTTCAGGGAACTCTTCATCAGTTCCACGAACGGATCTTTGACCGGATACTTGTCAGAGCCGCACAGGACGCTGTGTTCCAGGATGTGCGGCACGCCGGTACTGTCTGTCGGCGTAGTCCGGAATCCGATCGCAAAGACCTTGTTCTCATCGCTGCAGGGCATCAGGATCACACGGGCGCCGCTCTTTTCGTGCGAGAGCACATACGCGTCCATGCGCAGTTCCTCCAGACGGGTCTTTCGGACCAGCCGGTAGGCGGAAGGGATCTCAAATGTTTTCATCGTGGTTTTCCTTTCTGAGTATATCGTCAGCCTGAAGGCCTTTATCCAGTGTCAGGATCAGTTTCTGCGCCGGGTGAGGCGCACACGGCTGATCCGTTCCGTGTTCATCGGTCAGGCGCAGGACGGTTGCCGTCAGCGTCTTACAGCCAGGACGCAGGATCTCCACCGCATCGCCGACGGAGAATTTGTTCTTCTGGATGAGGGTGAAGCGTCCGGCTTCTTCCCGTACCATGCCCAGATACGTATAATTCTTCCGGTACTCGCTGCTCTCATAATTCTGCGCGTCCGCTCCGGGCGGTCCGTAGTAAAAACCCGTACAGAAACCGCGCGTCGTGCACGCAGAGACTTCCCGTTCGTAGGCGGGGATACCTGCCTCATACCGCGCCGGATCTTCCTCCAGATCATCCAGTGCCTGCCGGTACGCCCGGGTGACGGAGACCGCGTACAGCAGCGTTTTCATGCGGCCTTCGACCTTGAGACTGGAAACGCCGGCCGACAGAAGATCCGGCAGGTGAGCGATCATGCAGAGATCTTTGGAGTTGTACAGATAGGTGCCTCTGTCATCTTCCTCGACGGGCATATACTGCCCGGGACGTTTTTCTTCCGTCAGATAGTATTTCCAGCGGCAGGGGTGCGTGCAGGCGCCGCGGTTCGCATCCCGAGAGGCCAGAAAGTTACTGATCAGACAGCGCCCGGAATAGGACATGCACATGGCGCCGTGCACGAAGCACTCGAGTTCCAGTTCCGGGGGGATCCTGCTCCGGATACGGGTGATCTCCTCCAAAGACAGTTCCCGGGCGCAGACGATGCGCCGGACGCCCTGTTCGTACCAGAATCGGAAAGTCTCCGCGTTGGCCGCGGAAGCCTGCGTGCTCAAATGCACGGGGATCTCCGGACACAGGCGCTGCGACAGACGGAAAATGCCCGGATCGGACAGAATGAGCGCATCCGGCCTCTGTTCTTCTTCGTGCAGACGTCCAAACAGCGCTTCTGCGCCGGGAAGGTCGTCTTCGTGGGCCACGATATTGACCGCCAGATACACTTTCTTCCCGCGGGCATGCGCGTAGCGCAGTCCTTCCCGGAGTTCCTCCTCCGTAAAATTTTTGGCCTTGGCCCGAAGGCTCAGCGTTTCTCCGCCGACGTAGACCGCATCAGCGCCGAAATCGATCACTGCCTTCAGGATCTCCGGACTTCCGGCCGGCATCAGCAGTTCCGGCTTCATAGGGATTCCCCGCTTTCTTCCGTTTTTCGGAAAAAGAGCCGGACGGACCGGCTCTTTTCCGTATCCGGGGCCGCTTGGGCTCCCGTTTCAGTTTGGCAGGCCTTACGGCGCTTCCGCCGGTGTGGAGAGAATCTCCAGCATCTCCGCGACGGTTTGAGAAGTATTGAGCACATAACTGCCCGGCAGGATCTTATAGCCGTAGATCTTGGCCTGAACAAAGAAGACCCAGGAATTCTTGATGACTCCGATCTCTTTGAGATAGACGCCCACGCTGCGGTCGTTCATATCCAGACCGATCGTCACGGAAACGTCCCTTCCGGGCGCCGCTTCCACGGTACCGGTCGTAAAAACGGTATAGCCAAAGCGGTACGCTGCTCTGGCGCCGAAGTAGCAGGCCAGAACGAACAGCGCCAGAACGGCGATCTTTACCAGCACATAAAGTCCCTGGTAGAGACCGGAAAACACCTTTCCCGCTTTGACCTGACCGTTGTCCGCCACTGTTTTACACCTCCATGATGATCGGGATGACCATCGGATTGCGGCGCATCCGCTTCCACAGGAACTCTGTCAGTTCCTCCTTGATGGCCGCTTTGATCTTTACCCAGTCCATAATGCCTTGAGCCACCGCGGACGAGATGGCATTGTACGCCACCTCGCGGGCTTCTTCCATCAGTTCCTCCGATTCGCGCACATACACGAAACCGCGCGTGATCACATCGGGGCCGGATACCAGTTTGTTGGTACCGTGCTCGAACACCGAGACCACGATCAGGATGCCGTGGCGTGCCAGCAGCTGACGGTCGCGCAGCACGATATTGCCGACGTCGCCGACGCCCAGACCGTCCACGAGCACCTTGCCGTTGGGCACCTTGTCCACCACGGCCGCCCCTTCTTCATCCAGTTCCAGCACGTCGCCGGCTTCCAGCAGGAAGATATTTTCCCGGGCGATGCCCAGGTCGGCGGCGATAGAGGCCTGCGCCTGGCGGTGGCGGTATTCGCCGTGGAGCGGGATCGCGTACTGCGGTTTGACCAGCGAATAGATCAGCTTGATTTCTTCCTGACAGGCGTGTCCGGAAACGTGGACGTCCTGGAAGATGACTTTGGCGCCCTGCGCCGAGAGGTCATTAATGACTTTGGAGACCGCTTTTTCGTTGCCGGGGATCGGCGTCGAACTGAGGATGATCACGTCGGTCGGATCGATGGAGACTTCCCGGTGGATACTGGCCGCGATGCGCGACAGCGACGCCATGGACTCTCCCTGGCTGCCCGTCGTGATGAGCACGGTCTTTTCGCGCGGATAGTTGCGCAGTTCCTCCAGAGAGACCACCACGCCCTCCGGCATATTGATGTAGCCGACCTCTTCCGCCGTTCCGAGGATCCGGATCATGCTGCGGCCGTCGACGGCGACCTTGCGGCCGAAGCGGACCGCCGTATTGATGATCTGCTGCACCCGGTCGACGTTCGAGGCGAAAGTCGCCACGATGATGCGGCTGTTCGCATTTTCTGCGAAGATCGTTTCAAAAGACCGGCCTACCGTGCTTTCCGACATGGTAAAGCCTTCGCGGATGGCGTTCGTGGAATCGCAGAGCAACGCCAGCACGCCACGGCTGCCCAGCTCCGCAAAACGGGACAGATTGATCGGGTCACCGAAGACCGGCGTATAGTCGACTTTGAAATCGCCGGTGTGGACGATCACGCCTGCCGGCGTGGTGATGGCAAAGGCCGCTGCGTCGACGATACTGTGATTGGTTCGGATGAATTCTACCTTGAATTTTCCGACGCTCACCACCTGGCCGTAGCGGACGATCTTGCGTTTTGCGATGTTCTCCATGCCCTGCTCTTCCAGTTTTCCGTTGATCAGGGCCATGGTCAGTTTCGTTCCGAAGATCGGAACGTTGACTTTGCGGATCACATACGGCAGTGCGCCGATATGATCCTCGTGCCCGTGGGTGATGAAGATGCCACGAACCTTCTCAATATTATCCTCCAGATAGGTAACGTCCGGAATGACCAGATCGATACCGAGCATATCATCGCTCGGAAACGCGAGACCGCAGTCCACCACGATGATATCGTCCTCGTACTCAAAGGCGGTGATGTTCATGCCGATCTGATCCAGCCCGCCCAGGGGGATCACACGAACTTTACTCATATCGTCTCCTTTCAGATCACGAGATCCACATCCTCCAGAAGTTCGGCAAAGATGCCCATCAGATTTTCCAGCAAGGCATCGTCTGCCACCGGTTCATAGACCGCTTCCTCGCTGCTCTGGGAAGGGATCTCTTTCCATATATAACAATCGCCGTCTCCTGCTTCCGTGTCGCAGGTCAGAAGGTAGTCCACGCCCTGGAGCCTGGTCGTTTCCAGGACGTACAGCGAAATGTTCTCTCCGTTTTCTCCTTTAAATATCAGTTTTTCCATTCTTTTCCTTTGTTTCCAGATAACCGCGAAGTATCAGGCAGGCCGCCACCTGATCGATCACGGCCCCCCTGTCTTTGGTTTTCACTCCGTTTGCCCGCAGGATCTCTTCCGCTTCCACGCTTGTCAGGCGTTCATCAAAAAAGACCACAGGGATCCCGCTGCGTTTTGATACAGCCTCGCCGAAACGGCGGGCCAGCGCGGCACGCTCGCCCTCCGTTTCGTCCATGTTGAGCGGAAGCCCTACTACGATCAGTTCCGCTCCTTTTTCCAGGATCAGTTCCCCGATCCGGTTATACGTTTTACGAAGCACATTCTCCCGGGACCGGCGGATCGTCTCCACCGGCTGAGCCGTCAGACCCAGTGCATCGGTCACGGCGACTCCTACGGTCTTCGCGCCGTAGTCCAGAGCCAGTACCCGCATCAGCGCTCGATGACCTCTTCCAGATAATGCTGCAGAAGGACTTCCAGGATTTCGTCCCGCTCGACGCGCGAGATCAGATACCGGGCATCCGCATAACTGGTGATATAGGTGGGGTCGCCGGACATGATATACCCGACGATCTGATTGACGGGATTGTATCCCTTCGACTGCAGGGCGGCGTAGACCTGACGCAGCACTTCCTCGATACGGGAAGCACTGTCCTGCACGGATTTGAAACTCTTCGTATTGCCAGTCTCAGCCACTTGATACGCTCCTTTCCGACCGATCAAAACACGGCCGACGTTCTTTCCACGGAAAGAACCATCTTACCCCCTATTGTAAAGCATTTTTCAGACAATTACAAGAGGCAATGCTCATTTTTTGCAAACAATTTTTCAGATCGATCAATTGCCGCGAAAACGCTTCCAGTAACTGGCCAGTGTCGCGTCGGCATCCTCGCCCATGTAATGATACAGACCGCAGCGGGACAGCGTCTCTGCATCCGGGAAAACGGCCGGATCTTCCAGATATTCCTTGTCGATCAGTTTAATGGTCTCCGCGTTCGGCGAAGGGTAGGTCAGATATTCGAACGTCTTCAGACCCACTTCCGGACGAAGCATAAAGTTGATGAAGGCCTCGGCCGCTTTCTGGTTCTGAGCGTTCTTCGGGATCACGAAACAGTCGAACCAGACGTTCGTGCCCTCTTTGGGGACCACATAGGTCAGGTTTTCGTTCTCGTCGATGCAGTAAAGATATTCGCCGGAATAGATCATGCCGATGGCGGCGTCGCCGGTGATCAGATCGTCGCGGGCGGCGTCGTTTTTATAACCGGCCACCAGGGGCGCCTGGCGGATCAACAGCTGTACGACCTGCTCCAGTTCGTTCGGATCGGTCGTGTTCATGTCGTAGCCCAGGATCATTTCCGCGACCATGAACGTGTCGCGCAGGGAATCCTGCATCAGGATGCCCATGCTCTTATACTCTTCTTTCCACAGATCGGTCCAGCTGGTGATGCTCCCCTCCGGGATCTTTTTGGTATTGTACATGATGCCGACCGTGCCCCAGTTGTACGGGATGGCATATTTGTTGCCGGGATCGCTGCCGGCCATGATATCCATGTAGGTCTTTTCCAGGTTCTTCGCATTGGGGATGTTGTCGTAGTTCAGCGGAGAAAGCAGATTGTTCGCCAGCATCTTCTCAATGGTATAATCGGAAGCCACGACCAGATCGTATTTCACCTGGCCGGCCTGGATGACCGGATACATTTCCTCGTTCGTATCGAAGGTGTCCATGATCACGCGGATGCCGGTCTCCTTCTCGAACTCTTTCAGCAGATCGGGGTCGATATAATCGCCGTAATTAAAGAAATAAAGCGTCTTCTCCGGGTCGAGTTTCCCGCACCCGGAAAGCAATACGGCCCCCATCACGAGAGCAAGTACAACAGCAGCGATCTTTTTCATCAGCTATTTTCTCCTTTCTTGCGGGCTGCCGTGATGTCCGGCAGCACATTGGCGACGATCAGAACGATCAGAACGATCACAAAGATGATCGTAGACAGCGCGTAGATCGAGGGACGGATGCCCACCTTCACCTGGCTGTAGATCAGGGTCGACAGGGTGTTGATCCCCGCGCCGCGTGTGAAATACGTGACTACGAAGTCATCCACCGACATCGTAAAAGCCATCAGGAAGCCGGAAGTGACGCCGGGCATGATATCCGGCAGCACGACCGAAAAGAAGGCCCGCACCGGGGAAGCGCCCAGATCGAGCGCCGCCTCGTAGATGTGCATGCCGCTCTGCCTCAGTTTGGGCAGGACGTTCAGGATCACATACGGCAGGCAGAAAGTGATATGGGAAAAGAGCACCGTGCCCATGCTCAGCGAGATCCCGAAAAGCCCGAAGGCCAGCATCAGGGAAATGGCCGTCACGATCTCCGCATTCAGCAGCGGGATATTCGTGACCTGGAGCACGAGCTGCTGGGTCCGGTGCCGGAGCGCCTGGATGCCTACGCAGGCCGCCACGCCGACGACCGTGGCAACGACCGCCGAGACCAGCGCGATGATCAGGGTATTCCAGAACGCCTCAATGATCTGCGCATTGGTGAAGATCTCCAGGTACCAGTCCCAGGTAAAGCCTTTCCAGACGCCCATCGTCTTCGTATCATTGAACGAGAGCACGATCAGCGTGAGGATCGGGATGTAAAGAAACGTAAAGATCAGACCGATATACAAAACGCGGAAGAACTTTTTCACAGCATGCTGCCCTCCCCGTTTTTATCGAATTTGTTGATCAGCGCCATACTGATCAGGATGAAGACCATGATCACGAGCGACAGGCCAGATCCGGTCTGCCGCAGCCCCATCAAAAAGTCCTGCTCGATGATGTTGCCGATCAGGTAGATCTTGCCGCCGCCGAGGATGTTCGAGATCGCGAACGTCGTCATGGCAGGCACGAAGACCATGGTCACGCCGCTTATGATGCCGGGCACGCTCAGCGGCAGGATGATGCGGGTCAGGACCTGAAAACCGTTGGAGCCCAGATCCTGGGCCGCCTCGATGAGACTGTTGTCGATCTTGATCATGACGTTGTAGATCGGCAGGATCATGAACGGCAGGAAGTCGTACACCATGCCCAGCACGACGGCGGCCGGCGTGTTGATGATGTTGATGCCGGGCAGACCGACCGCTTCCAGGATGGCATTGATGACCCCGGTATTGGCGAGCAGGGCCTTCCAGGCCATGGTGCGGAGAAGGAAGTTCATCCACATGGGCAGGATCAGCACAAAGATGATCAGGCCCTTCTTCTCTCCTTTCGTCCTGCGCAGCAGCAGGCCGATGGGATAGGCCAGAAGCAGGCAGATCACCGTGCAGATCAGCGCCAGCAGCAGGGAAAGCCCCAGCGCCTTGGCGTTTTCCGGCTCGGTGACGGCCGTGATGTTGGCCAGAGTGAACTGCCCCGCCCGGTCGGTGAAACCGTAATACAGGATCGCCAGCAGCGGGATGATGGTCCCGCAGAGCACGATGGCAAGGTAAGGGCCCGCCAGCAGCTTTCTCTTATTCATCGATCGGTACGGCCTCCTCATCCTCGGATTCGGGCTTGTTCATGATCTGGATGTTGAACGGATCCACATCCAGGCTCACTTCCTCCCCGACAGGATGACAGACGGTGCTCTGAACGAGCCACTCGAATCCGCCGGCCATGACTTCCATCTCATAATGCACGCCCTTGAAGATCAGGTGCGTGACCACGCCGTCCATCCGGCCGCGGCCCGGTTGGGCAAGGACCACGTCTTCGGGACGGATCACGACGTCGACCGGTTTGTTCCGTCCGAAGCCTTCATCCACACAGGGGAACTTCACGCCGAGGATCTCCACAAGGCGGTCTTCCAGCATGATCCCGTCAAGGATGTTGCTGTCGCCGATGAAGGTCGCGACGAACGCGTTCTCCGGTTCGTTGTAAATGTTTTCGGGCGTACCCATCTGCTGGATATACCCTTTGTTCATGACCACGACCGTATCGGACATGGTCAGCGCTTCTTCCTGATCGTGCGTCACATAGATGAAGGTGATGCCGAGCTCGTTTTTCAGACGGATCAGTTCGTACTGCATGTCCTGACGCAGCTTCAGGTCGAGCGCGCCGAGCGGCTCATCCAGCAGCAGCACCTTGGGCTCGTTCACGATCGCGCGCGCGATCGCGACACGCTGCTGTTGTCCGCCGGAAAGCAGGGATACGTCCCGTTTCTCAAAGCCGTCCAGATTGACGAGCTTCAGCGCGTATTTCACCTTGTCTTCTATGTAGCTTTTCGATTTCCCGCTGATCTTCAGACCGTAAGCGATGTTCTCTCCGATCGTCATGTTGGGAAAGAGCGCATATTTCTGAAAAACAGTATTCAGGTGACGCTTGTTCGGCGGAAGATTCGTAATGTCTTTTCCTTCGAAAAGGACAATCCCCGTATCGGGTTTTGTGAAGCCGCCCACGATGCGCAGCGTCGTCGTTTTGCCGCACCCCGACGGACCCAGCAGTGTCAGGAATGTGTTTTCCTTCACCGAGAGGCAAAGATCGTCCAAAACCATCTCATTATCGAAGGATTTGGAAACGTTCCGCAGTTCCACGATCGTCTTTTCCATAGCAGTCTCCTTACTGTTTTTCAGATTCAAGCGGCATCAGATGCCCCGTAACACCTCCATCACGCGCGTTGCGGCTTCTTCGCCGGTCGTGGCGATAAAGATCGTATCGTCACCGGCCAGCGTGCCTACCACACCGTCCCAGCCCAGGCGGTCGATCATGGCACAGACACCCTGCGCCAGGCCGACGGCCGTATGGATGACCACCAGATTCATGGCCTGCTCCGTCTTGCGTACCGCGCTGCGGTACAGGATCTTGAGCTGATCGTTGGCCTGAAGGCGGTCGTGCGTCTCCGGCAGCGTATAATAGGCTCTGCCGTCGATATCGCTGACTTTGATGAGACCGAGCTCACGGATATCCCGCGAGATCGTAGCCTGTGTGGCGCGGAAGCCTTCTTCCAACAGCTTCTCCGCCAGTTCGTTCTGCGTGCGGATCTTGCCTGCGACTACCAGCCGGCGGATCGCCTGCCGTCTGGCCTTAGTTCCTGACCCTTCCGTTCTTGACATGTTCGTTCACTCCCTATCTTGTTCTAACGTTGTTTGAGGCGGGGCCGGACGGGCCGGCTCACCGCGCTGTGATATCCAGTGTGGCAATACCTTCTTCCGGAGCGACTTCCAGGCGGATCTGTGTGTCGAACGCGGCAAAACCGCTCCGTATCGCCTCGGCGCGTACTGCAGCCAGCGCCAGCGGCGGATAATTGTTTTCGCGGCTTAGATGAGCCAGAAGGACGCTGTGCAGCGTGCTGCCGGCGATCCGGCCCAGAAGACGTCCGCAGTCGTCATTGGAAAGATGCCCCTTTTTCCCGGCGATCCGCTCCTTGAGGGGATACGGATAGCGGCCGGCCTGAAGCATCATAGGATCGTGATTGGCCTCCAGGTAGATCGCGTCGAGCCCCCGGAGTTTTTCCGTCAGGCGCTCGTCGAAACAGCCCAGATCGGTGACACAGGCGGCGCGCCGCCCGCCCGATTCGAAGAGGTACGCCACCGGTTGGGCTGCATCGTGCGAAACGGCTACGGGCGTGATGCGCAGATCCCCGATCGAAAGCGGTTCGTCCTCCCGGACGATGCGGAACTGTCCGTCGGGAAGATCCCGGCCCAAGGGCTGTCTCAGCAGCGCCTTTGCCGTGCCTTCCGTCATGAATACCGGCAGACCGAAACGTTTCATAAGGACTTTGAGTCCGCAGATATGGTCGGCGTGTTCGTGCGTCAGCAGGACGGCCTGAAGGTCCGCCGGCGCGGCGGGGATCTGCGCCATCAGGGCGGACAGTTTTTTCCCCGAGAGACCGGCATCGATCAGAACGGACGCTCCCTCCGTTTTCAGAAAAACGGCATTCCCGCTGCTGCTGCTCGCCAGTGATGCCAGAAACATACTCACCTGCCCCGGCCCTTTCTTTTCAGATCCGAGACTGCCCGGCGCACGGCCGCGCGCAGCGCTTCTTCGGATCCGTTGTTCTCGATCACGACGTCCGCGAGAGCCAGGAACTCTTCATCGCTCAGCTGATTGGCCATGATCTGACGGGAACGCTCCCCGCTGTATCCGCGCGTGTCCTTCAGGCGTCTGGCGCGTTCTTCGGCCGCCGTGCGCACATACCAGACGGTATCGCACAGCTCTGAAAGCCGTGCTTCCCGCGGCAGAGCTGCCTCATAGACGATCAGTCCGTGCCGGGATAAGCGCAGCCGCGCCCGTACCGTTTCAAACACGGAGGGGTGCACGATCTGCTCCAGCGCTTCCAGCTGTGCGGGATCTTTGTAGACGATCTGCGCCAGACAGGCACGGTCGATCGTCCCGTCGCCGGCCAGCACCCCGATCCCGAAACGGGCCAGGACGCCTGCGAAAGCGGCTCCGCCGGGAAGCATTGCCTCGGCGGCGATCCGGTCGGCTTCCAGGACATCCGCGCCGTATTCTTCCGCCAGAACGCGGGAGACCGTGCTTTTGCCGGCTCCCACGCCTCCCGTCAGTCCGATCACGATCACCCGCGTACAGGGCTGCTGCGTCCTCCTTCCGGCATGCCGCAGCGCCAGGCGCTGCGCGATCTCCCGCCGCATCCGGCGAAAGGCTCTCCGCGACGCAGGCCCTGCGGGTAATCCGCTCCTTTCTTCGGAGCGCATCACCACTTGATGGTCCTCATCAGTTCTTCATTGACAGTGATCGGATATTCCTCATCCATTCTGTCGTAGAAGGCATTCATATACTGATCTTCCAGCGTGTTCTTCACGGAGATCTTCCAGACTTCGCCCAGGTCCTCCACGAAATACATCATGTGCGTGCCGTACTCGGTCTCTACCAGGCCATGGTCTCCGGTCTTGCGGCTGGGATCCATGATCCAGTTTTCGAACGGTTCGACCATCTGGCCGGTCGTCACGCCCTCGTACAGACCGCCGCTGCTCGCATTGCCGTCCGCCGAATACGTCGCGCAGAGCGTGATGAAATCTTCCTCTTTGGCGCCGTCCTGGACCCACTTATTGTAGATCTCCTGCGCCTTGGCCTTGGCGGCGGCTGCGTCGGCATAGGAATCATTGGCAAACAGGATGTGGCGCACGCTCACGGAATGCGTCGTGTCGCGGTAGGGAGCCTTCGTGATCAGCGCTACCGTGAACTGATTGACGTTCTCCTCCTCGGAGACCTTGAAATAGATATCGCCCACCTGACGGTCATTGGCAAAGATCCACTTGGAGGCTTCGTTCTCTTCCGCATAGGAGATCTGGGTGTAGGTATCCTTTTCGTACTGGTCGGCCGCGTATTCGTCCGGCGTGCCTTCCAGTTCCTTCTCGGAAGCTTCAGCATACAGTTTGTAATAGTCGTGGGCCGCCTTGATATAGGCTTCCTGACTGCCGGATTCGGCCGCTGCCGCGAACGAGTCTTTCACCTGATTGTACTGCTCCAGGGAAAGCACGCTCGTTTCGGTGTTCCGCAGGGAGATGTAGTGGAAATCCGCCGCCGAATAGTGGGCCGGATCCCGGTCGTATTCCGCGCGGATATCCGCGTCGGTGATATTGCGGGCCGCTACGACTTCATTGTACGCATGGTCGGCCAGCACGATCTTTTCCAGGACCGAGTAGATATATTTGGGTTCGATGTTCGTGCCCATGGACTGCGAAATGTACAGTTCTTCGCTCCATCCGTAGGAAGCCGCATCGTTTTTGATATCCTTCTTGACCTTGGCGATATAATCCTTGTCCTCCTGGGACATGGTGATGCCGCGCGCCTTGGCCTCTTCCAGCAACTGCAGATACATCTCGCCGCTGTAGCGGGCCTGATTCAGGAAAACATCGAACCAGGTCAACTCATCACTGTAGTACTGATCCTTGAGGGAACGGGTCAGATCGACCCCGATGTAGTTCAGGTAGGACATGTACTGATTGTAGTTCATCGCAAAGAAATACATCAGTTCGCCCAGGGTCAGGCTGAAGTTTTTGGAAGTAAGCACGGGAGTGCTCTGGTCAGCCGTCTGCTCTGCGGCCAGGACGGCAGTCGAAGACGGGGCGACTTTGGGCTGGCAGGCAGCCAGGGAAAGAACCATGGCCAGGACCAGCAGGACGGCGGTAAGCTTCTTCATGTTGTGTTTCACCTCTCGATTCCTCTTCTTTTACAGGAAGTCCCGGATTTTTTTGCTGCGCACCGGATTGCGCAGTTTCCGAAGCGCCTTGGCTTCGATCTGGCGGATGCGTTCACGGGTCACGTCGAACTCTTTGCCCACTTCCTCCAGTGTTCTCTGATGACCGTCCTCCAGACCGAAGCGGCGGATGATCACCTGCTTTTCTCTCTCCTTCAGATCGTTGAGCAGTTCATTGATCTGCTCGCGGAGCATCACGGATTCGATATTGCTCTCGGGCGTCACCGTATTGGTGTCTGCCACGAAATCGCCCAGATTGGAATCGTCTTCCTCGCCGATGGGCGTTTCCAGGGAAGCCGGCTCACGGGCGATCTGCATGATCTCCATGACCCGCTCCTGGCTCATGTTCAGATGCTCGGCCAGCTCGGCGATGCTGGGCTCATACCCCAGTTCCAGCGTCAGCTTCCGCTGCATCTTGGACATTTTATTGATCGTCTCGACCATATGGACGGGCACGCGGATGGTCCGCGCCTGATCCGCAAGCGCACGGGTCACCGACTGGCGGATCCACCAGGTCGCATAGGTGCTGAGTTTGTATCCTTTGGTGTAGTCGAACTTCTCCACACCTTTGATCAGCCCCATGTTCCCTTCCTGGACCAGATCGAGAAAACTCATGCCGCGGCCGGTGTAGCGTTTGGCTATGCTCACGACCAGACGCAGGTTGGCCTCGATCAGGCGGTCGCGGGCGACCATATCGCCCTTGGACTTGCGGATCGCGAGGTCCAATTCCTCCTCGGCCGTCAGCAGCGGCACCGTACCGATCTCCTTCAGGTACATGCGCACCGGATCTTCGGTGCCCACACCTTCCAGCAGTTCCACATTGTCGAGATTGATCTCTTCTTCTATCTCGGGGACAAAATCGTCTTCATCGTCGCCCAGCGGCAGCGGGTCGATGATGAAGGAATCGTCTGCAATCATCCGAAGGACGTCGATATTGCGGTTCTCCATATCGCCGCTTGCGCCGTCCATGTCGCTCGTTGAAAGCGGACTGGGCGCAAAACTCTCGCCCAGGTCGCCGTCATCGGCCAGATCCATCTTGTCCTTTGACAGGTCGTTCAGTTTACCGGTCTTCTGCTGAAAACCATCATGTTCCATGCTTAACTCCTTTCCGCTCCCTGCGGCGGGGGCAGCACCTCGGTCTCCTGCACCGCGGGCTCTTCCTCCAGCGGCTGCAGGTCAACGTGTGTGATCAGCCAGAAGGCCAGACCGGCAAATACGGCCAGCGCCGCGCCGGTCGCGATCAGAAACGCGGCCTCGGTCTCGTAGACAAAGTCGAACAGGCCTGTTTCCGTTGCCAGAACGGAAAACAGATTCGCTCCCATGTGGATCAAAATCGGCGCCACGATACTGTGGAAACGCTCACAGGCAAAGGCCAGTACCAGACCCAGCAGAGAGGCATAGATCGCCTGCAGTACATTCATGTGATACAGCCCGAAGAGGATCGCCGAAGCGATGATCGCCGGGGTGACGCCGGCCATGACCCTCAGCCGGCGGTAGATCAGTCCGCGGAAGATCATCTCCTCCACGACGGGCACCAGCAGGGCCGTCGTGAGCACTTCGAGCCAGACGTTGCCGCTGTAGATGAGGTCAGCGACTTCGTCGTAGCCTTCCGCGAAGATCTCGGTGAGACGGCTGTAGATCAGCAGGTTGTTCAGGGCCAGCGCCATAGTCATCCCTGCCAGGAACGTCAGGGCATAGGGCAAAGGGCCGGCCTTCTCATACCGTTTGACGGCGCCCTCCCGCAGATCTTCTTCCCGGTCCCGGCGGATCAGGAACCAGAAGATCGGGATGGAGGCAAGGCAGGTGCCGAAACTGATCCAAAGATACTGCGCCAGGTAGTAATCGTTAAGTTTTGAGGTCATCTCCGACAGGGCCTCTTCCGTTCCGGCCGAGATCAACGGCAGGAATTCCGCCCGGTGGATCAGGAAGACGGCGGCCAGGACGATCATGCTGACGAGCAGCGCCACCCCTTCGTAAATGAGCATCGGATAGACCAGGGACCAGATCCGGTAGAGCCATCCGCGTTCGCTTCTTGGTTTCATGAATAATAAGCCTCCTCATGGCTATACAGCCAATACTATACTCTTTTTCTATTCAAGGCGCAAGGATTTTTATACTGCAAAAATAAGTTTTTTTTGTGAAGTGCAAGGCCGGGTCTTTACAAACGTGGTATAATAGTAACAGCAGCGGGAAAACCGCTGAATTCTCAGAAGAAAGAAGGTGAAAGAATGAATCTTCAGAAATATACACAAAAATCACAGGAGGCCGTGGAGGCCGCGCGCTCTCTGGCGGTGCAGCAGCGGAACACGACACTGGAACAGGCGCATCTGCTGTACGCGCTCGTAAACGAACGGGAAGGGCTCGTCAGCCAGCTGCTCTCCCGCATGGGGACGGACCGCGACGTGCTCACGGCCCAGCTTCGCGGGATGATCGGGCGTCTCCCCGTATCTTCCGGCAGCAGCCAGATCTACCTTTCGCCGGATCTCGACAGGGCGCTCACTTCGGCTGAGAATACCGCTTCGCAGATGAAGGACGAGTACGTATCCGTCGAGCATCTGATGCTGGGCCTCTTCGATGAAGCGGATGCCAGCATCCGGCGGCTCCTACAGAGCTTTTCGCTGGAAAAGAAAGACTTTCTGGCCGCTCTGCGCGAAGTGCGCGGGAACACTCGCGTCACGGACCAGGATCCGGAGGACACCTACGACGTACTGGCCAAATACGGCCGGGATCTGACGCAAGCGGCCCGCGACGGGAAACTGGATCCGGTCATCGGCCGGGACAGCGAGATCCGCAACGTGATTCGTATCCTTTCCCGGAAGACCAAGAACAACCCGGTGCTCATCGGCGAGCCCGGCGTAGGCAAGACCGCCATCGCGGAAGGGCTGGCCCTGCGCATTGTGGCGGGCGATGTGCCCGCGGGCCTGAAGGACCGGAGCGTATTTTCGCTGGATATGGGGGCTCTGATCGCCGGCGCCAAGTACCGCGGAGAATTCGAGGAACGCCTTAAAGCCGTGCTGGAAGAGATCCGGAAGAGCGAAGGTCGCACCCTGCTCTTCATCGACGAACTGCATAACATCGTCGGTGCGGGCCGTACGGAAGGCTCGATGGATGCCGGCAATCTGCTCAAACCCATGCTGGCCCGCGGCGAACTTCACTGCATCGGCGCCACAACGCTCGACGAGTACCGCAAATACATCGAAAAGGATGCGGCGCTGGCGCGCCGTTTCCAGCCGGTACTGGTCGAGGAACCTACGGTGGAGGACACGATCTCCATCCTGCGCGGGCTCAAGGAACGCTACGAAGTCTTCCACGGGGTCCGCATCCACGACCAAGCCCTGATCGCGGCGGCGACCCTCTCCCACCGCTACATCACCGACCGCTTCCTGCCGGACAAGGCCATCGATCTGGTCGACGAAGCCTGCGCGATGATCCGCACCGAAATGGATTCCATGCCGACGGAACTGGATGAGGTCTCCCGACTGATCATGCAGCACGAGATCGAAGAAGCGGCGCTCAAAAAAGAGACCGACGCGATCTCGCAGGCGCATCTGGCAGAGGTGCAGAAGGAACTGGCGGAATACCGCAGCCGTTTCAACGAGATGAAAGCCCGCTGGGAAAACGAGAAATCGTCCATCGGCCGCGTGCAAAGCCTGCGCGAAGAGATCGAGTCCGTCAATGCCGAGATCGAAAAAGCCGAACGAGCCTACGATCTGAACCGTGCCGCCGAACTCAAATACGGCCGTCTGCCGCAGCTGAAAAAGCAGCTGGAAGAGGCCGAAAACGATGAGAACCACCAGTCGGAGACCACTCTGCTCCGCGACTGTGTGACCGAAGAAGAGATCGCCCGCATCGTTGCCCGCTGGACCGGCATCCCCGTGGCGCGCCTCATGGAGGGCGAACGCGAGAAGCTGCTGCGACTGGAGGAGATCCTGCATGAGCGGGTCATCGGCCAGGATGAAGCGGTCAAACGCGTTTCCGAGGCCATCCTGCGCTCGCGGGCGGGCATCCAGGATCCGAACCGTCCCATCGGTTCCTTCCTGTTCCTGGGCCCG
>JAGDDE010000102.1 GCA_017958185.1 Lachnospiraceae bacterium | reverse complement strand
TTTCGGAAAGTATTTTTCCGATTTTCTGAAAGAAGCTGTAGAATTTCTTCCTGATTCAGTGTAATATTGATCTGGGCCATTTGCTTTGTCCTCCTCGGTATTATGTTGAGTTTGGTCGCACATTATACCTGAGGCGAGCACTTGGCTCAATTCTATTTTACACCATTATAAGGACGTTACCTTCTGTACAGACTGGCAGACCTGCGATAACACTTTTTTCACTTTGTCTGCGTTAATGTTACTATATCAACAAACAGATGTCAATCTGTTTGTTACCTTTTTTTGAATTCTCCGTCTTTCAGTTCCCTCAAAACCGGAACCTCCGCCGCGTTGCCATCTATCTTTTCCGCCTCTGCCAGCTGGATCTCCCGGCAGATCCCGCCGATGATCAGCAGTAGGATCAGCAGGACTGCCAGAAGCCATGCTCCGATCTTTTTCATGACCCGTTTCCTCCGTGGCCCTTGATGTCGAGGGTTTCCCCTCCCCTTATATAGACAAAAAAAGAGGGCCGGATTGGACATGCCGGACAGCATTATTTGCAAAATAAAGCAAGAAGTCAATTTCAGAACTATTCAGCGCAGAATAAGGCTCCGGAGGGACCCCCGGAGCCTTTTCTTTCTGTATTTTGTATTTTGCGTTCAGATCTGACGCCCGTTTTCCCGTCAAAAGCAGTTTTCCGCAGCGTTTTTCCTGTCTCAGGCATTCTCCAGGAAAGCCTTGTATCCCTTGACTGCCTCGTAAATATCGATCTTGCTGGCGATCTCGCAGGGCGAGTGCATGCTCAGCACCGCGATGCCGGCATCCACTACTTCCATCCCGTAATTGCCGGCAATGTAGGCGATGGTGCCGCCGCCGCCCTCATCGACGCGGCCCAGTTCCGAGGTCTGCCAGCAGACGCCGGCGTCGTCCATGATGCGCCGCACCACGGCCACGTATTCCGCGCTGGCATCATTGGAGCCGCCTTTGCCGCGGGAACCGGTATACTTGTTGAAGACCAGCCCGCGTCCGAAATACGCCGTGTTCTTCGGCTCGTTCACGGAGGGATAGTTGGGGTCGAAGGCGGCGCTCACGTCGGAGGAAAGCATCCGGGCATTCGCAAGCGCGCGGCGCAGGGCCAGTTCGCTGTATTCGCCGGTCAGAGCCATGATCTCCGCCGTCACGTTTTCAAAGAAGCGGGAATGCATGCCGGTGGCGCCCACGCTGCCGATCTCCTCTTTGTCTACCAGAAGACAGACCGCCGTCTTCTCGGTATCCTCCGTTTCCAGCATGGCGCGCAGCGACGTGTAGGCGCAGATGCGGTCGTCATGGCCGTAGCCCAGGATCATGCTGCGGTCCAGACCGAAGTCGCGGGCCGGGCCGGCCGGGACCGCTTCGATCTCGGCGGACAGGAAATCCTCTTCCTCGATCCCGTATTTCTCCAGCAGGATATCCTTGATGTTCTTCACGACGGAACTCTTGCGGTTTTCTTCTTCGCCCTCTTCCTCGTAGACCTTCTCGCTGCCGATGAGTATGTTCAGATCTTCGCCTTCGATCACGACGGAAGCCTTCTTGTCCATCTGCTTGGCGGAAAGATGTACGAGCAGGTCGGTGATGCCAACGACCGGATCGGCAGGATCTTCCCCGATCACGATGTTCACGACCGTGCCGTCCTTCTTTACCGCGACGCCGTGCAGTGCCAGCGGGATGGTCACCCACTGATACTTCTTGATGCCGCCGTAGTAGTGCGTATCCAGCAGGACCATGTCCTTATCTTCATACAGCGGGTTCTGCTTGAGGTCGAGGCGCGGGGAATCGATGTGGGCGCCCAGGATGTTCATGCCCTCCGTCATCGGTTTTCTGCCGATACGGAACAGGGCCAGGATCTTGCCCATCAGTGTTTCATAGACCTTGCCGCCGCAGGCAAGGCTGCCCTTTTCCTGCGCTTCCTTCAGGCTGATATAGCCTGCTTCTCTGGCCAAAGCCACCGCGTTGGCCAGGCTCTCCCGCTCCGTTTTACTGGCGCTGAGATACGTTTTATAGTCTTCGCACAGCGCTGTCACAGCTGCCTTTTCCGCCGCCCCGCGGACCAGCCAGGCGTTCTTTCTTTCCATATCGTTCCTCCTTTATCCGTCCCTCCGGGACTTGGTGTTCAGTGTTGCTTTTCCCAGACGCGACGGCTTCTGGATGCCCAGCCGCCGGCACATTTCCACATAATAGGCCGGATCGCCGCTGGTCCAGATCTCCAGCGTATGGGCGCTCCGGTTTCTCTTCAGACCGTTTTGCTCCAGCCAGGCCGCGACGTCCCGGGCCAGCGGATAGGCCGGATCCAGGAAGCGTGTCCCGGGCGCGGCCTCCTCGAAGACATCCTGCAGGATAGGGTAGTGCGTGCAGCCCAGCAGGATGCAGGGCGGGAGCCCCCGGTCGCGGAACTTCTCCATGTGGCCGAAGATATTGGCACGGGCACCGAACAGATCGCCCCGGTCGATCAGCCCCGCCAGCTCGTGATCGGCCAGTTCCGTCACGTCGGCGCCGGGCAGTCCCGCGCGGATCAGTTCTCCGTAAAGCCCGGAGCCGATGGTGAAGTCCGTTCCGATCACGCCGATGCGGCGCAGTTCCTCCCGGATCACTTCGCCGGCGCCGGAGCGGATCGTGCTGAAGACCTGCGTCCGGCGGCCTTCTGCCAGTTCATCACGCAGCACCGAGAGCGTATTGCAGGCGATGACGATGCATTTGACGTCATGCGCCTCCATAAAGTCCAGCATCGGAGCGCTCAGCCGCAGGTTCTCCTCGCGGCTGCGCGATCCGTAGGGGCAGTTGGCACTGTCTCCGAAGAACAGGATATCCTCGCCCGGCAGCACCTGCTGCAGGCTGCGCACCACGGTCAGACCGCCCACGCCGGTATCCAATACTCCGATTTTTCGGGTCTTGCCGGTCATTTCCTTCCTCCCGACCGCCGGCTCAGCCCAGCTGGGCCAGACGCAGTCTAACTTCTTCCAGCATGCGGGCATATTTCGCACGTTTTTCTTTTTCCGCCTCGATCTTGGCTGCCGGCGCGCGCCCGATGAACTTCTCGTTGTTCAGCATGCCGTCGCAGCGGGCGATCTCCGCCAGCAGGCGCTTTTCTTCCTGATGCAGCCGTTCGGTCTCTTTGGCGATATCCACCAGATCGCTGAGCGGCAGGAAGACATTGGCGACGGAGGTCACGGTCTGCACCGCGTCTTCCCCGATCCCGCTCCTGTCCGCCTGCAGCGTCACTTCGCTGGCGCCCGCCAGCGAGGCGATGAACGCCCGGCTCATCGAAAGGGCCTGCCGCATCTCTTCGTCCGCCGTGACCAGATACAGATGCGCCCGGCGGGAGGCCGGCACGTTCATATTCACGCGCACGGTACGCACGGCGCGCACGACCTCGCGGGCCGCGTCGATGCGTCTTTCCTCGGCCGCGAAATGGAGGCTCTCCTCCCACACCGGCCAGGCCGAGAGCATGATGGTCTCCTCCCGGTCCTGCAGGTTGCCGAAGATCTCCTCCGTCACGAACGGTACGAACGGGTGCAGCAGTTTGAGCGAGGTGATCAGCACCTTGCTCAGCGTCCAGGCGGCTGCCGCGCGGCTTTCCGGCGCGCTTTCCCCGTAGAAGCGGGGCTTGACCATCTCGATGTACCAGTCGCAGAACTCGTCCCACACGAAATCATAGACTTTCTGCAGGGCGATGCCCAGTTCGAAGCGGTCCATGTTTTCCGTCACGGCCTGCACCGTGTCGTTCATGCGGGAAAGGATCCACTTGTCCTCGTCACGCAGATCGCCGGTCTTCACGGCAGAGATATCCACGCCGTCCATGTTCATCATCATGAAGCGTGAAGCGTTCCAGACTTTGTTCATGAAATTGCGGCTGGCTTCCACGCGCTCCCAGTAGAAGCGCATGTCGTTGCCCGGCGAATTGCCCGTGCAGAGCGTCATGCGCAGAGCGTCGGCGCCGTACTTGGCGATGACCTCCAGCGGATCCACGCCGTTGCCGAGCGATTTGCTCATTTTCCGGCCCAGCGAGTCGCGTACCAGGCCGTGGATCAGCACCGTATGGAAGGGTTCTTTGCCCGTGTAAGCAAGCCCGGAGAAGATCATGCGGCTCACCCAGAAGCCGATGATATCGTATCCGGTGACCAGGGTGTCGGTCGGGTAGAAATACCGCAGGTCTTCGGTATCCTCCGGCCATCCCAGCGTGCTGAAAGGCCAGAGCGCGCTGGAGAACCAGGTGTCGAGCGTATCCGGATCCTGTCTCAGCGTGCCGCCGCAGGACGGGCAACAGCAGGGATCTTCGCGGGAGACCACGGTCCCGCCGCAGTCATCGCAGTACCAGGCCGGGATCCGGTGGCCCCACCACAGCTGGCGGCTGATGCACCAGTCGCGGGTATTGCTCATCCAGTTGAGATACAGTTTGGTGAAGCGTTCCGGCACGAAGCGGATGCGCCCCTCTTCCACCGCCTTCACCGCGGGGCCGGCCAGCGGCTCCATCTTCACGAACCACTGGCGGCTGACCATCGGTTCGATGGTCGTGTGGCAGCGGTAGCAGGTGCCCACGTCATGGGACAGCGGCTCGGTCTTCTTCAGGAAACCGCCCGCTTCCAGATCGGCCACGATCGCCCGGCGGGCCTCGACGGCCGTCATGCCGGCATATTTGCCGCAGTCGAAGACTTCCGGCTCATCCTGGGATCCGCGGCCCGAGGCGCGCAGCTCCTCCGCTTCCCGGGCGTCTTCCGCGCCGGTCAGGCGGCCGTCGTAGGTGAGCATGCGGACCATGGGCAGCTGATGGCGGCGGCCCACTTCAAAGTCGTTGGGATCGTGCGCCGGCGTGATCTTCACGACGCCGGTGCCTTTGGTCATATCGGCGTGTTCATCGCAGACGATGGGCAGCTCGCGTCCCACCAGCGGCAGGATCACGTGGCAGCCGTGCAGATGCGCATAGCGGGGATCGTCCGGGTTGATCGCCACGGCCGTATCGCCCAGCATGGTCTCGGGACGGGACGTCGCCAGCTCCAGCAGCTCGCCGGTCTCCTTCACCGGATAAAGCAGATGCCAGAAATGACTGTTCTGCGTCTCGTATTCGACTTCGGCGTCCGAGATGGAAGTCCGGCACCGGGGGCACCAGTTGACCATCCGGTTGCCGCGGTAGATCAGTCCCTGCTCATAGAGCTTCACGAACACGTCGCGCACGGCCGCGGAACAGCCCTCGTCCATCGTGAAACGCTCGCGGTCCCAGTCGCAGCTCGAGCCCATCTTGCGCAGCTGCTGGACGATGCGGCTGCCGTAGCGGTTTTTCCAGGCCCAGGCCTTCTCCAGAAAGCCTTCGCGGCCCAGCATATCCTTGGTCAGGCCTTCGGCGCGCATCGCTTCCACGACCTTCGCCTCGGTCGCGATGGACGCGTGATCCGTGCCGGGCAGCCACAGGGCGCTGTATCCCTGCATCCGGCGGTAGCGGATCAGGATATCCTGCAGCGTGTTGTCCAGCGCATGGCCCATATGCAGCTGCCCGGTGATGTTGGGCGGCGGCATCACGATGGTATAGGGCTTTCTGGCCGGGTCGACGGACGCGGAAAAGTATTTCTTTGACTCCCAGCGCTCGTAGATCTTGTCCTCGATGGCCTGGGGATCGTACGTTTTCGCCAGTTCTTTCATGGGTCACCTCACAGTTTGATCTTCTCTAAATGCCAGATATCGTCCACGTATTCCTGGATGGTGCGGTCGGAGGAGAACTTGCCGCAGTGCGCGATGTTCAGGATGGCCGCCCGCGACCACCATTCCTGGTTGAGATAGGCTTCGCCGACCCGCCGCTGCGCCGCTTCGTAGGAGCGGAAGTCCAGCAGATTGAAGTAGGTATCGGCCCGGCCGGTCTCGCGGTTCGTCAGCAGAGAGTCATACAGCGGACGGAACAGATCGGGATCTTCGGGGCTGTAGAAGCCGTTCACCAGCTGCTGCAGCACACGGCGCAGGCCCTGGTCGTCCCGGAAGATCTGCATGGGATCGTAATCATTGTTCTTTTCGTGGGCAATGACCTCGTCCGCGCTCATGCCGAAGATGAACGCGTTCTCCGCGCCCACTTCCTCGATGATCTCTACGTTGGCGCCGTCCATGGTGCCCAGCGTCAGCGCGCCATTCAGCATGAATTTCATGTTGCCGGTGCCGCTGGCCTCCTTGCTGGCCGTGGAGATCTGCTCGCTGACGTCGGCGGCCGCGAAGATCATCTCCGCGTTGGAAACGCGGTAGTCCTCAATGAAGACGACCTTCAGTTTCCCGCCGATGCGGCTGTCGTTGTTGATCAGGTCGGCCACGTTGTTGATCAATTTGATGGTCAGCTTGGCCAGACGGTAGCCGGAGGATGCCTTGCCGCCGAAAATGAAGGTGCGCGGCACGATGGGACGGTCCGGGAAATCCGACAGTTTGTTGTACAGGTACATGACGTGCAGGATGTTCAGCAGCTGCCGCTTGTATTCGTGCAGGCGCTTCACCTGGACGTCGAAGATGGAATCCGGGTCGACGACGATCCCGTTGTTCTCCAGGATATACTGCGCCAGGCGCAGTTTGTTCCGGTATTTCAGCTCCCGGAAAGAGGCCCGGGCGGCGGGATCGTCCGCGTACGGGATCAGTTTTTCCATCTGGGAAAGGTCGGTGATCCATCCGTCGCCGATGCGTTCGGTGACCCAGGCCGCCTGCAGCGGGTTGCCGTGCAGCAGGAAACGGCGCTGCGTGATGCCGTTCGTCTTGTTGTTGAACTTCTCGGGCATCATCTCGTAGAAATCCTTCAGTTCCTTTTTCTTCAGGATCTCGGTATGCAGGCGCGCCACGCCGTTCACGGAAAAACCGCCGGCGATGGCCATGTTGGCCATGCGGATGCGGCCGTCGTACAGGATGGCCATCTTGCGGACCTTCTCTTCGTTGCCGGGGTAACGGCGGCGGATCTCCGCCACGAAGCGGCGGTTGATCTCGTCCACGATCTGGTAGACGCGCGGCAGCAGGCGGGAGAACAGGTCGATGGGCCACTGTTCCAGCGCCTCGGCCATGATGGTATGGTTGGTATAGGCGCAGCTCTTCCGGGTGATCTCCCAGGCTTCGTCCCATTCCAGGCGGTAGTCATCCAGCAGGATGCGCATGAGTTCCGCCACCGCTACCGTCGGGTGGGTGTCGTTCATCTGGAAGACGACCTTTTCCGACAGCCGGTGGATGTCGTCATGGGTCTCCATGTATTTTTCCACGGCGCGCTGCAGGGTCGCGGAAACGAAGAAATACTGCTGCTTCAGGCGCAGTTCCTTTCCCTTGTAATGGTTGTCGTTCGGATAGAGGACCTTGCAGATGGTCTCGGCGGTCTCTTTTTCCGACGCGGCCTGCGCGTAATCGCCCTGGTCGAAGGACTTCAGTTCCAGTTCTTCCAGCGGTTCCGCGCTCCAGATGCGCAGGGAGTTGATCACGCCGTTGCGGTAGCCGATCACCGGCATATCATAGGGGACGGCCAGGATGGAATAATAGCCTTCATGGATGAAATGCACGCGGCCGTCGTCATCCAGTTCGCCGCGGGTGTAGCCGCCGAAATGGACTTCCTTCTTGCGGCTCTCCAGCCGGACTTCAAAGGGGTTGCCGTTCTTCAGCCAGACGTCCGGCACTTCCTTCTGGAAGCCGTTTTCGATCACCTGGCGGAACATGCCGTATTTATAGCGGATGCCGCAGCCGTAGGCCGGATATCCCAGGGTGGCCAGGGAATAAAGGAAGCACGCGGCCAGCCGGCCCAGACCGCCGTTGCCCAGCGCCCAGTCTCTCTCCTGGTCTTCAATGACGTTCAGGTCGACGCCGAGCTCGTTCAGCAGTTCCCGGACTTCCGGCTGGGCGCCCAGATTGATCAGGTTGTTGCCCAGGGCGCGGCCCATCAGAAACTCCATGGACATGTAGTAAACGGTCTTCAGATCCTGCTCCGTAGCTTTTTTGGCGGTCTCGTTCCAGGCGTCGATGATCTGCTCCTTCAGGGCGATCCCGAGCGCCCGGTAGATCTGCTCTTCCGTCGCGTTGCAAAGCTCCTCCACGCGTTCCAGTTTGACCAGCTCGCTCATCCGCTTGCGGAGCAATTCCTTGTCGATGCTAAAATCTGCCATGCTGTTTTCCTTTCGTTACAGGCGTTCCACGCCCAGAACCACGTCTTCTCCGTTCAGATTCCAGGCTTTGGTGCTGCCGGAAGCCTTCCCGCAGGTCACTTCCTGCGCGAGCACCTCGCGGCTGAGTTCTTTCTCATATCCGGCAAAGATCCGGGCGATCACCGCGCTGCCTTCGCAGGACAGGCGGATCCGGTCGGTCACTTCGAAGCCGGCTTCCTTGCGCATCGTCTGCACCTTGCTCACGATCTCGCGCACGAAGCCCTCGTCGATCAGTTCGGGGGTCAGCCGGGTATCCAGCACGACCGTGCACTCGCCGTCGCGCTCGGAGACGAAGCCGCTCTTCTGGGCGGTCTCGATCAGCAGATCCTCCGGCGCAAGCACCGCCTCGCCGGAAGAGAGCGTAAGGACCAGCCTGCCTGTCTCCGTCAGCTCGCGCATGGCGCGGCTGCCGTCGATGCCCTGCAGCAGGGTGCGGATCTCATTCAGCTGCCGGCCGAAGCGCGGCCCCAGCGTGCGCATCTGCGGTTTGAAGCTGTAGCTGACGAATTCTTCCGCATCGTCCACGAATTCCAGTTTCTTGACGTTCAGTTCGTCGGCGATGATATCGTCGTAATACGCACTCAGGGCGAACGGAGCCTTGACCAGCATGCGGCTCAGCGGCTGACGGTTCTTGCAGCCGGCGGTATTGCGGGCCGCGCGGCCCATGGTCACCAGTTCCATGGCGTGTTCCATGTCTTTTTCCAGCTCCGCATCGATGAGGCTTTCATCGGCCGAAGGATACTCGCACAGATGGATGCTTTCCGGCGCGCCCGGCAGGAAGGGCCGGACGATATTCTGGTAGATGGCCTCGGTCATGAAGGGGATCATGGGCGCGGCCAGCAGGCTGACGGTAGAAAGCGCCTCGAACAGGGTCATATAGGCGTTGATCTTGTCCGGCTCCAGGCCGCCGCCCCAGTAGCGGTCGCGGCAGCGGCGCACGTACCAGTTGGACAGTTCTTCCACGAAGCCGCCCAGGGCGCGGGCTGCTTCGGTGATGCGGTAGCCGTCCAGATGGCCGTCCACGGTCCGGATGAGCGTGTTCAGTTTGGAACGCAGCCAGCGATCCATGACGGGCAGATCCTCCGGCTGCCATCGGCCGTCCGTCAGATACGCGGAGGGATCGAAGCGATCGATCTCCGCATAGAGGGTATAGAAGGCGTAGGTGTTCCACAGGGTGCTGAGGAACTTGGAGCGGCCTTCCAGCACCGCCTCGTCGGAGAAGCGCTTGGGCAGCCAGGGGGCGGAACTGTTGTAGAAGTACCAGCGGATCGCGTCGGCGCCGTATTTTTCCAGCGCTTCGAAGGGATCGACGGCGTTGCCCTTGGACTTGGACATCTTCTGCCCGTTCTTATCCTGGACCAGGCCCAGCACGATCACGTTCTCGTAGGGGGACTTTCCGAAGAGCATGGTGCCTTCCGCCATCAGGGCGTGGAACCAGCCGCGGGTCTGATCGACCGCTTCGGAGATGAACTGGGCCGGGAACTGCTGCTCGAACAGGTCTTTGTTCTCAAAGGGGTAGTGGTGCTGGGCGAAGGGCATGGCGCCGGAGTCGAACCAGCAGTCCAGCACTTCCGGCACGCGGTGCATGGTACCGCCGCAGTCCGGGCAGGGCAGGGTGACCGCATCGATGTACGGCCGGTGCAGTTCCACGGTCATCGCGGCCGGATCGCCGCTGCGCGATGCCAGCTCGGCCCGGCTCCCGAGGCATTCCCGGCGGCCGCAGGCGCACTCCCAGATGTTGAGCGGGGTGCCCCAGTAGCGGTTCCGGGAGATGGCCCAGTCCTGGATGTTCTCCAGCCAGTTGCCGAAACGGCCCTTGCCGATGGAATCGGGCGTCCAGTTGACGGTATTATTGTTGGCGACCAGTTCGTCCTTGGCCGTGCTTTCGCGGATATACCAGGAATCCCGGGCATAATAGATGAGCGGCGTATCGCAGCGCCAGCAGTGCGGATATTCGTGTTCGAAGAGCGGCGCGGCAAACAGTTTGCCCGCTTCTCTCAGGTCTTTGAGGATGACCGGGTCGGCCTTCTTCACAAAGAGGCCGGCGTAGTCGGTCTCGGCGGTCATCTCGCCCTTGCCGTCCACGAACTGAACGAAGGGCAGGCCGTAGCGGCGGCCGACGTTCGCGTCGTCCTCGCCGAAAGGCGGGGCGATGTGGACGATGCCGGTACCGTCGGTCATGGTGACGTAGCCGTCGCAGGTCACGTAAAAGCCCTTTTCCTGCCGCTGCTGTGCCACGAAGCGGCCGGTGAAGTCAAAGAGCGGCTCGTATTCCGTATACTCCAGTTCCTTCCCGGTCCAGCGGGCCAGCACCTCGGGCGCCTGCTTCTCTTTCGTCAGCACGGCCGGGACCAGCGCCTCCGCCAGGATGTAGCAGCAGCCGTCTTCCTCCGAACGGACCTTCACATACGTTTCGTCCGGATTGATGCAGAGGCCGACGTTCGAAGGCAGGGTCCAGGGGGTCGTCGTCCATACCAGGAAGAAGGTGTTTTCGTCGTTTTTCACACGGAAGCGCACGATCGCGGAACGCTCCTTCACGGTCTTGTATCCCTGGGAGACCTCCGCCGTGGAGAGCGGGGTGCCGCAGCGCGGGCAGTACGGCACGATCTTAAAGCCCTTGTAGAGCAGGCCCTTCTTCCACAGTTCGGAAAGGGCCCACCACTCGGACTCGATGTATTCGTCGTGATAGGTCACATAGGGGTTTTCCATGTCGGCCCAGAAACCGACCGTGCCGGAAAAGTCCTCCCACATGCTCTTGTATTTCCAGACGGACTCCTTGCACTTTTTGATGAAAGGCTCGATACCGTAGGCTTCAATCTGATCCTTGCCGTTCAGACCGAGCTGCTTTTCGACTTCCAGTTCCACGGGCAGGCCGTGGGTATCCCAGCCGGCCTTGCGCGGCACATACCAGCCCTTCATGGTACGGTAGCGGGGGATCAGGTCTTTGATGGCGCGGGTCTCGACGTGGCCGATGTGCGGCTTGCCGTTGGCCGTGGGCGGCCCGTCATAGAACGTATAGCAGGGACGTCCCTTCCGGCCCTCTTCCGTCTTTTCAAAGATCCGGTTTTCCTTCCAGAAAGCCAGGACCTCCTTTTCGCGTCCCACAAAGTTCATGTCTGTGGATACCTTTTTGTACATGCGCTTCCTCCGTTTCAAAAAAAAATGCCCCGCCCAAACAGGACGAGGATCTCGCTGTACCACCTATTTGCATACCGACATATGCTTCTCTCTGTAACGGGAGATCCCGTCTGAGCCTACCTCCCCGGGAGCGGGGCATGGGTCAGCGACTCCGGAGTGACTTTCGTACCGCTGTGGCTTGCCGGCTTCCACCTGTTCCGGCTCTCTGGAAAGCAGGGAACGGACTACTCTCTCCTTCATAGTCTTTTTCCTATCCGCAGGTATTATAAAGAAATACCGCGGACTTGTCAAGAAAGAAATTGGTTTTTTCGAAAAAGCGCGGCTCCCGGGGGAGCCGCGCAGAAAAACTATCCGGACAGGATCAGATCTTCTGTCCGCATTCGGTGCAGAAGGCGGAGCCTTCCGAAAGTTTCGCGCCGCAGCTCGGGCAGAACCTGGGCCGGCGCGGCAGGGGCTGCTGGCCGCTCTGGCTGCCGTAGGAGGCTGCAGGGGTTTCCGGAGCCTTCGCTCCTTTGGCCTTTTTGCCCCTGCCTGCGGCGATCCCGATCCCGGCGCCGAGAGCGATCACGCCCGCGCCGCCGATGACCCAGGGCAGGATCTTCCCGACGTCAAAGGGCTCGCCGGGTTCGGCGGGAGAGCCGGGCTGCCCGCTCGGAGCCGGGACGGTCTCCGCCGCGCTGCCGCCGGGCTGCGTCTCGGCCGGCCTGCTCTGCGGCGGGTCGATGCCCGGGAAGCCGGGCGTGCCCGGCTGATCGGGCTCCTCCGCGTGATACGCGGGATTGCTGAACAGTCCGTAGCTCAGGCCCTTTCTGACCCAGCCGATGCTGCCGTCCCTGATCAGGCCCATCTCGTCGTACTGGCAGGGGATGAGCGCTTTGCCGCTGAGATCGAACAGGCCGTACTGGATCGTGTCCATACTGTCGGCCTTCCCCATGATCACAGCGTCCGTAAGGAAACGGTATTTCCCCGTCTCATCGTAATAGGCCTCATCCAGGCAGTTTGAAGCGGGCATGTCATATTCGGCCGGGATCAGCACCTTGCCGGTAGCGGTCTCCGCCAGGCCCCAGCCCCCGTATTCCTTCTGGGAAACGAACGAAAGGCCATTCTCCGTCGGCACGACATATATGTACTTATCCGTCAGTTCTTTCGGGACGTTCGAGGTGTCGGGAGCGACCTCTTTGCCGGTCTTGTCGATATAGATCCAATCGTATCCCGACTCGGTCTTGATCTCGACCTCGGCCCTCCCGTTTTCAAAGGAGTAGGCGTACGTATAGGTGAACGGGATCACGACCTGGCCGTTCGTATCGATGTATCCCCACCGTTCGTTGCCGTCCTTATCTTCCACACAGACAGCGGCCAGACCTTCGCTGAAGTCGCGCGCCCTGAGATACTGCGGGGCAGCGATCTCCTTGCCCGCCGCGTTCACGAAACCGTACCGGTAGTCCCAGCTGCCCACCGTGACCTCCACGCGGCACATGCCTTCATTCTCTCCGTAGATATAACTGTACTTGCAGGGGATGATCTCCTTTCCGGAGGCATCCAGCCGCCCGTACCGGTATTGTCCTTCCACGAACTGCTCCACATGGTAGGTCCCGTCGTCATACGGCCCGTAAAGATAGCGGTAAACGGGCTGGGCGACATAATTTCCGCTCGTATTGATGAGCCCCCAGAGCTCGTCCTCGCTGCTTGAGCCCACACTGACCTTGGCCAGACCGTTTTCAAAGCTGCCCGCATCGTAGAACTGGAACGGGATCGCCGTTTCGCCCCTGGTATTGATGAACCCGGACACGGTCTTCCCGCTGACGGTAGCCCTCGCCGGAGCGAGACCGTCGGAAAACACGCCGATATACTTATATGCCGGAGCCAGGACGACTTCGTTTTTCGCATTGACCAGGCCTTCCAGATAATTTCCCGGCGCTTCGAAGGAGAACAGGCCTCCTCCGAGGTTGCCCAGATAGAAATACTCGAACGGAAGGACCGTTTTGCCGGAGGTATCCAGCACGCCGTAGCGCGTCTCTCCCTTGCCGTCCGTCTTGGCGGCGACCACATATCCGTCCCAGATCTCCGGCCAGTTACTGTACTCGAACGGGATGACCGTCTTGCCCGTGACGTCGATCACGCCGAAGCGCGTTGTCCCCTTCTCATCCGTGATGGCGGCAGCGATCAGGTTCCCGGTAAAAGTCTCGTCCATATTGGAGTAGATACAGGGGACGACTTCATTGAAGCTGCCGTCCCAGAGTCCGAAACCGATCCTGTTCAGGGTGGTCCGGTCGATCTTCTCGACGATGAGGTATTTCCCGTCGTCACTTAGGTCCCCGGGACGGTACTGTACCGGAAGCAGGAGCCTGCCGTTTTTGTCGGCCACGCCATAGTAGCGGTCGTACACGCCGGCTTCCGGACTGTACTCCTCGTAGACCAGCAGGTTCTCGCTGTCGGGGAACAGCTGGTACGTTTCATAATCGGTCACCGGCTGCACGCCTACCGGCAGCCAGTTGATCTTGACTTCTTCCGTCTGCGGCGCGGGCGATGCGGCCGCGCCCCTTCCTGCGCCGAACAGCCCGGCCAGCAGCACGAGCGCCAGCAGCAGGGCAGCCGTCTTTCTGAAGCGTTTCATAAGCAATCTCCTTTTCTTTCAAGGGAAATTTCTTTTTGATTATATCACAGACCGCCCGGTGCTTCAAGCGCCGTCCTCCGCCTTCTCCCGCAAAAACATCTTGCACCGGCTCCGGAAGGATGCTATACTGGCAGAGTCCCTGCGCCGGCTGCGGCGCGGGAAGATCTTCAGGAGGCAGAACTATGAATTTTGCGGCTCTGGCCGGCCCTCTGCTGGCGGCCCAAGTCAACCCCTGGGTGATCGTCGGCATCGTCGTGGGCGTCGCTGCCCTCATTCTGGTCGCACTGTACTTTATCGGCCGCAACCTGCAGAAAAAGCAGGACGCCGCCCAGGTGCAGATCGATGCCATGAAGCAGACGGTCTCCATGCTCATCATCGACAAAAAAATGCTGAAACCCAAGGATTCCGGCCTGCCGGAAGCGGCCGTTTCCCAGATCCCCTGGTATGCGAAAAACGCCAAGCTGCCGGTGGTCAAGGCCAAAGTCGGTCCGCAGATCATGTCGCTGATCGCCGAACGCGAAGTCTTCGACATCATCCCGGTCAAGAAGGAATGCAAGGTGTCCATCAGCGGCATGTACATTACCGAGCTCAAGTCGGTGCGCGGCGGAAAGATCCCGGAAAAACCCAAAAAGACCGGGTTCTGGCAGCGGCTCTTCGGAAAGAAAGAAACCACAGACAAAAAACAGACGTCCCGATCCGGAAAGTGATCCCGGACGGCGCGAAAAGGCGGTGCAGCCTAAAGACTGCACCGCCTTTTCCTTATGCGGCTCACATCGGCCGGTTGTAAACGATCACGAAGCTTCCATCGCTGCCGCGGCGCATCAGCGCCTCCATGGTCCGGCTCTCCCGGTGGGTCCCGTTCTCGTCATTGAACGCCCAGCCGCCCAGCGTGCTGGTGTACAGCACCACGTAGCCTTCCTGTGCCGGGTCGTAGATGAAGCGCTCGATCCTCACCGGCAGGATCGAAGACACCGTCGGCGGGAAGTGCGAGAAATAGATATCCGCCGTCGCGAAGCGGTTCGGATAGTTCTCGAACCATCGGCTCCATTCGAAGCGCTTCTCCAGATACTGCCGCCAGAAGGCCTTCAGCGTCCGGCCGCTGGTGGCGCGGATATCGTCCGTAGCGTCCAGCGTCACCCCGTTGGCGCGGGCCAGCGACGCCCAGTTGCCGGTCGCGTCGTTCAGCGCCCGGATGACGGTATCGGGCCAGGGCTCCGAATACGGTTCGAACTGCGCCTGCAGCAGACCGTTGAAGCCGGCCTCGTTCATCTGCGCCTGCAGTTCGGACTTCAGGCTGTCCTGCCCGGCCGTATCCTCATACCATACCGGGTACACGTTGACGATGTTCAGCTGCTTCGTCGTCTCGTTGAACTTCAGATAGGCCTGCATGATGGTCGCCTGCGAGTTGCCTACCGGGAAGGTCGGCCAGAACGGCGTGTCCGGCGTGATCTGATAGTATACGATGATGCCCTCGTCGTCCACATAGCGGTAGCCGATCACGCTCAGCGGGGTATTGTCCACGCCGCCGGAGTCGATCGTGTATACGTCGCCGTTCGGGAGATACCACTGGAGGAGGCGGAACGACTCGGCGGGCAGGCCGGTCGCGGCCTTCAGCATCTTGCGGAACACTTCGCCGGAAGCGTAGCGGATGCCGGTATCCTGCGGCAGCTGCCGCCCGTTCTGACGGTACAGCGCCCTGATCTCCGCATCGGTGTAGCTGAAATTGCCGTGGTTCCCATAGACGCCGCCGTACATCTGCCGGACGACCTTGCTCATGTCGGTATCGGCCGGGGTCGTCTTCGCGTCAAGCAGGAAGCCGTTGAAGCCCGGCTCATTGAGGAAGGCATTCAGTTCCGCGACGACCGGATCGGACTGGTCTCCCATGAACGCGATCCGGTTCGAATCGATGACCAGGTTGTAATGACTGTCGTAATGGAACACCGCCACCATCTGCTGCGCCTCGACGACGTTGTTCCGCTGTCCCTGGGCGCCCCCGAAGAAGACGCGCATCGGCTGGCCGTCCGTACGTTCGTACCAGACGATGATGCTCCCGTCGTCGCGCAGCTCAAGATCGCAGTGCTTCAGCATCTGGGCATTGGTATCTCCGTGCTGGATCACGTAAAGCTCTTCGTCCGGGAAATAATAATACTGGCGCGTGTCAAAGCCCTCGAATTCGTCGGCGGTATGGCCGGTCGTGCGCAGGAGGAGTTTATCCAGCGCCTCCCTGGTGGTGTGGCTCTCGCCCATATCGTTGTACCAGGTGACGCCGTATTTGGCGAAAATGGCGGGAACGTCGAACGATCCGTCTTTCAGCTGGTAGATCACGTTGTAGAGCGAGGCGCCGCGCGGATCGCGGAAGCTGGAACGCAGCAGTCCGTTGATGCCCGGCGTCATCAGGAACTCGTCGACCTTCTGCTTAAGTTCCTCCCAGGTCGGTTCCTGACCAGGGGCCTGATACTCTTCGTCCGGTTCGTTGGAATAGATATAGAACTGTCCCTTATCGCCGCGGCTGAAATACAGCTTCATGACTTCGGCGGAAGCGGGCTTGCCGTCCCGGTCCTGATAGTAGAAACGGCCGTCTTCGTCTTCGGACGCATACCAGACTACATATTCATAGCCCACTTTGTAGCGATTGAATTCCACATCCAGGATCCGGATCCTCTGATAGGTGACGCCGCCCTCCCGGCTGAAATAGATGTCTTCCTCCGGGAACCAGTTTTGATACTTCCCGTAAAAATCCATCTCGTCGATCGCATAATCCATATAATGGTAGATCCATTCGTCCAGTTCGCTGCCGGTCATGGCCTGGATGCCCGGGCCCTCTCCCATGGTCTTTCCGTACTTTTTGAACAGCGCTTCCCAGTCGTTCCGTTCCAGGTCGCCGTTTGCCGCCAGCACATAGCGGGGATCGAACTCGCTGGCATGGCCGTACTCCGACTTCAGGAAACCGTTGAAGTCGAAGCGGTTCATCTGCTCGAAGATCCGCTGGATGATGTACGTATGGTTGGCGTAATCGTTGTCCTCGGTATACCAGACCGGCAGGTTGGTCCGGATCATCAGCTGGCCCGTGACCTCGTCGAACTCGATGCAGACCTGCATTATTTCGGCCGAGCGGATCGTGCCGTCCAGATCGACGAACGCGTATCCGGGGACGAGGCCACTGTCCTCATCCCGTTTTGCCTCATATCCCACGATATAGTGACCGTAACGGGAGTCAGTCCGAAGCCACAGAGGGGAGATCGGCGCGTTGATATTGCCGGCGAACTGAACAGCGTACAGACCGCTTGCGCCCAATGCCAGAGCGGAGACATTGAATTCCGAAAGATCCCGCCCGGTGACGGCTTTCAGCAGCCGCCGGAACATCTCGTCGGTCGTATACCCCACGCGCAGGTTTTCGTCGAACGTCCGGCCGTTCAGGTAGTACTGATACGACACGTCGCTCATGCTGTACGTGGCGGTATCGCCGTGGCGTCCGAGCTGGAGCTGCGCCACGACGTTGCTCATGCGCGCGGCGGAGGGATCCAGCATCGCGGAAAGCAGCAGGGCGTTCACGCCGGGCTGATCGAGGAAGGAAGCGATCTCCTCCATGAGCGGATTCTTCCCGGAGGTCAGGATATCGATCTGGTTGCTGTCGATGACCAGGCCGTACTGGCTGTCAAAGTGGAAAGTCGCGACCATCTGCTCCGCTTCCGCGTAGGCGGAATCCCGGGTGCGGTCGCCGGCGAAGAAGATCCGGATCGGTTCGCCGCTTGCCGCCCGGTAACGGACGGTGATCGTCCCGTCTTCCCCGCGGACGATCTCGGCAGCTTTCAGCGCTTCATAGCGGGAATCCAGCGGCTGGAGCGCGTACAGGTCTTCCTCGGGGAAATAGAACGGCAGGGAGAGATCGAAGCCCCGGTATTCGTCCGAGACATGGCCGGTATATTTCAGGAGGAGCTCATCCAGGCTCGCCTTCGGGACATAGCCGAAGGAAAGGCCCCGGCTGTACTGGGCGTTGTACTTACTGAACAGCGCCGACGGGTCGGAGGTCCCGAAGCGGAACTGAGCGACCGCATCCCAGATCGAAGCGCCCCGCGGATCGCGGAAACTGGAGAACAGCAGGCCGTTCAGGCCTTCCGTATTGAGGAATTCATTGACTTTCCGCTCCAGTTCCTCCGCGTCGGGTTCCTGCTGCCCGGGGATCGCGTAGTTCGCATCCGGTTCGTTGCCGAGGATCGTGAATTCTCCGGTCTTGCCGCGCATGAAGACCGCATACATGACTTTGGCAGAGGCCGGTCTGCCCGCCTCGTCCTGGTAGTAGAATACGTCGTCTCCCTCTTCCGCCGTGTACCAGACGTGATACTCATATCCGATCGCGTACGTCTCATACTTCACGTCCAGGATGTTGATCCGCTGGTAGGTCACACCGCCCTCCCGGCTGAAATACAGGTCCTCGTCCGGGAGCCAGTTGGTATAGTTTTGATAGAATTCCATCTGATCGAGGCTGTTCAGCGAATATTTCCGTAGCAACGCATCCAGACTGCTCCCGGTCATCGCCTGGATGCCGGGGCCTTCGTCCAGAGTCCTTCCGTACTTCTTGAACAGGGCCTCCCAGTCATTGCGCTCCACGTTGCCGTTGGCAGCCAGCACATAGCGGGGATCCATCTCGAAGGTGTAAGCGTATTCCGTTTTCAGGAACCCGTTGAACTCGAAGCTGTTCATCTGCTCGAACATCCGCTGGATGATGAAGGTGGCGTTGGCGTAGTCCTGCGTAAACCAGACCGGCCAGTTGGAGGCGATATTCAGCTGCCCGGTGGTCTCATTCAGCTGCAGCCACACCTGCATCAGTTCCGCCGACTGGAGCTGGCCGCTCAGGTCCTCAAAGAGGTACCCTCCGGAGAAAGCCTGGCTCTGCTCCAGCTGATACTGTACGAGATAATCATCGGTAGTACCGCCGAACATGAACGAAATGACCTGGATCGGCTGGAAATTCACGCCGCCGGTCTGCACTGAATAAACATCGCCCTTTGGCAGATAGATGCTCCCCGTATTGAAGGAGGAAAGATCCAGACCGGTGACCGCTTTCATCAGCTTCTGCAGCATCTCGCCTGTCGCGTAGCGCACGCCGCTGTTTTCGTCGAAGACGCGGCCGTTCTGGGCGTACAGCCCGATCACATCCGACGTGCTGTAGGCCGCGTTGCCGTGCTGTCCCAGCCGCAGCTGCGCCACTACGTCGTTCATATGGATGCCGGTCGGGTCACGCAGCAGTGCCATCAGCATGCCGTTCACGCCCGGCTGGTTCAGGAAAGAGCTGATCTCCGACAGCAGCGGATTTTTCCCGTTCGCCATGGTCCTGATCTGGTTGCTGTCGAGGACCAGATGGTAGTTCCCGTCAAAATGGAAGGTCGCCTCCATCTGCGCGGCATACCCGTAAGCGTTCTCCTGGCTGCGGTCCCCGCCGAAGAAGACCTTCAGAGGCTCTCCGTCGTCCCGGGCGTAATACACCGTGATCGTGCCGTCATCGTTCCGGATGATCTCCTGCGGCACGACCCGGATGTAGGTGTACTGTTCCAGGCTGCAGACGTACAGGTCTTCTTCCGGAAGGTAGTAGACGACGGACGTATCAAAGCCCTGCAGCTCGTCGGAAGTATGGCCGATGTTCTCTAGAAGGATCTCGTCCATCGTGGCCTTGGTAGCATAACAGTAGCGCACGTCCGGATCGTACGGGATGCCGTATTTGGCAAACAGCTTCTGGATATCGGGGATGCCGTCCCAGATCTCGCTGAGCCCCGCGTAAAGCGAAGCGCCGCGCGGATCAC
>JAGDDE010000101.1 GCA_017958185.1 Lachnospiraceae bacterium | reverse complement strand
CATGAGGCCGCGCGCTGGCTGAAAAGAGAAGAACTGGAAAGCGTCGCGTGGCTGCCGGCGGACCGGAGCCTGATCCTCCGGCTGAAGGAGGCGCCGTGGGAGTGAGCTCCCGCCGCGCGGAAAAGCGCCCGGGCGGGCCCCTGCGGCAGAGAGCGGCAGACAGGTCGCGGGTGAAGCATGAGGCGCGGGGAAAGGATCCCCGGAGAAAAATGAGCCGCGGGGGCAGCCCCGCAGGCGGAAGGAAGATCGGGAGGTAGTTTGGAATGAAGATCGAACCTTTTGCCGTCGAAGAATGGATGAACGCGTATGAAACGCAGGCGCGTTTCAATATCGCCGAGACCTGTGTGGATTCGGTCTCGGCGGCAGAGCTGCTGGAGATCTGCGGGGAGGATCCGGAGGCTTTTTGGAAAGAGTTTTCCGGCCGCCGGCTGACGTACGGCGATATCGAAGGTGCACCGGCGTTTCGCGAGGGCGTCTGCGGCCTGTACCGCACCCTGCGCCCGGAGGAAGTGATCCCCACCCACGGGGCGGCGGGCGCCAACCACCATGTGTTCTATTCGCTGGTCGAACCGGGAGACCGCGTGATCAGCATCATGCCGACGTATCAGCAGCTCGTCTCGATCCCGGAGGGGTACGGAGCCGACCTGCGGGTGATGCGTCTTTTGCCGGAAAACGGATATCTGCCGGACCTGGAAGAACTGAGCCGGCTCGCGGCGGCCGGCACGAAGATGATCTGTCTCAACAATCCGAACAACCCGGCCGGCGCACTGATGAGCGGAGAATATCTGCGGGAGGCCGTGCGGATCGCGGAGCGCGCGGGCGCCTGGCTGCTCTGCGACGAAGTGTACCGGCACCTGACACAGGAAGAGGAGCCGTGGTGCGACTCCGTGGCCGATCTGTATGAGCGGGGGATCTCGGTCGGGAGCATGTCCAAGGTGTTCTCGCTGGCCGGGCTGCGCCTGGGCTGGATCGCCTCCCACGGAGAGGATCTGCGCAGAAAACTGCTTTCGCACCGGGATTACACGCATATCAGCTGCGGCATGTTCGATGAATCGCTG
This sequence comes from Lachnospiraceae bacterium, assembly GCA_017958185.1. Taxonomy (GTDB): domain Bacteria; phylum Bacillota; class Clostridia; order Lachnospirales; family Lachnospiraceae; genus UBA6987. Next base: position 16,763 of record JAGDDE010000101.1, on the reverse strand, counting down.
GCCGCCATCGCGCTGAAAAACCGGGACCGCCTGCTGGCACGCAGCCGGCGCATCGTGCGGGAGAATCTGCAGCTGCTCGATGCCTGGGTGCAGTCGGAACCGCGCATCCGCTATTTCAAGCCGCAGGCGGGCACGACCGCGCTGGTGTTTTATGACTATGACCTGCCTTCGCGGGAGTTTGCCCGGAGGCTTCTGGAAGAAACGGGCGCCTTCGTCGTGCCGGGCGACTGCTTCGGGGAAGAACGGTGTATGCGCATCGGCTACGCCTGCGACGCAAAGACGCTGCGGGAGGGCCTGACGGCGATGAGCGCTTTCCTTCGCTCGCTGGAAACGGAGGGCCGCGTATGAAACCGCTTTCCAAACGGACAGGCCGGTTCACGGAATCGGTGATCCGGCATATGACGAGGATCAGCGACGCCTGCGGCGCCATCAATCTTTCGCAGGGCTTCCCGGATTTTGATCCGCCCCGGCCGCTGCTGGACCGGCTGGCGGAGGTGGTGACGGAAGGTCCGCATCAGTACTCCGTCACATACGGGGCGCAGAACCTGCGCGAGGCGCTGGCCGCGAAGTTCGAAAGGACGGCGGGCGTGCGCGTCGATCCGGAAACGCAGGTGACCGTCACCTGCGGCAGCACGGAGGCGATGATCTGCGCCATGATGACGGTCTGCGACCCCGGCGACCGCGTGCTGGTCTTTTCGCCGTTTTATGAGAATTACGGGGCGGATGCGATCCTCTCCGGAGCGGAGCCGGTGTATGTGCCGCTGGTCCCGCCGGAGTATCGCTTCGATCCGGCCCTTTTGGAAAAGGGATTCCGGGAGGGCGTCAAGGCGCTCATCCTCTGCAATCCCTCCAATCCCTGCGGAAAAGTGTTTTCGCGGGAGGAACTGGAGACGATCGCCGCTCTGGCCGTCCGCTACGATGCCTGGGTCATCACGGACGAAGTCTACGAGCACATCGTCTACGCGCCGCACCGGCACATCTCCATGGCGTCGCTGCCGCAGATGGCGGAGCGGACGATCACCTGCAGCAGCCTTTCCAAGACCTTTTCCGTCACAGGCTGGCGGCTGGGCTATCTGATCGGCCCGGAGGAAGCGGTGGCCGGGGCCCGGAAGGTGCACGATTTTCTGACCGTAGGCGCGCCGGCGCCCCTGCAGGAGGCGGCGGTGGCCGGCCTGGCCATGGACGAAGACTACTACCGCCGGCTGAACCGGCTGTATACGGAAAAAAGGGACGGTTTCTGCGCCGGACTGGACCGGATCGGCCTGCCGCACAATGTGCCGCAGGGGACTTATTTTGTCCTGGTCGATATCGGGAGATTCCTGCGGATGAAACGCTTTGAGGGCTTTGACGACCTGCGTTTCTGCGAGTGGATGACCCGCAGGATCGGCGTCGCGGCCGTTCCGGGATCGAGCTTTTTCCGGGAGCCGGTGAATCATCTGATCCGGCTGCATTTTGCCAGAGAGAAGAGCACGCTGGAGGAAGCGCTGCGGCGGCTGGAAGGCATGGCCGCGCTGCTTGCGGAGGAAGCGCCCGTGTGATACCGGTCCGGTCTCAAACGCGGCCGGACGAAACTGTCCGCAGGGACCAGCCGCTGCGGGAAAGGAGCCATCGTATGGAGGAAAAACAGCGCGATCCGCTGGCGTGGGAAGAGATCTCCACGGAGCATATCGTAACGGATCAGTGGATCGATTTCCGGAAAAGCGCGTACCGCTTTCCAAACGGGCGGGTCTTTAAGCCGTTTTATACCTTCAGCCGGCGGGATTACGCCGTGATCGTAGCCTCGGATACCGAGGGCCGGTTTTTATGCGTGAGGCAGTTCCGTCAGGGGATCCGCCGGGTGACGACGGAGTTCCCGGCCGGCGGGATCGAGCGGAAGGACCGAAAAGAGCCCGGCCCGCACGGGCGCGGCACGGCGGAAGAAGCCCTGGCGGCGGCCCGGCGGGAACTCCGGGAAGAGACCGGATACGAATCGGAGGAATGGCGCCTGCTGCTGGCCGTGCCTTCCCAGGCGACGGTGGCGGATGATACCGCCTGGCTGTTTGAAGCGAAAGACTGCCGCCGCGTGGCCGGGCAGTCGCTGGATGAGACGGAATACCTGAGAGTCAAGACCTATACGGCCGCAGAGATCGAAGCGATGATCGCGAGCGGCCGCTTTGAACAGGCGGTGCATATCACGGCCTGGCTTTTAGCACGCAGAAGAGAGGAGAGCGGCGGGGAATGAAGACCGAAACGGCAGCCTGGGAGATCCTGGGAGAGGCAACGGCTCCGCACCGATTTCTGCAGCTGGTCGATGCGCATGACCGCGCGCTGCTGCGCGCGGAGGCGGAGGAAGTCCTCCGTCTCACCGGGCGAAAGGACTGGTGCCTGATCGCCGTGCCCATCCGGGACTGGGACCGCGATCTTACGCCCTGGGAAGCGCCGCCTGTTTTCGGAGAACGAAGCTTCGGCGCCGGCGCCGGGCAGACGCTGCATTTTCTGACGGAACAGCTGATCCCCTCGCTGGAAAGAAACGGTCCGGAGGGGGCCGCGTACTACCTGTGCGGATACTCTCTGGCGGGGCTGTTTGCTCTGTGGGCGGTCTGTGAGAGCGGCCGGTTCGCGGGAGCGGCGGCCGCTTCACCGTCGCTGTGGTATCCGGGCTGGACAGAGTACGCCCGTACGCACGCGGTGAAGGCAGAGGCGGTGTATCTGAGCCTGGGCGACCGGGAGGAAAAAACGCGCCACCCGGTCATGGCCCGGGTGGGAGAGGCGGTCCGTTTGCAGTTTGCGCTGCTTTCGGAAGCGGGCATCCGGACCCATCTCCGGTGGGAGGAGGGCAATCATTTCCGGGACAGCGAAAAGCGCACGGCCCGGGGCATCGCCTGGCTGCTGGAACAGAGCGACCGGAACCGGACATAAAGGAACGCTGCGGCGCTATGATTCCGGGCGAAAGGCCCGGGACCATAGCGCCGGGCGATGGCAGATACGGCCGCAGGCAGGCGCGTGCGGCGCGACAGGGAGGAGCATGAGAGATTTTACAAAGCTGCGCGGAGTGAATCCCCGGCAGCTGTCGGCGGCCAGGCTGGCGCAGTATTGCACGGCGGCCGACCTGAGCGAGGAGGCGCTGCGGGAGGAGCTTGACGCGGTACGGGACTGCGTGGGCGCCTTCCTGGCATGGCAGCTTCTGCCGGCCGGGCCGGCCGGTATCGCCGGCACGGTTTCGGAATATGTCTATGCGGGGCTTCCGAAGCCGCCGCGCGGCGTTTCGCCCCTGCCGGCGCATGAAAAAGCGGAAGGCGTTCTGCGCGAGGCGGTCCGGAGCATCGTTAGGAAAACGGTCCGGGCCCTGTTCCCGCTCGGGATCACGGCCGGGAAGAAAAAGGCGGAGGATCTGGCAGAGCGGCTGTGGGAAGACCTTCCGTACCCTATGAGCGCGCCGCTGGAGGCCGTCATGCCGCCGGCGTTCTGGCATCTGACGCTGACGGAACTGCGCGATCGCTACGACCGGGAAGCCCGCCGCGTGCAGGAGGAAAGGGAACGCTACCGCCGCGATCTGGAGGAAGCCCGCGCCAGGCGGGAGGAACAGTTAAAAGCGAAGGAAGCGGCGCTCGTCTACGAAGGCGAGGCCGGCCGGTTTTTTTCGCGGGAAGACGAAGAAGGGCTGGCATGGCTCACCGGGCACTACAGCGCGGAGGAGATCGGCCTGCTCTGCCAAAGCGGGAAGATCCGCCTTTCCGAGAGCCTCCGGAAGAAATATACCGCGGACCGTACGCCCAAACCGGACAAAAGCCGGTACCGGACGGAATTCCTGCCGGACTATACGCCGGCAGCGGACCGCAGCCGGGCCCGGGAGATGACCGCCGCGTATGAAGCGGCGATCCGGGAGGACCGCGAGGAAAGCGCCGCCCCGGCCAAACCCTCCAAGAAGAAAGAAAAACAGAGCCGGAAGAAGGAGCGGCAGGCCGCCATCCGGACGGCCATCGTCAACACGATCCCGGACAACTATATCGATCTGTTTCCGCTGGCGCGGGCGATGCGCCGGCATTTTGTGCTGCACATAGGTCCGACCAACTCCGGCAAGACGCACGACGCCATCCGGGCGCTGATGGAGGCGGAGAACGGGATCTATCTGGGCCCGCTGCGACTCCTCGCCTTTGAACAGTACGAGACGCTGAACGAAAACGGCTTTCCCTGCAGCCTGGTAACGGGCGAAGAGCGGCTGGAGGTGCCCGGCGCGCGGTACCAGGCCTCCACGGTGGAAATGCTGAATACCAAAACCGTCTACGAAACGGCGGTGATCGACGAGGCCCAGATGATCGGCGATCCGGACCGGGGCGGCGCGTGGACACGGGCCGTCCTGGGGATCTGCGCGCGGGAGATCCATGTGTGCGTAGCGCCGATCGCGCAGGCGCTGCTGATCCGGCTGATCCGCGACTGCGGTGACAGTTATGAGACCGTCCGGCATCAGCGCATGACCCCGCTGACGGTGGAACACGGAGACTTTTCGCTGGAGCGCAGCACCCGGGAAGGCGATGCGCTCATCGTCTTTTCCCGGAAAAGCGTGCACGGCGCGGCCTCGTATCTTCAAAAGCGCGGGATCAAATGCAGCGTGATCTACGGGGCGCTGCCTTACGATGTGCGCCGGGAGCAGGCCCGGCTGTTTGCGGAAGGGATGACGGGCGTGGTCGTAGCCACGGATGCGATCGGGATGGGCATGAACCTGCCGATCCGCCGGGTGGTCTTCCTGGAACAGGAAAAATTTGACGGAACGACGGTCCGGAGCCTGACAGCCGAAGAATACAAGCAGATCGCCGGCCGTGCGGGCCGCTACGGGATCTATCCGGAGGGACTCGTGAGTTCGGCGGAAAACCGGAGCCGGGTGAAAACGGCGCTGGAGAGCAAAAGCGCAACGGTAAAAAGCGCGGTCATTGCCTTTCCGGAATCGCTTCTGGGCATCGACGCGAAGCTTTCGGAGATCATCGAACGCTGGGGGCAGATCGAGACGAAGCCCGGGTACGAGAGGGCCGATCCCGCCCGCATGCTGAAGCTCTGCCGCCTCATCGAGCCGCTGTCCGAGGACAAGCGCTTCTTATACGACTGCATCAGCATGACTTTTGACGAGGAGGACGCGGAGCTTCTGACCGTCTGGCAGATCATGTGCGAAAAAGAGGCGATCGGAGAAGTGTTTGAAGTGGAAGAGGACCTGCCTTCGGAGGAAGTCATCGGAGGGACGGAGAATCTGGGCGAACTGGAAGCAGCCTTCCGCCGCTGCGACCTTTTATACGGATACTGCGAGAAGTTTCTGCATACGCAGTTCCGGAGCGTGATCATGCGGCGAAAAAACCTGATCTCCGCGCGTATGACGGCGATCCTGGCCCGGCAGGCGCTGCGCGAAAAGAAATGCGCCGTATGCGGGAAGGAGCTTCCCTGGAGCCTGCCGTATTCTCTGTGTGACAGGTGTTTTCGCCGGAGAAAAGAGGAACGTCTGGCACGGCGGGAAATGCATCGAAGAACGTAATAATTTATAATCATTTGCCACAACATGCCAAACGGAGGAGAAGATTGATCGAAAGCCTGCCGCATGGGAGCGGGACCCCGGAAGTCGATCCTTCCGTAAAAATACTCCGCCGCCATTTGGGCACATGCGGCCCGATGGCGGCGGAGTATGTTTTGTCAGGAGAAAGTCTCACTTTTTCCGCGGTTTTTCGGCGGGCTTCAGACTGGTGTACAGGAACCAGCCGTACAGCCCGGCCAGTGCCACGTAGATGCCGCCGGCGACCCACTGCCAGCGCTGCGGCCGAACAGAGACGCGCACGCTGGTCCCGTCGTTGATGCGCTGGTTATTGACGCGCGAGGAGGAAGCTTCGGCATAGAGGATCTCCTTCGCGGCTTTCTGCATATAGTAAATGGCCGCATCGCTCGATTTATCGTCGATGGGGAAGTAGTCGCCCACATAGAGCCACTGGCTGCCGCCGGCGCGCAGGCCCTGATCCATATCCATGTACGTGTAGCCGAAAGTGCCGGCGAAGTCCGTGAGCACATTGCCGTGCAGGCCCCATTCATTGCGCAGCACTTCTGTCAGCAGGCCGTAGTGGCCGCCGGCCCAGGTATCGCCGATACGGTTGTAGGCGGTCATGACGCCGGTGGCGCCGCCTTTTGTCACCGCGATCTCAAAAGGCTTCAGGTAGATCTCCCGGATAGACTGCTCGCCGGCGTAGGTGCACAGCCCGTTGTAGGGGTCGGCATTTTTAAAGTTCCCGCGGTCCCCGCGGTTCGTGTCCTGATCGTTCAGGGCAAAGTGCTTGATGTGGAAATAGAGGCCGCCTTCTTTGGCGGTCCGGATCACGGCCTGGGCGTAATTCCCTGCCAGAAGACCGTCTTCCGAGTAGTATTCGTAATTCCGGCCGCCGAAGGGCGTGCGGTGGGTATCCATGGCCGGCGCGTACCATCCCCGGATATCGTTCCAGAGAGCCTCCTCGGCAATGCACCGGCCCAGTTCCCCGGCCAGTTCGGTGCTCCAGGTGGCCGCCTGGATGGGATAGCAGGGGAAGAGCGTGCCTATGTGCAGGCCCATCGGGCTGTCGGAGGTGATGGACTGGTTTTTATTGATACTGGCGATGGCCGGGCTTTGGGCAGCGCCGGCGGAGACCAGGTGGTACAACTCGCGCGGGCTCATGCATTCGACGACGCGCTGCCAGATAGAACTGTAGAAGTCGTACGGCTTTCCGTTCTCGTCGAACAGGTCGGAGAAGGAAAAACGCTGCCCGGAAGAGGTGACGGGCTTTTCGATGGTCACCGTTTCGGTCTTTCCGGTCCGGGTATTGTAAATATAGTCGACCTGATCGGTATTGGGACCGAGGTGGTCTTTGGAGAGGATCGCGGCTTTCTTTTCGGCCGTCATGACCTTCGTCGCATGGCCGGCCTCGCCGCCGTCGCCGTAGACCGCCGGCCAGGTGCCGGCCCAGTCGGAACGGGACAGCAGGCGCAGGTCATCCGGCAGGGAGGAATAGGTCTCGGTCTCAAAGCGGTTGGTGACCGGGTAGCCGGTAACGCTCTTGTCGAAGAGACGGTCGGCCTCCAGCCGCCACGGGAGCGAAAAAACCGCCTCGTGGGCGTTCCGGGAAAGGCGGAACAGATATTCCCCGGCCTCCGCCAGATAGGTGTGCGTGCCGTAGGTATCGTAGGAAGCCAGCTGGGAGCGGTCCACCAGGAGGGAGACGCGCTCGCTCTGGCCGGGCGTGAGCACGGAGGTCTTCGTAAAGGCGGCCAGGTCGACGGCGGATTTTTCCAGACGGTTCGTCCGGTCGTAGTCCGTATAGGGTTTGGTCAGATACAGCTGCACGGTGTCGCGGCCCGCGCGGGTGCCGGTATTGGTGACGTTGACGGTGACCTGGAAGCCGGAGGCGGTCTCAGTGATCGTGGCGCCGGACCACTCGAAGGTCGTATAGCCCAGGCCGTACCCGAAGGGATAGACCACGTTCTGCGCATACCAGGCCTCGCCTTCCGCCAGCGCGCGGGTCTCATAATAGCGGTAGCCCACGTAAATGCCTTCGGCATAGGCGACGTACGCGGCGGTCGTGACCGCACCGTTTTCCGTGTAGCGGTTGTCGCCGTAATTCTGCATGGCAGGAGCAGAGAGCAGATCCCGGGCATAAGTGTCCGGGAGCCGGCCTTCCGGCGAAAGGGCGCCCGTGAGGATCCGGGCTACGGCGCGCATCCCGTACTGGCCGGGCCCGCCGATCCACAGCGCGGCATCCGGGCCGTTTTCCTTCAGGAAGCCGCATTCAAAGGTGTTCAGCGTGTTCAGGATCACGATGACCTTGCCGAAGGGGCCGTTCTGCACGTCGCGGATCAGGGCTTCTTCCTCCTCGGTCAGCTCCAGATAATGCCGGTCATCGGCCTCGTAGAAGGCGCGCATATCCGTGGGGAGGTCCTGCCCCTCGCCGCCGGAGCGGGCGATCACGACGATCGCGGCATCGGCGTAAGAGGCGTAGGAGGCCCGGACTTCGGCCGTGTAGAGGGAGAGCTCCGCCTCATTCACGGAATAGCCGTAGCTGCGGCTGCCGGCGCGCCCCGTGAAAGCGCCGTTCATGTCGGTGCCTTCCCCGCGGCGGTAGCCCTGCTTATACAGTTTCCCGTAAAGATCCTTCAGGACCGGGTTGACGGTAAAGCCTTCCTCCTCCAGGGCTTCGAGGAGGCCGATGCTGCCGGCGGCGCCGTTGCCGTTGCCGGAACCGGTGCCTCCGAAGACCGGATCGACGCAGGCGGTGCCGAATACGGAGATCCGGCGTTCATTTTCCGCCAGCGGCAGAGCCCCGTTGTTTTCCAGCAGCACCGTGCCGGCGGCCTGCAGGCGGATGGCGGTCTCCCGGGAATGGGCGAGCACCTGGTCATAGGTCGTATAGGACCGGTCGGAATAGGTGAGGGACCGGTCCCGGACCGTTTCGGGGTCCCAGCTCAGAACGGAATGGCTGATATAATTGGAAGCGGAGGACCAGAAGCACAGCACGCCGGCAGCGAGCGTGGCCAGGGCAAAAAAGATGGAAAACAGGATCAGACCGGGTCGGTTCTTCATACTACACCTCACGAATACGGGCAGAGCGCCGGGGATCGGCCGCGCAAAAAAGCGGTGCACCAAACGAAAACGGCGCCGGGGCCCGTCAGCTGATGAGGACAGTATAAACGATTTCGAACGGGTCTACAACCGAAAAGCGTCTTCGGTCGCTTATCCGCCGTAAACGTTGCATGCCGGCAGCGGAAGAAGAGTCTTGCAACAAATTGCGGAAGGCATTGACAAGCACGGTGCTTTCGTATAGAATGTTACCATAGTTTCTGCGCCCTGACGCCGAAACAGCAAAGCAGAAAGGAACAACCGGATTATGAACGTTCTTTCCAAAGAAGACGGCGAAGTGACCATTGACATCCTGGCGCTGCTGAAAGCGCTGTGGAATCACGTGATCCTGATCGCCATCTGCACGGTGGCAGCCGCTCTTCTGGCGTTTTTGATCACTAAGCTGTTTATTCCGGAGACTTACCGGGCCAAGATCACCATGTACGTCAACAACCGCACGACGGAAGGCGCCCAGTCCATCACTTCGGCCGACCTGACGGCGGCCGCCAAACTGGTCGACACGTATACCGCGATCATCAAGAGCGAAAAGGTGATGAGCGAGACCATCCGCGAGGCGGGCGTGGACATGAAAACGGCGTCCCTCAGAAAAATCGTCACGACGAGCGCCGTCAACAATACGGAGGTCTTTGATCTTTATGTGACCGATACCTCCAAGGAACGCGCAGCCGCGCTGGCCAATGCGATCGCGGACGTTTCTCCCGCCATCATCATGGAGATCGTGGAGGGAAGTTCCGTAAAAGTCATAGACGATGCGCTCGTTCCCACGGAGCGTTACTCCCCCAGCTACAGCCGCAACCTGATCCTCGGAGCCCTGATCGGATTCGTGGCCGCCTGCGCGGTCGTGATCGTGATCACGCTGCTGGACGACACGGTCAAGTCGACGGCGGATTTTGAGGGCTATAAATATCCGATGCTGGCCGTCATCCCCAACCTGGATGAGAAGGAAGAATCCGGACGCTACGGGTACGGATACGGCTACCGCAGAAAGAATACGGCAAAAACGGCGGAAAGGGAAACGGCGCGATGACTCTGTTTAAGAAGAAAAAGCAATTGAGGACTTCTTTGGCGGAGGATCAGGCGCATATCCTGAGCGAAGATCTCTCCTTTGCCGCGCAGGAGGCGTACAAGAGCCTCCGTACCAACGTGATGTTTTCGCTGACCAATGAGGGCTGCAAGGTGATCATCGTCACCAGTCCGGGTCCCGGCGAGGCAAAAAGCACGACGGCCGTCAACATGGCGCTGTCCTTTGCCCAGAACCGCAGCCGCGTGCTGCTGGTGGACTGCGACCTGCGCATGCCGACGGCGGCGCAGAAACTGCAGATCGACGATACCCCCGGTCTGTCGGATCTGCTGGTAGGCCAGGCCCGGCTGAACGAGGTGGTCCACGTGGCGGCGGGCGGCCTGTTCATGATCCCTGCCGGCACCATCCCGCCCAACCCGGCGGAGCTTCTGGGTTCGCGGCAGATGACGCAGGTCCTGGAGAGCCTTCGCAAGAACTTTGACTACGTGATCCTGGATACGCCCCCGATCCTGACCGTTTCGGATGCGGTCGTGCTTTCGCCCATGGCGGACGGCGTGGTCCTCGTGGGACGCCAGTTCATTTCGACCAACAAGGAATTCCGGGATGCGATCTCGCAGCTGGAGTTCGTCAACGCGCACATCATCGGTTTCGTCTTGACCGACGTCGAATCCGAGAAGAAGCACGGCGACAAGTACGGGAAGTACAGCAGTTACGGCTACGGCTACGCCTCCGCGGGCAAAAAGAGCAGCGCTGCGCAAAAGAGCGCCGCGGGAAACGCCAAAACGGATCCCGCCGTCAGGGCGAGGAGCAGCGAGAGCGGGACGCGGACGCTCCGGCGCGAAGCGCCGGTCAGCCGCCGGGACTGAGCGGAGGACCGCAGAGCCGGTCCGGAAAGCATACCGATGATCATTGACTTTCATTCACATATCCTGCCGGGCATCGATGACGGCAGCCGCGACGCGGCTATGACCGAAAAGATGCTGGCAGCATCAGCGGCGCAGGGCGTGGAGATCATGGCAGCTACGCCGCACTTTTATGCCGACGCCAATACGGTCGAGCGCTTTCTGCGAAAGCGCGCGGAAGCCGTGGAGAAGATCCGGGATCTGGCAGCGGAGCGGGGGATCGGCGTGATCGCCGGAGCGGAGGTCGCGTTTTTCGACGGGATCAGCCGGGCGGCGGACGTTTCGAAGCTGACGCTGGGCGGTTCCCGCCTGCTGCTCGTGGAGATGCCTTTCCGGCAGTGGGGACGCCGGGAGGTCGAGGAGACGGAGCGGCTGCTGGCGCACGGATTTCAGGTCATCATCGCGCACATGGAGCGGTATACCGGCCTGCAGTCCGACAAAGGCCCCTGGCGGGCGGTCCTGGAGCTGCCGGTCCTCGTTCAGCTGAACGCGGAGTGCTTTCTGAGTTTTTCGACCCGCGGCAAAAATCTCCGTCTGCTGAAGCGGGGCGAAGCGCATCTGCTCGGATCGGACTGCCACAACGTCACGGGCCGTCCGCAGGATCTGGCCGAAGGCCGGGCCGTGATCGCAAAACGGCTGGGGGAGGAACGGCTGGAAGAGATCGACCGCCTGGGCGAGAGACTGATCCGCCGCGGGGGCGCCGAGATCCTGTAAACAGAAAAATTGGGCCTGCGAACGAGCAGAAGGCCCCAAAGCAGCCGAAAGGGCGGGACTTCGAAGAGTCCCGCCCTTTCGGCCGTTATTTCAAACAGATCCCGGGAAGTCTCTGCGGCCGCAGGGAAAGTCTTTAAAGCCGCAAAGGTGCGTCATACCCCGCTGGCGCCGTAGTTGGCCAGGACGCGGGCGGAGGGGTCATCGACATTGCATCCGGGCCAGGAGCGGTTGGGCATCCAGTAGTCCGGGATCATCTCCGCCTGACCGGGATAGTATTTTTCGAAGATCTCCCGGTACAGCAGGCTTTCCTTGGTGAAGGGCGGCCGAAAGGCGTAGCGGCGGCGCCGCTTCTCGAACTCGGCATCGGAATAGCAGGTCTCGGCATATTCCTTGAGATCATCGACCATGGAATGTCCGACCGCGTCCGAGAAGGCCGCTTTCTGGCGCCACAGGATCTCATCCGGCAGCAGGCGGTCCTTTTCAAAGGCGTGGCGCAGCAGATATTTCCCCATGCCGTAGCGGTTCATTTTCAGAGCCGGCTCGATCGACATGACATACTTCACGAAAGCCAGATCGCCGAAGGGGACGCGGGCTTCCAGGGAATTGACCGAGATGCAGCGGTCCGCCCGCAGCACGTCGTAGTAATGCAGTTCGCGGATGCGTTTGACCGCTTCCCGCTGGAACTCCTCCGGAGAGGGAGCGAAATCCGTATACTTGTAGCCGAAGAGCTCGTCGCTGATCTCGCCGGTCAGCAGGACGCGGATGTCCGTGCGTTCGTGGATCGCTTTGCAGCAGAGGTACATGCCCAGACTGGCCCGGATCGTCGTGATGTCCCAGGTGCCCAGCAGCGCGATGACCGTCTCGAGAGAGTCCAGCACTTCCTGACGGGTCATATAGACTTCGGTGTGCTCTGCGCCGATATAGTCAGCCGCGAGACGCGCGTATTTCAGGTCGATCGCATCCGTGTCCATGCCGATCGCAAAGGTGCGCACGTGCCGCCCGAGCAGCCGCGCGGAGATGGCGCAGACCAGGCTGCTGTCCAGTCCGCCGGAAAGCAGAAAGCCCAGAGGCGCGTCGGCGTCCAGGCGTTTTTCCACGCCGGCGATGAGGTGCTGCCGGATCCCCGCGCAGACCGTATCCAGATCCCCGCGGACCGTCTCCGTCACGGCTGTGACGTCTGCATAGCGCGTAAAGACGCCGTCGACATAGTAATGGCCCGGCGGGAAGGGGCGGATCGTCTCGCAGAGGCCGACAAGGTTCTTGGCTTCGCTGGCAAAAACGATGCTGCCGGATATGTCATAGCCGTAGTAGAGCGGGCGGATCCCGATGGGGTCGCGGGCGGCGATGAAGCGGTCGAGGCGGCTGTCGTAGATCAGCATGGCAAATTCGGCGTCCAGCTGCGCGAACATGGCCAGTCCGTGCTCGCGGAAGAGCGGCAGGATGATCTCGCAGTCAGAACCTCCGGCAAACACATAGCCGTCGTCTTCCATCTCCTTTTTGAGCGGACGGAAGCCGTACAGCTCGCCGTTGCAGACACACAGATCGCCGTCCAGACAAAACGGCTGCATCCCGGTCTCGTCCAGACCCATGATCGACAGGCGGTGAAAACAGAGGCAGCCGCGTCCGGCCGCTTCGATGCGGGTCATGTCCGGCCCGCGGGATACGGTGCGGTCAAAATATTCCCTCACCTCTTCCGGGGAGAGGGTCAGCTCGGTAAAACCCATGATGGAACACATAGCACTTACTCCGGTTTCTTGGTATCGGGGCCGCGCAGGGCCGGCCCGGGGGATAAAACAGATGACAGGCCGCCGAATCCCCGGCGGCCGGCGGCCTCAGGATCCTGACATCAGACGGCCCATGATCTCCGCATAGGCATCCTCCACGCCGCCCAGATCCTGACGGAAGCGGTCCTTGTCCAGCTTCTTGCCGGTCGCCGTGTCCCACAGGCGGCAGGTGTCGGGGCTGATCTCGTCCGCCAGAACGATGCTCCCGTCCGGGAGCCTTCCGAATTCCAGCTTGAAATCGACCAGGGTCACACCGCGGGCGGCCCAGAAGGCGGAGAGCTCGCGGTCGGCCGTGAGCGCATAGCGCTCGATGGTCGCGATCTCTTCCCGGGTGGCCAGCTGCATGGCCAGGATATGCGGCACGCAGATCAGCGGATCGTCCAGGGCGTCATTTTTATAGGAATATTCGACGGTCGGCTCCCCAAAGCGCACGCCCTCCGGAAATCCGTAGCGTTTGCAGAAGGAACCGGCGGAGATATTGCGCACGATGACCTCCAGCGGAACGATGCGGACGCGCTTTACCAGTGTTTCGCGTCCGCTTAGTTCCCTGACGAAATGCGTGGGCACGCCGGCCTTTTCCAGCCGCTGCATGAGGTGATTGCTCATGCGGTTGTTGATGATGCCCTTTCCGGCGATCGTTCCGCGCTTTTTGCCGTTGAAGGCGGTGGCGTCATCTTTATACGAGACGATCAGAAGCTCCGGATCGTCGGTGGCAAAGACCTTTTTGGCTTTTCCTTCATACAGCTGCTCTCGCCTGTCCATACCTTGTTTCCTCCCGAAACGGTATTTCCGCTCCGGCACGGGCCGGAGCGGACGGTCATTCGTTATTCCGCATCCTGCAGGGCAGCCCAGCCTTCTTCGCCGGTGCGGACCCGGACCACGTTCTCGACGTCATAGACGAAGATCTTGCCGTCGCCGATGTGGCCGGTGTACAGAGCTTTCTTGGCGGTCTCGATCACGTCCCGCACAGGGATGGCCGAGACCACGATATCCATCTGCACCTTGGGGCGCAGATCCGTTTCCACCGGGACGCCGCGGTAGAATTCCGTGTGCCCTTTCTGCAGGCCGTAGCCCATGACGTGGGAAACGGTCATGCCGGTGATGCCCAGGCGGCTCAGGGCCTCCTTGAGGGCGAACAGCTTTTCCTCGCGGAAGACGATCTCCACTTTGGTGAACTTGGGACCGGGCGAAGGGAAGGCGGGCTCCCGTCGTACGGGGATCGCTTCCGCCGGCGGCACGGTGCCGGATACGGCGGGGGCGGGCTCTGCGCTGCCGAAGGAGACGTAACTGTCCACGGCCGGCATGAAATCGGCATAGGCGCTGGGAAGACCGTGCTCGCTGCTGTCCAGGCCGGCGAGTTCATCGGAGGCGTCCGCGCGCAGGAAATTCAGCTTTTTCAGCAGAAGGAAAAAGCCCGACATCGTGGCGGCGGCCCAGGCTGCAACGGCCGCAAAGCCGAGCAGCTGCAGCCCCGTCTGCGTAAAGTCTCCGGTATAGAGCAGGCCGCGCAGTCCGGCGGGGGCGTCGGGGTTGGCGAGCAGGCCGACGGCCAGCGTGCCCCAGATGCCGTTGGCACAGTGGACGGCGACCGCGCCGACAGGATCGTCGATATGGAGCTTAAGGTCGAGAAGTTCGACGATCGCCACGACGAGGATGCCGGAAACGATGCCGACGACGGCTGCCCCGGCAGCGTCAAAGGCGTCGCAGCCGGCGGTCACGCCGACCAGGCCCGCGAGCGAAGCGTTCAGACACATGGAAACGTCGGGCTTGCCGTTCTTGGCCCAGGTCCAGATCATGGTGGTGCAGGTCGCGACGGAGGGAGCGATCGTCGTGGTCAGGAAGATCGAAGACAGCTCGGAGACCGAGGTGGCGGCAGCGCCGTTGAAGCCGTACCAGCCGAGCCACAGGATGAACACGCCGAGCGCGCCCAGCGGGATCGAATGGCCGGGGATCGCGTTGACTTTCACGACTTTTCCGTCGGCGCCGGTAACATATTTGCCGATGCGCGGCCCCAGGACGATCGCGCCGACGAGCGCCGCGATGCCGCCGACCATATGGATGGCACAGGAGCCGGCATAATCATGGAAACCGATTTGGCTCAGCCAGCCGCCGCCCCAGATCCAGTGGGCTTCGATGGGGTAGATCAGGAGCGAGATCACGCCCGAGTAAACGCAGTAGGCGGAGAACCGGGTCCGCTCGGCCATGGCTCCCGAAACGATCGTGGCTGTGGTCGCGCAGAAGACCAGGTTAAAGACGAAGATGCTGGCGTCGGTAAAGCCCTCGGCCGGCGAGGCGATGAACTCCTTGAAGTGCAGGAACAGATCCAGGTTCGGCACGCCGATCAGGCCGAAGAGCGCGTCCTCGCCCATCATCAGGCTGAAGCCCAGCAGCGAAAACACCACCGTGCCGATGCAGAAGTCCATCAGATTTTTCATGATGATGTTGCCGGCGTTCTTGGCCCGGGTGAAGCCGGTCTCCACCATGGCGAAACCGGCCTGCATCCAGAAGACCAGCGCGGCGCCGATCAGAAACCAGAATTCAACAGACATGTGACAGCCTCCTTTCCCTGTCCGGCCGGATCGGCCGGCGATCAGACACCGAACAGCAGATCGCCGTAGGTCGGGAACGGCCAGTAGGAAGCGGCGGTCATGGTCTCGGCTTCATCGCAGACAGCGCGCAGCGCGGACATCCCGGGGATGACCGTGTCCCGGACAAAGTCCGCTTCGGCACGGTAGTCGCCCAGCGCATCCAGCGCGGTGACGGCCTTCTCCAGCGCCTCCGCGGCGCTGTCGCCGCAGTCGGCCAGGCAGGAGAGGCGGCAGATGAGGCGTTTCTCGTAGGAGCAGGAGGCCTGGGCGCAGGCGGCGGCTTTGCGCTCGGCGCCTTCGGCCAGCGCGGCGGCATAGGCGGCGATCGCCGGCAGGATCTCCTTGCGGGCCATCTCGGCCATGGTCAGCGCCTCGATCCGTACGGTGCGGACATAGTTTTCGAGGCAGATCTCATAGCGGGAGAGCAGTTCTTCCTTCGAGAAGATGCCCAGAGAGGTCAGCATGGCGATATTCTTTTCTTCGAGGATGTGCGGGATCGCGTCCGCCGTGGTGCGCAGGTTCAGCAGGCCGCGCTCTTTTGTCGCTTCTTTGATCCAGGCATCGTCATAGCCGTTGCCGTTGAAGATGATGCGCTTGTGCGCAACGATCTGCTCCTTGATCAGGCTGTGCAGGCATTCGTCGAAATCCTCGGCCTGCTCGAGCTTATCCGCAAAGAGGCGCAGCGAGGCGGCAACGGAGGCGTTGATCATGACGTTGGCGCCGGCGATGGAATCGCTGGAGCCGACCATGCGGAATTCGAATTTGTTGCCGGTAAAGGCGAACGGGCTGGTGCGGTTGCGGTCCGTGGTATCGCGGGTGAAGCGGGGCAGGATATCGACGCCCAGCTTCATTTTTTTCTTTTCGGCGCCGGCGTAGGGGCTGTCGGTCTCGATGGCCTCGAGCACGGCGGAAAGCTCGTCGCCCAGGAACATGGATATAACGGCGGGCGGCGCCTCATTGGCGCCGAGCCGGTGATCGTTGCCGGCGGAAGCCACGGAGATGCGCAGCAGATCCTGATAGTCGTCCACGGCCTTGATCACGGAGACGAGGAAGAGCAGGAAGCGGGCGTTCTCATACGGCGTCTCGCCGGGGGAAAGAAGATTGTCGCCGGTGTCTGTCGACATGGACCAGTTGTTGTGCTTG
>JAGDDE010000100.1 GCA_017958185.1 Lachnospiraceae bacterium | reverse complement strand
CGAGGCTTTGCCCCTCCGTCAGCGGCGCGTCGGAGGCGGTAACTGCGCAGCGGTACGTCCGTCCGCCCTCGGTGATCTCGGCATAGAGGCCGGTCGGGTCAAAACGCTCTCCGGCAGCATACAGGCTGCGGACGGGCCGCCCCAGAAAGGTGACGGTGACCGGAGGCTCCGTGGGGATCGGCTGCGTGGGCGCGGCGGTAGGGACCGGCTGCGTGGGCGCGGCGGTAGGGACCGGCTGCGTGGGCGCGGTAGTAGGCACCGGCTGCGTGGGCTCGGTACCGCTTTCGGAAGGCCCCGGCGGGGACTGTGTTTCCCGGGCGGCGGTTTCGGTGCGGATCGGATCCGTCGTCTGTGTTGCGATAGCGGGCGTGCCCGTGCAGCCGCTCAGAAACAGCAGCCAGAAGAGAAGAACGGCCGGCAGCGCCACCGTAAGAAGTCTTGCTTTCATACAACCTCCGAAAACAAAGCGGCGGAGGCGTTACGGCGTTTCCACCAGGAAACTGCGGTAACTGCGCCAGTTGTAATCGCTTGAGTAAGCGGTATAGGTGCCAGAGGGCACATAGACCTTCAGCTGCGGGGAGGCTCCGTCAAAGAGCCCGTTGAGCGGGACGGAGGAAGCTCCGGGATCGGTCAGGCCAAGATCGATGCGGGCAAGCTGCGGGCATCCGGCAAAGACGAACAGATCGAACATCCGGTAACAGCCGGGGATCACGAGATGCTCCGCCCGGCTGCCGGAGAGCGCATAGGCCCCCAGTCCGCTCACGGGACGTCCGGCAAAGGCGGCGGGCAAAGTCAGTTCGGTGCGGTCCTTCCAGGCGTCTTTCAGTCCGGTCACGTAGAGGAAGCCTCCGATCTCCTCGATCACGAAGCCTTCTGCGTTCGGGTCGTAGGGGAGCGTTTCCGCCGGGGCGGAAGCGTCAGGCACCGTTTCCGAAGCGGAGGACGGCTCCAAGGAGGGCGGCGGTCCCGGCGGGACGGGCGCCGGCAAAGGCCCCGCCTCTGCCAGCAGTCCGATCAGTTTCTCGGTATGGATCCGGGCGCCGGCATCGTTCAGATGGTAATTGGTATTGTAGAACAGTTCGGGCTCATAGGTGAAGTCCGCAAGAAGGCCGAGGCGCTTTCCCGGCAGCCGGCTGTCGATGTACGCTTCCAGATCGGAGGCTTCCTGCGCAGAGAAGCGCACGGCGGCGGCATTGACGGGGGAGAAAGAGAAGAAGACCCGGGCGCCTTTTGCCTCCGCCCGCGCGGTCCAGGCTTCGATCCAGTCGAAAAAGGCGTCGTTTTGCAGGCCCTCCAGCGTCACGGGCTGGGAGGCATCGAAGCCGCCGGGCATGAGATTGCCCTCGCGGGGATAGGCAAGATCGCCGAAGCGGTCAAACGAAGAACGGGCGTAGAGGGTGCCTTCCGGGATATCCTCCGAACCGGAAAGGCGGATCCGGTCGGCCAGCCAGCCGAAATAATGATAGAACAGTTCGGTCTTTTCCGGCCATTCCAGATGCCGGAACATGCCCCGCTCTTCGGAACCGGCTTCCCAGAGGACCCCGGCGTTGAAATACAGAGAGTAGGTCTGGGCATCGGTCTCGGGCGCCAGCACGACGAGATCTCCTTCGCAAAGCAGCGGCAGCGCCAGCTCGGCCATGACTTTGGTCCCGAGCGAGGCATATACGCCGAAGTCGATCACCGGCCGGCCGAAGGCTTCTTCGATGCGGGCGCTCTTCAGCCCGAAGGGCAGACTGCTCCCGCCTATGAAAATGATCCGCGGGCCGGGCACCGATCCAAGCAGGCGGTATTTGTCGTTTAGGACGGCCGTGAAGGCATTCTGCCGGCGGTCGGGCACGCTTTCGCCGGCCGCCGAAAAGATCCCGAGCGGCAGCAGCAGAAGCACCAGATAGACCAGGATGTGCAGAAACAGTTTCTTCACGGGCATTCCTTTCTAGAACTGGAAGTAGATGAAACTGGAGGCGATGTCCCGGCTCCTCAGGAAGAGGAAGGCCCAGGTGGCGAGCCAGCCGAGCAGCAGATACAGCCCCCATCGCAGAACGGTCCTGCCCCGGCCCGTGCCCTCCGCAAGAGGCAAAAGCCGCGGGAGGATCAGCCACGAAGCGGCCGAGAGCGCAAAGATCGCCAGCTCCGGAACGGAAGCGGAGAGGGAAAGCCCGTTCCAACCGGTAAAGAGCTGCCGCATAAAGAGGCCCGCTTCTTGAAGTCCCGGCGCCCGGAAGAGGATCCAGGCGGCGGTGACGAACAGAAAGACCGCCGCGCGGCGAAGGACCGCGGGGATCTTCTCCCGGCTTCCGGGGATCAGTTCTTCCGCGATGCGCGCCAAACCGTGCAGCACTCCCCAGAGCAGGAAGGTCAGGCCGGCTCCGTGCCAGAGGCCGCTCACCGCAAAAACGATGAGCAGATTCAGGCAGAGCATCACCGTCCCGCGGCGGCGTCCGCCGAGCGGGATGTACAGATAATCCCGGAACCAGGAGGACAGCGTGATATGCCAGCGCCGCCAGAAATCCGACACGGAGACGGCCCGGTACGGCTCGCGGAAGTTCTCGGAAAGACGGATCCCGTATACCCGGGCGATCCCGCGGGCGATATCGCTGTATCCCTTGAAATCACAGAGGATCTGGAGACTGAAAAAGAGGGAGGCCAGCAGGGCGTCGGCGCCGGTGGCTAAGCCCGGAGCGTCCCAGATGCGGTTCACGAACAGGCCGAGCACGTCGGCCACGGCGATCTTTTCAAAATAGCCGAGCAGCATCAGCTTAAAGCCCGCGGAGACGTCGGCGGGATCGGCGCGGTGTTCTTTTTTCAGCTGCGGGATCAGATCCCCGGCCCGTTCGATGGGGCCGGCCACGAGCTGCGGGAAGAAACCGATGTACAGGGCAAACAGGACCGGGTCCGTTTCGGCTTTCAGATCGCCGCGGTATACGTCGATCACGTAGGAGAGAGCCTGAAACGTGTAAAAGGAGATCCCCACGGGCACCAGCAGGTGCAGGGCGGGATCAAAGCTTTTGCCGGTGAAGGCAGCGGCCAGCGCGGCGGCGCCGGAAGCAAAAAAGTCAAAGTATTTGAAGAAAAAGAGCACCAGCAGCGGTATAGCGAGGCCGATCCCCAGGAAGGCTTTTTTTCCGGCGGGGAAGCGTTCCATGAGCCGCGCGCAGGCATAGGCGGACAGCGTGACCAGGATGATCAGCCACAGGAGCGAAAGGTCCCAGCTGAGATAAAAGACATAACTGGCCGCCAGCAGGAACAGTTTCTGCCACCGCGCGGGAAGCAGAAAGAGAACTGCCGTTACGATCAGAAAAAACAAAAGGAATACCGGGGTATTAAACAGCATGGAAGCACCTCGCTGATGGGAAAAATAGTACCATTTCCGCCCCGGCGTGTCAATCATCCGGGCCGGGGAAACACAAAGTCTTCATAAAAAAGGCGCAGCCGGAGAAAAGGATGGACAAATGCGGGAAAACGGGTATAATACTACCGGAAGTTCCGGCACGGGCCGGATCGTCCTAAACAGGCGCCCGCCGCAGGACGGCCGGGAGCGCCGGAGGGAGAACACCATGGCACTCAGAACGTTGCGCATCCTCGGGGAAGACGATCTTCTCCGCAAAAAATCGAAACCGGTGCCGGCCATGACGGGCCGTCTGCGCACCCTGCTGAAGGACATGGCCGATACCATGTACGAAGCCGGGGGCGTGGGGATCGCCGCGCCGCAGGTGGGCGTGCTCAAGCGCATGTTTCTGATCGACGTCGGGGAGGGCGTGAAGATCTTCGTCAATCCCGAGATCGTGGCCCTCGAGGGTTCCCAGACCGGCAGCGAGGGCTGCCTGAGCGTTCCGGGCAAACACGCCACCGTGACGCGTGCGGAAAAGGTCACCGTCAGGGCTTTCGATGAAAACATGGAACCGTTCACGCTGGAGGCGGAGGGCTTCTTTGCCCGCGCGATCCAGCACGAGTACGATCATCTGGACGGCATCCTCTACGTCGACAAAAAGGAAGGCCCCCTGCTGGACAACGAAGCCGACGAAGAGGAAGAGGAGACGGACGCCACGGACGCGGACTGACCTTCCCGCCTTAGCCCGCTCCCCCGAAGCAGCCCGGCCCGGAAAAAGCCGGAAAAAACTTCAAAAAAAGCCGGAAAAAGTCCTTGACAGAGACCCGGCCGTATGATATATTCCCACTGTTGTACAATTGATGCCAAGCAGAGTGTCCACTCTCTCCTGCCCGCAAACGGCGCCGCAGGGTAACTGAACCGGGGAACGGCTGTTCCCTGCCGAGCGGATAGTCATGCTGTGCTATCCGCTTTTTCTATGTCGGAATCATTCAAGGAGGTATAAGACCATTAGCGAGTTACTGATCAACGATCAGATCAACGAAAAAGAGATTCGTTTGATCGGGAGCCACGGGGAGCAGATCGGCATCATGGATGTCCGCAGCGCCCTGGAAAAAGCCAGAGAAGAAGAACTGGATCTGGTCATGATCGCTCCCGGCGCCAAGCCCCCCGTCTGCAAGATCATCGATTACAGCAAGTATCGGTATGAACTGCTGCGCAAGGAGAAGGACGCCAAAAAGAAACAAAAAACGATCGAGGTCAAAGAAGTACGGCTGTCTCCCAATATCGAGGAGAATGACCTTCAGACGAAGGCCAAAGCAGCACGGAAGTTTATCGAACACGGCGACAAGGTCAAGATCACGCTCCGCTTCCGCGGCCGCGAGATCAGCCATATGGCGCAGACCAGGCACGTGCTCGATGATTTTGCTGCGCAGCTGGCTGATATCGCTGTGGTGGACAAGCCCTCCAAAGTGGAAGGCCGAAGCCTTGTGATGTTCCTGAGTGCGAAAAAGTAAACAGAATTGCAGGAGGATATGAAGATGCCCAAGTTGAAGACCAAGAGAGCAGCCGCGAAGCGTTTCCACAAGACCGGTACCGGCAAGCTGAAAAGAATGAAAGCTTACAAGAGCCACATCCTGACCAAGAAGTCCACCAAGCGCAAGAGAAATCTGCGCCAGGCCACCATTACCGACAGCACCAACGCAAAGGTAATGAACCGGATTTTGCCGTACTAAAGGGTAGGAGGTAGACGAAATGGCTAGAATTAAAGGCGGCCTTGGTGCCAAGAAGAAACACAACCGCGTTCTGAAACTCGCAAAAGGGTATCGCGGAGCCAGATCCAAACAGTACAGGATCGCTAAGCAGACGGTCATGAAGGCCCTCACCAATGCGTATGAAGGCCGCAAGCAGAGAAAGAGACAGTTCCGTTCTCTGTGGATCGCCCGCATCAACGCAGCAGCCCGTCTGAACGGCCTGTCCTACAGCCGTCTGATGTACGGTCTGAAGCTTGCCGACGTCGAGATCAACCGCAAGATCCTGGCCGATCTGGCGGTGAGCGATGCCGCCGGATTCACCGCGCTGGCGGAACTTGCGAAGAGCAAACTGGCATAAAAGCCCTTCCTGTAGAGCCGGGCTGCCCCTGCGGCGGCCCGGCGCAAAAGGAAATCTTTCGGAAGCGCTTGACAGCGGATGCTTCCTGTGGTATAAGAAAAGTGCGGATCGAAAAATCCGTTTCGGAGCGTGGCTCAGTTTGGTAGAGCGTCCGGTTAGGGACCGGGAGGTCGCAGGTTCGAATCCTGTCGCCCCGATGCATCCTGCGGTTCCGCGGGATTTTTTTTCATCATCAGGTACCTGTAGCTCAGCAGGATAGAGCAACGGCCTTCTAAGCCGTGTGTCGGGGGTTCGAATCCCTTCAGGTACATGTCTCGGCGTGAACGGAGGGTTCATGCCGTTTTTTGTTGCCCCTCCTGAAAGGTCCTTCCTGCCCGGCGGTATCTGTATCCCGGGGAGGTGAGTTCCCTTTCGCGGGCGGTTGACTTTTCTGCGGCAGAATGGTACTATAATGCACAGGAAAGCAGTAGGCATTCCGGGCCCGGCGGAGTTTTTGCCCGGGCGGCCGGACATCGGCGAAGAAGACCCTTGACAGGGCATCGTAACTGCCTGCAGCTCCGGAGGGGATACATGCTCAATCAGTTTTCAAGAACGCAGCTCCTGATCGGTGAGGAGGCCATGCGCCGGCTGGCCTCAGCGCGGGTGGCGGTGTTCGGTGTCGGAGGCGTAGGCGGCTATACGGTCGAGGCGCTGGCCCGCAGCGGCATCGGCGCGATCGATCTGATCGACGACGACAAGGTCTGCCTGACCAATCTGAACCGTCAGATCCTGGCGACGCGAAAGACGATCGGAAAGTATAAGGTGGACGTGGCGGAGGAGAGGATCCTGGAGATCAATCCCGGGGCCGCCGTGACGAAGCACCGGATGTTCTATGTTCCGGAGACGGCCGCACAGTTCGATTTTTCCCTTTACGACTACGTGGTCGACGCGATCGATACGGTGACAGGGAAGATCGCGCTGGTCCTGCAGGCGCAGGAAGCCGGCGTACCCGTCATCAGCTGCATGGGGGCCGGAAACAAAATGGACGCGGCAGCGCTGGAAGTGGCGGATATTTATCAGACGTCCGTATGTCCGCTGGCCAAGGTCATGCGCCGGGAACTGAAGAAACGCGGCGTGAAGCAGCTGAAAGTCGTATATTCGAGAGAGACCCCGCTGAAGCCGATCGACGATATGGCCGTTTCCTGCAAAACGAACTGCATCTGTCCGCCGGGCACGGCGCGCAAATGCACCGAGCGGCGCCAGGTGCCCGGCAGCAATGCCTTCGTCCCCGCCGCAGCCGGTCTTATCCTGGCCGGCGAAGTCATCAAAGACCTGATCGGCTGGGGAAAAACACCGGCAGTCCCATATCCGCAGGCAGAGACAGACGCCCTTTCCGGTAAAGACCGGGAGAACGCGGAATGATCTTTTCCCGCGGCACATCATAAGCAACACCTGTGCAGGGAGGAACAAGAACATGAAAGAAACGATCCAGGACCTGCTCGGCCGCCGTTCGTGCCGGGCCTATGAGACCCGTCAGGTCACTCCGGAGGATCTGGAGGTGATCCTGAAAGCCGGGACCTACGCGCCGACCGCCGTAGGCCGCCAGTCGCCGTTCATCGTGGCGGTACAGGATCCGGCCGCAGTAGCCGCGATCGAACGCCTGAATGCCGCCGTGCTGGGGAACCCGGAGGGCCATCCGTTCTACGGAGCCCCTACCGTAGTCGTCGTCTTCGGTGACCCGTCGCTGCCCTTCGGTATCGCGGACGGGAATCTGGTCATCGGCAATCTGCTGAATGCGGCGCATGCCGTCGGCGTGGACTCCTGCTATATCTGGCGCGCCAAAGAAAGCTTCGAGAGTGAAGAGGGCCGGGCCTTAAAGGCTGCCTGGGGCATCCCGGAAGGGTATCAGGGGATCGGCAACGTGATCCTGGGCTACGGAAAACCGCAGGGCATCCGCCCTGCCGCCCCCCGAAAGGAAGGGTACGTCAAGCTGATCCGCTGAGCCGCAGATAACCGGGAAACAGCCGGAAAGCCGCACATTTTGTGCGGCTTTCTCTTGTAATCGGCCTCTAAATGCGTTACAATATCCGCGTTTGCCGGATAAGGCAGGGGAGCAGCGGGATCTGATACGGCCTTCCGGAGATGGGAAGACCGGACAGAAAGCTTCGGCGCCCGTGCGCCGGCAAAAACCAGGACCAGTGAGGAAGCGATTTTGGCAACGGAAAAGAAAAATATCATTCTGACAGCGGACCGTCCTACCGGCCGCCTGCATCTGGGACACTATGTAGGCTCTCTGATGCGGCGGGTGGAACTGCAGAACAGCGGCCGCTTTGACCAGATCAATATCATGATCGCGGACGATCAGGCGCTGACCGACAATGCCGACAACCCCGGCAAGATCCGCGACAATATCATCCAGGTCATGCTGGACTATCTTTCGGTGGGCATCGACCCGGAAAAGACCACGGTCTGCGTGCAGTCCGCGCTGCCGGCCCTGCATGCCCTGACCTTTTATTTCCTGAATCTGGTGACGACGGCCCGTCTGTCCCGCAACCCTACGGTCAAGGCGGAGATCCAGATGCGCGGCTTCGCGGACGAAGGTCTGCCGGCCGGCTTCTTCACGTATCCGGTCTCGCAGACCGCCGATATCACGGCTTTTGACGCGACGGTGGTGCCGGTGGGAGAAGACCAGCTGCCCATGCTGGAGCAGGCCCGCGAGATCGTGGAGAAGTTCAACCGCATCTACGGCGAAACGCTGGTGCTTCCGGAAGCGATGATCCCGGAAAACGCTACGCAGCGGCGGCTGCCGGGCGTGGACGGCAGGGCGAAGATGAGCAAGTCCCTGGGCAACTGCATCTATCTGTCCGACTCCCCCAAGACGGTCAAACAGCAGGTGAACGGCAAGATGTTCACCGATCCGCAGCATCTGCGCATCGAAGATCCCGGCCATATCGAGGGCAATGTGGTCTTCACCTATCTGGACGCTTTCTGCCGGCCGGAGCATTTTGCGGCCTACCTGCCCGAGTATGCCTGCCTGGACGAAATGAAGGCGCATTACCGCCGGGGCGGACTCGGGGACGGGACCTGCAAAAAGTTCCTGATCCGGGTGCTGGAAGAGTATCTGGCGCCCCTCCGCGAGGCGCGCGCCCGCTGGGAGAAGGATATCGATACGGTCTATGATATTCTGCTGGCCGGAACGAAGGTCGCCAGAGAACGTACGAATGCGACGCTGGCCCGGGTCCAGAAAGCCATGCGCATCGACTATTTTGCGGACCGCGCTGTCGTCAGGGAATGGGAATCGCTGCTTCGGCAGACGAAAAACTGAAAGATCGGTATTAGGAGGATCATATGAAAAAGAGCATTCTGTTTTTGTTTATCTTCGGTGTGGCCGTGCTGGCTCTGGGGATCTTTCTGATCGTGAATTCCCACGATGAGTATCCCGAGACTACGGCCGTCATCACCCGCATCGATGAATTCGATACCGTCGACACCGACGGCAGCCATACGACCGAACACACGGTCTATGTGGACTATACCGTAGACGGCAAGGAATACAAAAATATCCGTTACGGCGAATACAGCATCGGTTTTAAGGTGGGAAAAGAGATCACGATCAAATACAATCCGGAAAACCCCGCCGAAACGGAAGGCGCAAACTCCAAGACGGCCGCGACCTGGATCACTGTCGGCGGCGGCATCCTGATGCTGCTGGCTGTGGCGGCGGTATTCGTGCCCGGCCTGAACCGTCTGTTCCGCTAGATCGGCCCTGCCAAGGGGAAAAGGACCCCGGCGCCCCGCGCGCCGGGGCTTTTTTTGCCTCAAAAAGCCGGAGGATCCGCCGGGCGTTCAAAAATAAACGGGACAAAACAATTTTTTTCTGATATAATCGAAAAGAAATCTCTTGCAGGAGGATCGTATGGATTTTTACAGAGATCACTATGACGTGATCGTGATCGGCGGAGCGCTGGCCGGTCTTTCCTCCGCGCTCATGCTGGCGGACAAAGGCCTGGACGTGCTGGTCCTGGAGCGGCACAACCTGCCGGGCGGTGTCTCCACCAGCTTCGTGCGCGGCGGGATCGAGATCGAGGCGGCTCTACACGAAATGATGAGCATCGGCCCGCGCGATGCCCGTCTGAAGGTCGGAAAATTCTTTGACGACATGGGTGTGGACATCGACTGGCTGAAGGTGCCGGAATGCTACCACGCCTCGCTGCCGGATCTCGAAGTGACGCTGCATCCGGGCTTTAAGACCTTTGCCGGCGAGATCGAGAGCGCGGTGCCGGGCACCTACGGCAAGGTCATGAAACTGCTGGAACTGTGTCATACCGTATTCGATTCGGTCAATGAGCTGTCCGTGCACCCCATGAGCAAGGTGCAGATGCTGCTGAAGCACGAGGCCTTCGTCAAGACCGCCGGCTACAGCACGAAAGAAGTGCTGGACACCTTTGACCTTCCGCAGAAAGCGCTCGATCTGCTGGCGCCGTACTGGATCTACGTGGGCAGCGGTTTTGAGGAACTGCCCTTCACCATCTACGCGGTGCTGATGGCCGACTATGTGGGCTACGGATCGTACATCCCGAGGCATTTCAGCCATGAGATGAGCCTGAAGATGGCCGAGCGGGCCGAAGCGATGGGCGTGCAGATCGAATACCGCCAGCAGGTGGAGAAGATCCTCGTGAAGGATAAAAAAGCGTACGGGGTCCGCACGAAGCGCGGCGATGAGATCCATAGCGATTACGTGATCTGCTCCGCTTACCCCAATAAAGTTTATACATCCATGATCGAACCGGCCTCGGAGGTGCCGGCTGCCGCCTTCAAGATGGTCAACGGGCGCCGGCTGAGCCTGAGCGCCTTTTCCGTGATCCTGATCCTGGACCGGCCGGCGGAGGAACTGAACATCCGCGATTACAGTATCTTCCGGGGCGATACGATGGATACAGACGTGCTCTACCGGGATCTGGCCGGGCTGGGCCCGTACCGGTATCTGACCTGTATCTGCCACAATTACGCCAATCCGGAAGCCACGCCGCCCGGCACCTGCTCGTTCTCGGTGACGGTGCTGCCCCAGGCCGATGCCTGGAAGAGCGTCACGGCGGACCGCTACGACGAGGTGAAGCACCGGATCGCCCGGCAGGTCATAAGCGATATGAGCGCGTACTTCGGGACGGATCTGCTGGAGCATGTGCTGGAGGCGGTCATCGAAACGCCCATGACGATCGCCCGCTACACGGGCGCCTGGAACGGCTGCATCTACGGCTACGCCCATACCATGGATGACCATATCGTAGCGCGGCTGCAGACGGCGGAGGAAGAAAAATTCATTGAGCGGCTGGAGTTTTCCGGCGCGCATCAGATCTCCGGCGACGGCATGGGCCCGGCCGTGACCAACGGCCGAAAAGCCGCGAAAAACGTGCTGGACGATATCCGCAAAAGAAAGGAGGCTGCCGCGAAATGAAAGTCAAAGGATTTCTGAAAGACGTAGGCGGAGCCTCCCGCGTGACGAAAGCCCGGCTGGCGGCGTTTGCCCGGGCGGACAGCGGTCCCGTGACGTCGGATCCGATCGCCGAAGTGGCCGCCGCATGGCATCCCGGCCGCCTGACGCTGCGCGTCGCGCAGATCCGCCGGGCTTCGAAGACCGCCAAAACGGTGCGTTTCGTACGGGCGGACGGCGGGGAACTGCCGTATTTCTACGCCGGACAGTTCATCGCGCTGGAATTCCCCCTGGGGGATACGGTGATCTCCCGGCCGTATTCGATCTCGTCGGCGCCGTATGAGGCGCGCACGCCCAAGGGGTATGTAGAGATCACGGTGCGCCGCTCCCGCGGCGACGGATTCATGGCCGACTATATCAACGACACGCTTCGGGAAGGCGATACCGTGACCGGCACGCTCGGCTGCGGACAGTTTTATTTCGAACCCCTGCGCGACAGCCGCCGCATCGTAGCGCTGGCCGGCGGGACGGGCATCACGCCGTTCGCATCCATGGCGAAGGAGATCGCCCACGGCACGCTGGACGTCGATCTGACGGTCCTGTTCGGCTCGGTGAGCTCGGACGATATCATCCTCAAAGAAGAACTGGAAGCCTGCGCGGGACCGCACGTCCGGATCGTTCACGTGCTTTCCGGCGAAGAGCCCGGCTGGACGGGAGAGAGGGGCTTTCTTTCCGCAGAACTTATCCGGAAGTATTCGCCGGACGGTGCCAGCTACTTCATCTGCGGGCCGCAGGCCATGTACACCTTCCTGCGCGGGGAACTGAAGAAACTGGAGGTCCCGGCCCGGCGCGTGCGCTTCGAGGTATTCGGGACGCCCAAGGATATCTCCCGCTTCGAGGGCTTTCCGCAGGAAGAAAAGGAGGCGGTCCATCGGCTGACCGTGGTGAGGGGCATCCGGGAGGATGTGATCCCGGCCCGGGCGTCGGAGAGTCTGGCAGTCGCGCTGGAGAGGGCCGGCATCCGCATCGAGACGGCCTGCCGCAGCGGCGAATGCGGCCTGTGCCGCACCAAAGTGCTTTCGGGGCGCGTATTCGTGTGCCCGGAGGGAGACGGCCGCCGCGCCGCCGACAAAGAGTTCGGATATGTGCACGCCTGCTCGGCGTATCCGGTGAGCGACGTGAAGATCAAGATCCCCATCCTGTGAGGTGAACTATGGTAAAAGAAGTGAATCCCCGGATCCACGTCAACGAGACCGATTATCCGGTGGAAGGGCACAAGTGCAGCGATCCGGAAAAGGCGAAACTGGTCCGACGGCTCGCCGTCATGATCACGGACAACATCCCGCGCAAACTGCCGGGCGGCATGAAGGAAAACCATATGGATTTCTGGATCCTGGACCGCCTGCTGACCAAAGAAGAAGTCAGATTCCTGCTGAGTTTCAAAAAACGCCGCACGGGACTGGTGACGGAGGAACTGGCCCGGCGCAACGGGATGAGCGAGGAAGAGGCGCAGAAGATCATCGACCATCTGCTCTGGATCGGGATCCTGGAACAGAACCGCGACAATCCGGATCAGCACATCCAGTACTGGATCCCCAAGTGGGTCGTGGGCAGCGGCGAATACATGGTGGAGCACAAGACGCTGGCCGACGAACACCCCGAGGTAGCGACCATGTTCAATCTGGCGCCGCAGGAACCGCTGGAACTGGCAGCCAAATTGGTCCCTCCGGGCGGCGCGGGCATCGGCATGCACGTCATCCCGGTCGAAAAGGCCATCGATGCCTCGTCTGAGAGCGTGAGCGTGGAGCATCTGTCCCACTGGCTGAATAAAAACGACAAATTCTGCACCATGGTCTGCGCCTGCCGCAAAGCGCAGCGCATCCGCGGCGAGGGCGTGGGCGATATCGAAGGCCACATGTGCATCGGCGTGGGCGATATCGCGGAGTTCCTGGTGGAGACCGGCAAGGACGCTAAGTATGTAACGCGCGAGGAAGTCCTGGAGATCCTTAAACGGGCCGAGCGCAAGGGCTATGTGCACCAGATCACCAATCTGGACGGCCCGGACCGCATCGTGGGCATCTGCAACTGTTCGCCCGGCAGCTGCTACGGTCTGAGGACCTCGCAGCTATTCAATACGCCCAATATGTCCCGCTCCGCCTACCGCGCGCATGTGGACCGCACCAAGTGCGTGGCCTGCGGCAAATGCGTGGAGGTCTGCCCGGCCGGCGCGGCGCGCCTGGGACAGAAACTGTGCAGGGCGGACGGCACGCGGGTCAAATATCCCATGCGGGACCTTCCGGACGATCATGTGTGGGGCGAGGACCGCTGGGATCCCAACTACCGCGATACGAACAAACTGAACTGTTACGATACCGGCACGTCGCCCTGCAAGACGGCCTGTCCGGCCCATATCGCGGTGCAGGGATATATCAAAATGGCAGCGGAAGGGCGCTACGCCGATGCCGTGAGGCTGATCCGTCAGGACAATCCGTTCCCGGCGGTCTGCGGCTCGGTCTGCAACCGCCGCTGCGAGGACCGCTGCACCCGCGGTACCGTCGACGAACCGGTGGCGATCGACGAGATCAAGAAATTCCTGGCGCAGTGGGAGCTGGAAAACCCGCAGGATTTCAGCGTCCGCTGCGAGAACGGCGAAGGGCGCCAGTGGGACGGATATAAGATCGCCGTGATCGGCGCCGGCCCGGCCGGTCTTTCCGCCGCGTATTATCTGCGCAGCGAGGGTTACCCGGTCACGGTATTCGAAAAAGAGGCGCGGCCCGGGGGCATGCTGCTGAACGGCATCCCGTCGTTCCGTCTGGAAAAGACCGTGCTGGAAAAGGAGATCTCCATCATCGAAAAGATGGGTGCCGAGATCCGCTGCGGCGTCGAGGTCGGAAAAGACGTGACGCTGGAGGAGTTGCGCGCGCAGGGCTATAAGGCCTTTTACGTGGCGATCGGCCTGCAGGGCGGCCGGCTGGCGGGCATCCCGGGCGAGGAGGCGGCCGGCGTGGAGAGCGGCGTCGCTTTCCTGAAGCGGGTGAATCAGCAGGGAGAAGAGCAGATCGAAGGCGACGTGGTGGTCGTAGGCGGCGGGAATGTGGCCGCCGATGTGGCCCGCACCGCGCGGCGGTGTACGAAGGGACGGGTCACCATGCTCTGCCTGGAGCAGCGGGACGAGATGCCGGCAGCCCGGGGAGAAGTCGCCGAACTGCTGGAAGAAGGCATCGTACTGAAGAACGGCTGGGGCCCGAAGGAGATCCTGACGAAAGACGGACACGTGAGCGAGATCGTCTTTAAACGCTGTACGCGCGTCTACGGCGAGGACCGCCGCTTTGACCCGCAGTATGACGAAGACGACACCGTCACGCTGCCCTGCACGAAGGTGCTTATGGCGATCGGACAGTCGGCCGAGTGGGGCAGCCTTCTGGCCGGGAGCCGGGTGGAACTGAACCGGAACGGCACGGCTAAGGCGGATCCGGTGACCTGCCAGACCGCCGAACCGGATATCTTCGTGGGCGGAGATATCTTCCATGGGGCGCGCTTCGCCATCGATGCGATCGCGGACGGCAAGGAGGGGATGGTCTCCATCAACCGCTTTGTTCATCCGGGACAGTCGCTGACGATCGGACGCGACCTGCGCCGTTTCATCGAACTGGACCGGGACGATATCTCCCGTCCGGAAAGCTTCGACAATGCCGCCCGCCAGCGTCCGGGCGCAAGGAAAGGGGATCCGGCGGAGACCTTTGAGGATCTGCGTCTGCCGCTGACGCCCGAGCAGGTAAAGACCGAAGCCGCGCGCTGCCTGGGCTGCGGCGCGACCTTCGTGGATCTCAACCAGTGCGTGGGCTGCGGCCTGTGTACGACGCGCTGCGAATTCGACGCGATCCATCTGACGCGCGACCTGCCGGCAGCTTCCGATATGCACACGGCGGAAGAGATGATGAGCCTGGTCGGCCCCTACGCGCTGAAGCGCATGGGGAAGATCATCAAACGGAAAGTGACCGGCCGGTCGGACTACCCGACCGAGCAGGAATGATCCTTCAAAAGAAGTCAGTGCCGTGCCGGCCCTTTCCGGGCCTGCACGGCACTGCTATATTGCAGGATTCTCCCGGAACGGTCTTGACAAACACGTCAAAATCGGTGAAACTGAAAAAAACGCATGAATATCCGAGAACTTTCGTGATCGGCTCATGGCGGGAAAGAAACGGAGAAAGAAACGATGCTGCTGAAAAACGGACTCATACACGATGCGGTGCACCCGCAGCCTTATTGGGCGGACATCCTGGTGGAAGACGGAAAGATCCGGGCGATCGGCGCGGATCTTAAGACGGAAGGCGAATACACGGACCTGCAGGGGCTGGGCGTGTATCCCGGCTTTGTGGAAGCGCACTGCCATCTGGGCCTCGACGGGTACGGGATCGGCTTTGAAGGAGCCGACTATAACGAAATGGGCGATATCTGCACGCCGCAGCTGCGCGCCATCGACAGCTTCAACCCGTTTGATCCTTCGGTCAGGCAGGCGGCGCTGGCAGGCGTAACGACCGTGGCGACCGGCCAGGGCAGCGCCAATGCGATCGGAGGCACCTGGATCGCCGTGAAGACGGCCGGGATCTGTGTGGATGACATGGTCATCAAAGACCCCGTAGCCATGAAGTGCGCGCTGGGCGAGAACCCCAAGCGCTGCTACCGGGAGAAAGGCAACAGCGCCCGCATGTCCACGGCGGCGGTCCTGCGCAATATGCTGTTCAAAGCCAGACAGTATCTGGCAAAAAAGGAGGCGGCCGCCGGCGATATCTCCAAGGAGCCTGCCTTTGATTTCAAGTGCGAGGCGATGATCCCGGTGCTGAAAAAAGAGATCCCGCTGAAGATCCATGCCCACCAGGCCAACGATATCCTGACGGCCCTGCGTCTGGCCCGGGAATTCGATGTGGACCTTACGCTGGAACACTGCACGGAAGGCCATCTGATCGCGGACATTCTGGCAGAAGCGGGCTGCCCCATCGCCGTTGGACCGGCGCTCACCCATGCTTCGAAGTTCGAACTTCAGAACCTTTCCTGGACGACGCCGGCGGTCCTGACCGCGAAAGGCTGCCGGGTCTCCATCATCACGGATTCGCCGGTGGTCCCGCAGTATTATCTGCCGCTGTGCGCCGGTCTGGCCGTAAAGGCCGGCATGGATCCGTTCGAGGCGCTCCGGGCGATCACGATCAACCCGGCCCGGCACATCGGGGCGGCGGACCGCGTGGGCTCGCTGGAGATCGGGAAAGACGCCGATCTGGCGGTATACGCGGGCGACCCTCTGGTCTCGGATTCCGTCTGCCGGATGGTCTTCATCAACGGAAAACCGCTCCGGTAGATCCGGAGGATCCAAAAAAGGAAACAGGGCGTCCGCTCCCGGCGGGCGCCCTGTTCATGCCGGCCCCGGCCGGGCATGCTTTCCGTTGAAAAACCGGCGGGTTCATGATACACTCTGACAGAAAGAAGCCTCCCCGGGATCAGTGCCGGCAGAAGGCACGGAAAGGATGACGCTCCCTATGAAGAAGATCACCGCAGCTCTGGCAGCGCATGTGGACGCCGGCAAGACGACCCTGGCGGAAGCCATCCTGCATGTCTGCGGGGCGGTGCGGCAGCCGGGACGGGTCGACCGGGGCAGCGCGGTCATGGATTTTGCGCCTCAGGAACGCTCGCGCGGCATCACCGTATTTGCCGGAGAAGCCTGGGTAAAGCGA
Source organism: Lachnospiraceae bacterium (assembly GCA_017958185.1). GTDB lineage: Bacteria > Bacillota > Clostridia > Lachnospirales > Lachnospiraceae > UBA6987. The sequence goes on along the minus strand of JAGDDE010000100.1, from coordinate 22,533 downwards.
GGAGAGACGGAGATCGGCCTGCTGGATACGCCCGGCCACGTGGATTTTTCGCCGGAAACAGAGCGCGTGTTTGCCGCAGCGGACGTCTGCGTGCTGGTGATCAGCGGGCTGGACGGTGTACAGGCGCATACGCACGCGCTGTGGAAACTCGCGGAGCGCTACGGGCTGCCGGTCATCGTATTCGTCTCCAAAATGGATACGGGCCGCCGAAGCCGCACGCAGCTTTTGGCTGAACTGGCAGCCGGGCTTTCCCCCGCCTGCCTGCCGGCGGAAGAACTGCTGGCGCCGGGCGAGGAAGCGGCGCTCCTGGAGGAGTCCCTGCTGGAGAAGTTCCTCTCCGGAGACGCCCTGACGGAAGAAGACGGACGGGACCTGATCCGCCGCCGCGCCGCCTTTCCGGTGCTCTTCGGGAGCGGGCTCCGGGAGGAGGGGATCGACGGACTGCTGGAACTGCTGGAAAAACTGGCTCCGGACTGGTCCGACCGGGAAGCAGAGCCGTTCTCGGCCGTGGTCAGCAAGATCAGTTACGATGAAAAAGGCACGCGCCTGACCCATATCAAATGCCTGAGCGGGAGCATCCGGCCGCGGGAGGAAGTGCCGTATCCGGACGGGCGACAGGCGGAAAAAGCCGCGCAGATCCGCCGCTACACAGGCAGCCGCTTCCTGCAGGAGGAGGCGCTGGCGGCCGGCAGCATCGGCGTGCTGACGGGACTGTCCCTCAGCCGCGCAGGCGATCACCTGGGCCGGGAGGGCGCCGGTCAGCCGGGCTTTTTTGAACCGGTCATGCGCTATTCGCTGGTCCTTCCGGAAAAACTGGCGCCGGAGCAGGCCATGCCTCAGCTGAAACGCCTCTCGGAGGAGGATCCTTCCCTGGGCCTGCGGTATGAACCCGCGCTCCAAACGATCTATCTGAATCTGATGGGCCCCGTACAGGGGGAGATCGTAGTGTCGCTGATCCGCGAGCGCTTCGGCTGGGATGTCCGTCTGGAGCAGGGGCAGATCCTGTACAAGGAAACGGTCACGGCTCCGGTGGAAGGCGTGGGCCACTATGAACCGCTTAGGCATTACGCGGAGGTGCACGTGGCGCTGAGGCCGCTGCCGCGCGGGAGCGGGACCGTGTACCGCGACGGCGACGGCGGACGATTCCTGCCGGGCGATATGCGCCGGCTGATCCTGGGCCAGCTGTGGCAGAAGCGCCACCGCGGAGTCCTGACGGGCAGCCCTCTGACGGACACGGAGATCACGCTTCTGGGCGGCCGTTTCCATGAAAAACACACAGAGGGCGGCGATTTCCGGGAGTCGGCCTGGCGCGCCGTGCGGCAGGGCCTGATGCGCGCCCGCGAACAGGGAAAATGCGCCCTGCTGGAACCGTATGTCCGTTTCGAGATCCGGACGCCTCCGGAGCGGACCGGGCGAGTACTGAGCGAGATCCGCAGCCGTTTCGGAACAGCTGCCGAGGACGGCGCTTCGGAGGGCCTGGCTCTGGTGGCCGGGCGGGCGCCTTTGGCCTGCTTTCAGGACTTTGCCGCATTTCTTGCGGCCGTCACCGGCGGGCGGGGCCGCCTGAAAACAGAACCGGACGGATATGATCTCTGCCATAACACAGAGGAAGTGACAGCCGGGACACGGTACCGGCCCGAAGCCGACCGTGAAAACCCGCCGGATTCTGTCTTCTGCATGCACGGCGCAGGCTTTGCGGTGCTGTGGGATCAGGTTCCCCGGTACATGCACCTGCCGTATCTGCTGAAAGCAGAGCAGGCTCCGGGAACGGACGGAGAACAGGCGGAGACCGCCGGTCCCTTCGCTGCGGACGGCGCAGCCCCGGACCGGGTGCCGGCGGGAAGCGGGAGAGAGGTCCCGGACGACCGCCGGAGCGCCGCCGGTTCGGCCTTCTCCGATTCGGAACTGGAAGCCATCATGCTGCGGGAATTCGGACCCATCAAACGGCCGGTGATCAGCGGCACGGTCCGTCGTTTCACGGAAGGCCCGGCCCCGGCACGGCGCCGGGAAGCGGCGGCGGAAGAATACGTGGTCGACGGATACAATCTGATCTTTGCCTGGGAGGAACTGAAGCAGTTTTCCGAGCAGGGCCTGGACTTTGCGCGGGAGCAGCTGGAGAGGCGGCTGCAGAACTTCGCGGCTTTTACCGGCCGGAAGATCCTCCTGGTCTTCGACGGCTACCGTGTCCGCAAAAATCCCGGTTCACTGGAAGCCAGGCCTCCGCTGGAGATCGTCTATACGGCGGAAAACGAGACAGCGGACATGCATATCGAGCGGTATCTGGCGCAGCGCGGGAAAAAAGAGGCGGCGGTCGTCGTCAGCAACGACAACCTGATCCGGGTCAGCACGATCCGCAGCGGCGGACTGAGGCTCAGCTGCGAGAACTTTATCGAGGAATACGATCGGCCATGCGGCAGCTCTCGCAGACCATCGCTCCGGACCTTCGCCCCTTCGGCGCTCCGGCGCAGGTGCCGGATCTTTCGGAAAAAGAGACGCCGGAGACGGAGGGCGGGCCCGCCGAAACGGCCGGCCCTGCATAAAAGAAAACGGCAGATGGCAGCTTTTCGCTGCGGTCTGCCGTTTTTATCGTAGGATACGGATCGGAAGGAGATCACTCCTTTTCTTCTGCGGCGGGACTTTCCTTGACGTAGGTCAGGATATCCGAGACCTGGCAATTCAGGATCTCGCAGAACTCATTGATCGTCCGGGTGGTGATATCTTTCCCCTGTTTCATGCGGTGGATCGTATTCGAGGAAATGCCCTGGCCGTAGATCAGATGGTAGGTGGTGATCCGCTTGGTTTTCAGCTGATTCCAGAACGGAGCGTAGGAAATCATAGAGATGCCTCCTTTCCCTAATATTACAATCAGTATTATAATCTGCTCAAAAAGGGAAATAGGCTTAAAATGTTGAGCATTATTGAAATATTTATGTGGTATTTCAACGGTTCAGAGCGCTGCCGGCGCCGCTTGGAAAGAAAGAACAAACGCTAACAGGATTTGGGAGAAGGAGCGAAGAGGAGGGGCGGGAGGAAAGAAGAAAAGACCGTGTAAAAATAAAAACAGATGCCGGGAAGGAATAGTTCCTCTTGACATCTGCTTTTCTTTATTGTACAACCGATTTATCACTGAATTGAACGGGGAGGAAAGGCAATGAAACGAAAAACCTATGCGTATAATTCGATCATCATCGGATTTCTGATCGGCCTCTGGGTGTATTTTTCCACCGGAGAAAACCTGGTGTGGGCGATCCTGGCCGGTCTCGCGGTAGCGGTGGCGGGGTTCTTCCTGATCCGCTTCCTGGAGACTCTCGTGGAGAAGGGCGTCGACGCGGCCGTGGCTGCCGTGACCGGGCTTTTCAACAGAAAGAAGGAACAGAAGAACGAAGAAGAGCCGAAGGATCAGGATCCGGCATGATCAAAGTCATCTGGATCGATCTGGACGATACGCTGCTGAGTTTCAAAGGATCGGTGAAGGCCGCGCTGCGCGAGGGCTTCCCGGCTTTCGGACTGCCCTCCTACCGCGAAGAGATGTACCCGGTGTTCGAACGCATCAACAACGGGCTCTGGCGGCAGATCGAACGGGGCGAACTGTCTTTTCAGGGCCTCATGAAGAGCCGGTGGAACACCGTCTTTGCGGCGCTGGGCCTGAGCGGGGACGGCGAAGCGTTCGAAAAGTACTTTCGCAGCTATCTGTATGACAGCGCGATCCCCGAGCCGCACGCACGGGAAGCGCTGGACTATCTGCATGGCCGTTACCGGCTGTGCGCCGCTTCCAACGGTCCCTTCGAACAGCAGATGAACCGTCTGGAGCTGGCCGGCATGCGCCGGTATTTCACCCATTTCTTTATTTCATCGCGGCTCGGCGCCTCCAAACCCGATCCGCTGTATTACGAGCGCTGTTTCGCCGAACTCAGAGAGGCCGGCTGTGAGGCTTCCCCCGGCGAGATGCTGATGATAGGAGATTCGCTCACATCGGATATGGCCGGCGCAGCAAATGCCGGGATGAACACCTGTCTGTACCGGAAAGAGCCGCTGCCGCAGGACGCTTGTGCTTACGTCGGCCGCGTGATCGGCGATCTCGCGGAAGTAAAAAATTTTTTGTAGAACCAAGGAGGAGACTATGGGATTCCTGAACGATCTGCTGAAAAATGCCGCTCAGAAAATAGGGAACGCCTTCAAAAAGGAGGCCAGGGAAAGCGTGGCTTCGGCCGCGCAGAAAGCGAGCGACAAAGCCGCCCAGGCCGCCGGCCAGGCGCTGCATCATCTGCTGCATCCGCAGAAAAAAGAAGAGGAGAAACCGGCCGATGCTCTGACCGCCGCCGAAACCGCAGCGGCTTCCGCCGACCCCTTTGCCGAAGCGCAGGCCGCCGTGGCCGCCGCTTCCGGCGCCGCCGCGCAGGGGCCCCAGGCCCCCGCGGAGACGCCCGTCGGTCTGGATGCCTTCTGGCAGGGACTGCACGACCGCTGGGAGCAGGACCAGGCTGACAACGCGGGGTACGTGTGGACCGTCAGTATCGACTCAATCGTCCGGCTCGACGCGATGGGGCTGGCCGACGTGAAATACGACCTGAAGCTTTCCGCGAGTCATGTGGGTTGCGCCCGCGACGGGGTCTACCGAGGCAGCCTGTCCATGGCGTACGGAGCGGATCTTTCCGGCGTCAATGAACTCATGGGCTCGCTCGGGGGCAGAGCCTCGACCGGCCATCTGAGCGGCTGGTTCCGCAACGATGCCTTCGTGATGGACCTTACCCCGTATAACAAGATTAAAGAAGAGGCCTTTTTATCCACGCTGGACACGGTGATCAACGCGGACGGAGAAGTCGTCCCGGCCTCCGGCGGAACGTATGCCGATGCCGTAGCGGCTCCGATGCTGGCGCAGATGGGCAGCAAGCCGCAATCGTTCGAGAACACGCTCACGCCCGTGTCTTACTGGTTCGACTGGGATCATCATATGACAAGCGGCGACCTTTCGGGTTCTTACGCGATCACCGGCGTGATGGGCATAGCGAGCGCCCATGCCACGGTCGATACTGCCGGGACCCACGTGGAAGGCGCCGGCACCGCCGTCAGCCCCTTCGGCGTCTTCCATGAGCGGTATTCCAAGGACTTCGAGTCGCCGTTCCCCTACGTGATCCGCGTCTATGAAGACGGCCGCGTCGTCTTTGAACTGCATTCTCCGAACGGCGGGCCTGTCGTGATCAAGTTCTACGGGACCCTGGACAGGATCCCCGTATCCCAGACGACGGTGGTCTCATGACCGGCGCCCGGGAAGAGGCGGCAGGCGGGATCGTGCGCCGGAGGATCGTACTGCACGGCACGGTGCAGGGCGTGGGCCTTCGGCGGCGCGCCCGGCAGGCCGCCGCGCTCTGCGGCGTGACAGGCTCCGTGAGAAATGAGTGGGACGGTTCGGTCACGCTGGAGCTACAGGGCAGAGATGCCGATATCCGCCGCGTGCTGCGCGAGATCGCCGCGGGACCGTTCATCCGCATCGAGCGCACCGAGGAGGAGCGCCTGCCTGTCATAGAAAATGAAAACGGCTTCCGGAAGGCGTGATGCCCGCCGGGAGCCGTTTTCATTTCACTTCGTCTCTTTGCCGAACTCGTAGTACGCGTGCACCAGGCTCTGATAGCCGAGCCGCTTTAAATCGGCGTAGCGCACGCCGTAGCGTCCTTTCGTCCGCTTATCGCTGATCAGATAGCGCAGGCAGTCCTGGGCGTAGCGGTCGATCACCGCCAGGCTTTTTGCCGTATCGATCACGGAAAAATACCAGTAGCTCCAGGTCAGATCGCTGTCGGAGGAACTCTCCAGCAGTTTGCGGTTGAAGATCCGGATGAATGCCCGGGCCGCCTTTTCGCCGCTCAGGCCGTTTCGTTTCTGCCAGCGCTTGAGCGCCCGCGTCTTGCGCCGCATTTTCTGCTTCAGCTTATCCACGGACGCCGGCGCGATATCGATCACACCGCTTCGATAGGAAAAGCCCAGGAAGGTGAAGCCCTGCGAGGGATCGCTCCGGCATTCTTTTGCGGGATTCACCCTGAGGCCCCGCCCCGCCAGAAAGCCGCGGATCCGCGCCGCGCAGACTTCGGTCTCCTCACGGGTGGGAGCAAAAACGATGATATCGTCCGAATACCGTGCGTACAGGATGCCTTCTTCCGCGAACAGGCGGTCCAGATCCCGCAGGTAGAGATTCGCATAGAAGGCCGAAAGCGGCGTCCCGGCCATGATCCCCTTTTCCTCGACGATCGGTTCCCCCCGCTCCAGCACGGCCGGCTCGGTCAGCAGACGCTCCAGAAAAGCCAGCAGCGGCGCGTCCTCCCCGACGGTCTCCTCCAGCATGGGGAGCAGGCGGGTGACCGGGACGGAATTGAAGTAATTGCTGATATCCACTTTGTAGGAATACATCCTCTCAAGACCCGGCGTCCGGCGCAGGCGGCGGATCGCGTCTTTGGCGGAACGGCCCGGGCGGAACGAATACAGCCCGTCGGCGAACAGTCCGTCGTATTTGCGCAGCAGCAGGAAGGTCAGCAGTTTCAGCACCGTGTTTTCCCGTCGCGGGTAGATGTATACCGTGCGCTTCTTCAGGGAATGCAGTTTGCTGATGACCGCCCGCCTCGGCAGGGGGAACGCTTCGCCGCTGTCGATGGCTTCGCACACGGGAAGATAGGCCTTCTCCGAAATGAAAGCGCCTAGTTCGCGAGCCAGGTCTTTGGGACAGGCCAGATGCGTTTTGTATTCATAAAAAGCTTCCCAGCACTCGGACGAGGCCAGCAGGTCGAGCAGTGACATGGATCCCTTCTCCGGCATAGAAAAATACAGCCGGCCCGGCCCGGAAAACGGGACGGGACCGGCCTGGCAGATCCTAAACGGCAGGTGCCGCAGTAAACGGAAAAACGGAAAGAGAAGGAATTAAATCCCAGATAATTCTGGGATGTACCAGACCGTACAGACCCCGGCTGCCTGCGAAGCTCTTGGGGAGGAGTCTGCCGGGTCCGCCGCAGGCGCAAAGCGTTCCCTTTCCGCAAAAACGGAAGGAGAGCCGCCGCAGCGCGCTCCCGTCCCGGTTTTGAACCTGTTGAAAAGACGGTCTGTCCGTTTTGCCGCAGAACGCAGAAAGAACGGACAGCCGCAAACCGATCAGCCGTTCAGGGCGGCCCGGGTGCGGCTTACCACGTAGGAACGGACGTTCCACCAGCCGTCATGGTCGTAGTAGTAGCGAAGGTACGGGATCCCCGCGGCTTCGCAGTCGCGGCGGACCTTCTTCACGTTGCTGCTGGCCGGAAGGATCTCGACGACGAGGGCCTTGCGCAGTCCGTCATAGAAGGTGTACTGTTCCGCACGACCGGTGGTGTGAACCATTTCGATACGGTATTCCGGGAACTCGCTGGTGAAGATCCCGTTAAAATATTCGATGCGGTTGCCTTTGAAGCTGACCAGATTTTCTTCGGCCGGCATGATCTCGCCCCAGTAAGTGCCGGCGGGCGCCAGTTCCTGGGCGGTTTCCGCGGCAGGCTCGGCGGGTTTGGCCGCTTCTTCCTTGCGCGCGGCTTCCCTTGCCTCTTTTTCTTTCTGTTTTTCTTCCGCGGCAGCCTTCAGGAGTTTCTCCATGAAAGAGGCGGCTTCTTTGTTGTCGCCGAAGAGTTTGTCAAAAAGTCCCATAATCGATTCCTCCTTGTTTTGCCCGGGCCGTAAGAGGCGGGATGGCCCCCGGCCGGTCTCGACGCCGTCCCGTAAAACGGGAAACGGAAATATTGCCAAAAAGTCTTTTATTATCATAAAGTATCCCGGGGAGAAATGCAAGAGATTTTTTGTCCGAAAACGAAAGGGGATCCGGCCGCGGCCCCCGGGCGAAAAAACATTCTTGCCCCGGAAGCCGGTATGTGGTAAAATACAGTAAACCGGCATCTGCGGTGGAAAAACCTGTGAAACTGAGGAGGAAAACGCATGTCCCTGTGGGAAGTGATCTGGAGCAATCTCCTGGGATTTGATCTGCTTATTTTTGTTGCGGCTGTCCTGACGGGCGTGTGCTATTTCTTTACGCGCCTCTATGCCGACAAACTGTATCAGAAACTGCATATGGTCATTTTCGTGCCGGCCCATCAGGAAAAGCCGGAAGCGGTGGCGGAGGCCGTGCGCGGGGTGGACGAAGATGAGTTCGTCTCGCTGCGCAAACGCTCGGAGAGTCTGTATTCCCTGTATATGAACCTGACCTCCATTTTCCCGCTGCTGGGCATCCTGGGCACCGTCGTTTCGCTGCTGCCCATGGTCAACGATATGGCCAACATGCAGCAGAACTTCTTCGCGGCTCTGACCTCCACGTTCTGGGGCCTGATCTTCGCGATCATCTTTAAGATGCTGGACGGCCTGCTGGCTTCCCGGATCGAAGACAATGACAAAAATGTTTCGATGCTGCTGGAACGCCGGGCCTCCCTGAAGGAAGGCGGTGCGAAGTGAAAAAGAAACGGGAGATCCTCATCGAACTGACGCCGCTTTTGGACGTGATCCTCATCATGATCTTCGTGCTGCTGACCCGCGCGGGCACCCAGACGGAGACCGCCAAGGCGCAGGCCGCCGATGAGGCGCTGCACGCCCAGGCCATGGAGCAGCAGCGGGACGAAGCTTTGGAGCGCGAAGCGGAGGCGGTCCTGAGCGCGTCGGCCGCCTACGCGGAGCTGCAGCAGGTCAGAGAAGAATCGGAGAGCAGACTGAAGGAGATGCAGGAGATGCTGGATGGCGAGCGCGAGGCCATGCAGCAGACGCTGGAAGCGGAGCGCCGGGAAGCTCGGGAGCAGATGGCGGCCGCGGAGGAACGCGAAAAGGCGCTGGAGATCCGCGTGGGAGAGGCGCAGGACGAACGCGATCTGTACAAGCGCCAGGTGATCACGCAGGGCATCGTGATCGAGAACAGCCTTGTCGTGACCATCAGCGTGGCCCGGGACCGGTCCATCCGGCTCGAAAAAGACGGGGAACTGATCTCCATGGTCGCCTATACCTGGGGCAGCGAGACCTACCCCTACAACGTCCTGCGGAGCAACCTGTTCCAGATCCTCGATGGCTGCGATGCGCTGGCGATCTTCCTGGTCTTCCAGTATGACCGCTCCGTCATTTACGCTTCCGAGTACGACATGATCTTCAAGGTGCTGCAGGATATCAAACTGCAGTTCGCCGGTGCGGATCTGCCGCTGAACATGATCGAGATCGATACGCATTCGTAACGAAACAGCTTTTGGATAAACGGAGGAAGAACACCATGGCAGAAGAAAAGAAGGAAAAGAAAAACAAACATACGGGGGCAAAGGTCCTCGGCGGTGCGGCTCTCCTGGCGCTGCTTCTGGGCGGCGGGTACGGGATCGGCTACGGTCAGGGCTGGCTGCCCGGCATAGGTGACGGCCCCGGCACCGGCAAAGAGACGTCGGCGGTCGTACAGAGTTCCTCGGCGCAGAACGAGCAGCCGGGACCGACGCAGCCGGTACAGACGCAGGCTCCGACTCAGGCGCCTACCCAGGCGCCTACCCAGGCTCCTACTCAGGCGCCTACCCAGGCCCCGACGCAGGCGCCTACCCAGGCTCCTACCGAGGCACCTACCCAGGCTCCGACTCAGGCGCCGACGGAAGGCGCGACCAAGCCGCAGGAACCGCCGGTGATCCTGATCAAGGGCAGCACGATCTACTACAATGACCGCGAAGTCACGCTGAACGAACTGCGCGAGATCCTTCTGCGGGAAGGGACGAAAGAGCATGCCCCGCTGATCAACGACGACCATGCCATCAAGGAAACCAAGGATGCGGTGATCGCGCTGCTGACGCAGCTCGGCCTGAGATAACGGCGCCCGGATCCGCGAAAAAAGCAGCGGCCTCCCGAAGGAGGCCGCTGTGTGTTTTACGGAGAGATCACTTGGTGCCGAAGATGCGGTCGCCGGCATCGCCCAGGCCCGGGCAGATGTAGGCGTTTTCGTTGAGCTCGCGGTCCAGATTGCCGACGTAGATCTGTACGTCGGGATGCGCTTCGTGCAGGCGCTCCAGACCGACGGGCGCGGCGATGATGCACATGAATTTGATCTTCTTTCCGCCGTGCTGCTTGATGAAATCAACGGCTGCCACGGCGGATCCGCCGGTAGCCAGCATGGGATCGACGACCACGATGGTCCGCTCGTCGATGGGATCGGGGAGCTTGCAGTAATACTCGTGGGGCTCGTGAGTCTCCGGATCGCGGTAGAGGCCGATGTGGCCGACTTTCGCGGTAGGCGTCAGGTTCAGGATACCCTGGACCATGCCGAGACCGGCACGCAGGATCGGCACGATGGCCAGTTTGCGGCCGCTGATGACGGGAGAGAGGCAGGTCTCGATGGGCGTGGTCACTTCAATGTCCACCAGAGGCAGGTCACGGAGCGCCTCATAGCCCATGAGCGTGGCGATCTCTTCGATCAGAGCGCGGAACTCGTTCGTACCGGTACGGACGTCGCGGAGCATGGTGATCTTGTGTTTGATCAGGGGATGAGTCAAAACGGTTACATTGTCCATAACTGCACCTCGCAGGGTTCAAATCTCGTGCACAGTGTAGCAAAAGGCGGACAGGAATGCAAGCATTTTCCGCTTTGACCGCTCTTTTCAGGGAATTTCTCGAAACTGTTTGACTTTGCCGCCCGGCGGGAATATAATATTTCGCGGTGTTTCGGCACCTAGTACAGAAAGCGGGTCCTGTTATGACACTTTATGAGGAACTGAAAGCCCGCGGCCTGATCGCTCAGGTCACGGACGAAGAGACGATCCGGGAGATGATCGACTCCGGGAAGGCTACCTTTTATATTGGATTCGATTGCACGGCCGACAGTCTGACGGCCGGACATTTCATGGCGCTCACGCTGATGAAGCGCCTGCAGATGGCCGGGAACCGTCCTATCGCGCTGATCGGCGGCGGCACGACCATGATCGGTGATCCGAGCGGCCGTACCGACATGCGGAAGATGCTCACCCGTGAAGATATCGACCATAATGCGGAATGCTTCCGCCGCCAGATGGAGCGGTTCATCGAATTTGGGCCGGACAAAGCCCTGATGGTGAACAACGCCGACTGGCTGATGAAGCTGAATTATGTAGAACTGCTGCGGGAAGTCGGCGCCTGTTTCAGCGTCAACAACATGCTTCGCGCGGAATGCTACAAACAGCGCATGGAACACGGTCTGAGCTTCCTGGAATTCAACTATATGATCATGCAGAGCTACGACTTCTATTATCTGTATCAGCACTACGGCTGCAATATGCAGTTCGGAGGCGATGATCAGTGGAGCAACATGCTGGGCGGGACGGAACTGATCCGGCGCAAGCTCGGCCGTGATGCGCACGCCATGACCATCACGCTGCTGACGGATTCGAACGGTCGGAAAATGGGCAAGACGGCGGGCAACGCGGTCTGGCTCGATCCGGCGAAAACGAGCCCCTATGACTTCTATCAGTACTGGCGCAACGTAGGCGATCAGGATGTCATGAAGTGCATCCGCATGCTCACCTTCCTGCCGCTGGAGCAGATCGAAGCCATGGATGAGTGGGAAGGCAGCCGGCTCAACGAGGCCAAGGAGATCCTGGCCTGGGAACTGACCAGGATGGTGCACGGTCAGGAAGAAGCCGAAAAGGCGCAGGCGGCTGCCCGCGCGCTGTTCGGCGGCGGCTCGGCCGGCGGGTCCGTCCCGGCCTTTATGGCAGGCCCCGATCTGCTGGAAGAAGGAGGCGCCTCGCTTCTTTCGCTGCTGGTCGCTTCCGGTCTGTGCGACACCCGTTCCGAAGCCCGCCGGGCGGTGGAACAGGGCGGAGTCAGCGTTGACGGCGAGAAAGTCACCGATTTCCGGGCGCTGATCCCGGCCGAAAAACTGAGCGGCGAAGGCATCCTCCTGCGCCGCGGGAAAAAGAAATACTGCCGGGTACAGGCAGGCTGAAGAGCTTTGAAAAAAAGTGTGCGGAACGTCCGTTTTTTTCTTGACAATAGTCTCCGCGTGCCATAAAATCAAAGTGTTACAGTATTTTATCAGTACCATGACAATTGAATAAAGGGAAAGGAGGTGCTCCTGTGACGAAAGGAATGATTACAGCCGTTCCTGCCTTTTTAGGCCTTCCTGATTGGGCGACGATACTCATCATCGTGGGTCTGATGGCAGCGGCGGCGGTCATTGCGTGGTTCATTTCCAAAAACCGTCAGGAACGGATCTTCCGGGATACCGTGGGGACGGCGGAAGTGAGATCGCGTGAAATCATAGATGAAGCATTAAAAACAGCAGCAGCCAAGAAACGCGAAGCCCTGCTGGAGGCTAAGGAAGAAAATCTCGTCGCCAAGAACGAGCTCGAAAAAGAGATCAAAGAACGGCGGGCCGAGATCTCCAAGATCGAAAGAAGGATCCAGAACAAGGAAGAGAGCCTCGATAAGAAGCAGGAAACGCTGGAACGGAAGGAGCAGAGCGTTCAGGCCCGGGATGAGAACTTAAAGCGTAAGGACGCCGAAGTCACCGAGACCCTGAATCAGCAGAAGGCCAAACTGGAGCAGATCTCCGGATACACCGCGGAAGAAGCAAGGCAGTACCTGATCCAGAGCGTGGAAGAGAGCGCCAAGCACGATATCGCCAAGCGTCTCAAGGAACTCGACCTGCGTGCGAAGGACGATGCCAACCGCAAGGCGAAGGAATACATCGTTAACGCCATTCAGAAAACGGCTGCCGATCATGTGGCCGAGGCGACCATCTCCGTGGTGCAGCTCCCCAATGACGAAATGAAGGGCCGCATCATCGGCCGTGAAGGGCGCAACATCCGCACGCTGGAGACCCTGACCGGTGTGGATCTGATCATCGACGATACGCCTGACGCGGTGGTGCTTTCCGGTTTCGATCCGATGCGCCGCGAGATCGCCCGCATCGCGCTGGAGAAACTGATCCTGGACGGCCGCATCCATCCCGCCCGTATCGAGGAGGTCGTGGAGAAAGCCCGCAAGGAAGTCGAAGAGAGCATGAAGCAGGCCGGCGAAGCCGCCATGCTGGAAGTCGGGATCCACGGGATCCATCCGGAACTCATCAAGCTGCTCGGACGCATGAAGTTCCGTTCCAGTTACGGTCAGAACGCCCTGAAGCATTCGATCGAAGTCGCGCTGATCGCCGGCAATCTGGCGGGCGAGCTGGGACTCGATATCCGTATGGCCAAACGGGCCGGTCTCCTGCATGATATCGGCAAGAGCATCGATCACGAGATCGAAGGCTCCCACGTGCAGATCGGTTCCGATCTCTGCCGCAAGTACCGCGAGCCGGCCGCCGTGATCAACACCGTCGAGTCGCACCACGGCGACACGGAGCCTGCGAGCCTCGTCGCCTGTGTGGTGCAGGCGGCCGACGCCATTTCCGCGGCGCGGCCCGGCGCACGGCGCGAGACCATCGAGACCTATACCAACCGCCTGAAACAGCTGGAAGAGATTACCGGCGAATTCAAGGGCGTCGACAAGACGTTTGCGATCCAGGCCGGGCGCGAAGTGCGCGTGATGGTGGTCCCGGAGCAGATCAGCGACGATGCCATGACCCTGCTGGCCCACGATATCGCCAAGAGGATCGAGGACGAGATGGAATATCCCGGCCAGATCAAGGTGAGCGTGATCCGCGAATTCCGCACGGTCGATTATGCGAAATAATCCCCGCTGCGCCGAACGTCTGCCGGTCGAAAGACCGGCGGGCGTTCTTTTTTTGGCGGAGCGCGCCGCGGGCACTTGCATTTTTCCGTCCGGCCATATATAGTGGGTCTGTAGCCGAAGGGACGCCGGAGAGGGCCCGGCCGGAAGCGCTTTGTATCGAATGAGTAGCGCCGGGACGGAAAGGCCGCTGCCTCCGGAAGCGGGATGCGCAACGGGAGCCCCGGGAAGGAGAAGAACGTGAAACTGATCTCATGGAACGTGAACGGTCTGCGGGCCTGTGTGGGCAAAGGCTTCCGGGAAGCGTTTGCGGCGCTGGATGCGGACATATTCTGCGTGCAGGAGAGCAAGCTGCAGGAAGGGCAGATCGATCTTTCCTTCGAGGGATACCAGTCGTACTGGAACTATGCCGAAAAGAAAGGCTATTCCGGTACGGCGGTCTTTACGAAGAAGACGCCGCAAGGCGTTGCTTTCGGCATCGGCCGGGAGGAGCACGGCCGGGAAGGACGCGTGATCACGCTGGAATACGCGGACTTTTTTCTCGTGACCTGCTACACGCCCAATTCCCAGGACGGCCTCAGACGGCTGGAGTACCGTATGAGCTTCGAAGATGCGCTGCGGGAGTATCTGACGCAGCTGGACCGGAAGAAACCGGTCATCCTCTGCGGCGACCTCAATGTGGCCCATGAGGAGATCGACCTGAAGAACCCGGCGGCCAACCGCCAGAACGCCGGCTTTTCCGATCAGGAACGCGGGAAAATGACTCAGCTGCTGGAGGCCGGCTTCACCGATACGTTCCGCTACTTTCATCCGGACGAAAAGGACGCCTACAGCTGGTGGTCCTACCGCATGCGGGCCCGCGAGCGGAATGCCGGATGGCGCATCGACTATTTCATCGTCTCCCGGTCGCTGGAAACACGGCTCGTATCCGCCTGTATCCACCCGGAGATCTTCGGCTCCGACCACTGTCCGGTGGAGCTGGTCATCCGCTGAGCACATCGGCGGCCGGTCCCGGGCCCGGAAAGGCCGCGGGATGAAACAACCCTTCGGGAGGAAAGAACCATGGAAGAATTCGTAAGCAAAGTGATCGAGATAGGGACCACGTCCGGCGGGAAGATCCTGCTGGCCATCGTCGTGCTCGTCGTCGGCCTGCTGCTCATCAAAGTGATCGGGAAGGCGATCGTGAAACAGCTGGAGAAGAGCAAGATGGATCCGGCCGTCAAGACGATCGTCGGCAAGGTCCTCAAGTTCCTGCTCTATGTAGTGCTCCTGGTGGCGATCATCGAGATCCTCGGCGTCCCGATGACGAGCGTGGCGGCGCTGCTGGCCTCCGGCGGCCTGGCCGTCGGTCTGGGCTTCCAGGGCGCGCTGGGCAATCTGGCGGGCGGTTTCCTGATCCTGATCTTCCGGCCCTTCAAGATCGGAGACTATATCCAGGCGGCGGACGCGGAAGGCATCGTCCGCGAGATCAGCATCTTCTATACCAAACTGCTGACGCTCGACAACCGGCTGGTGCTCATCCCGAACGGGGATCTGATGAATTCCAACGTGATCAATCTCACCGCGGAAAAGATCCGCCGGATCGATCTGGATTTCAAGATCACCAACGATATCGATCAGGATTTCGTCAAAAAAGTCCTGCTGGAAGCAGCCGAAGGCAGCGCCGGGATCCTGCGCGAGCCGGCCGCCTTTGCCCGCCTCACGGCCGTCGACGACGACACCTACATCTTCACGGTCCGCGCCTGGTGCGAGACCCCCCAGTACTGGGACGTGTATTTTGACCTGATCGAGACCTGCAGCAAGGCGCTGGCCGATCACGGGATCGACGATCCCGAAGAGCGGATCGCCGTGCGCCTGGTCGCAGGAGAAGAGCCGGAGGAATAAGACAAAACACGGCATATCACGGCCCCGGGGGATTGATTCTCCGGGGCTTCTGTGTTAAAATGAACGCTGTTGTATCAAAGAGAGGTGCTTTGCCATGCATTGGTCCGATGAGATCGCCCAAAAGATTATCGCCCGCCGTCCCGGCAAGGAAGAATACGTCTGCGCCGCCGGCATCAGTCCGTCCGGTTCCATCCATATCGGGAATTTCCGGGATATCGCCACCAGCTGGTTCGTCGTGAAAGCGCTGGAGCGTGCCGGGAAAAAGGCCCGTCTGCTGTTTTCCTGGGACGAGTTCGACCGTCTGCGCAAGGTCCCCAGGAACGTTGCCGCGGTGCGGGATGACTACGACCGTTATATCGGGTTCCCGTATGTGGACGTTCCGGATCCCTTTGACAGCGGCGCGTCCAGTTACGCCGCGTATTTCGAAAAAGAATTCGAAACGTCCATGGAACAGTTCTGTATCCCGCTGGACTACCGTCATCAGGCGCAGATGTACCGCAGCGGCGCGTACCGCGACTATGTGCTGCACTGCCTGAAGAAGCGTGGCGAGATCTTTGACATCCTGGATACCTTCCGTACGCAGGAGGCCCTGCCCGGCGAGCGCGAGGCCTATTATCCCGTGAGCATCTACTGCCCGGTCTGCGGCCGCGACACCACGAAGATCCTCTCTCTGAACGAAGACGAGACGGTCGCGGAGTATGAGTGCGCCTGCGGACACCGGGGGACCTTTGATTTCAGGACGCAGTTCAACTGCAAGCTGGCCTGGAAGGTCGACTGGCCCATGCGCTGGGCGTACGAGGGCGTCGACTTCGAGCCGGGCGGAAAAGATCATGCCTCCCCGGGCGGCAGCTATGACAACAGCCGCGTGATCGCGGAAAAGATCTTCGGATACGAAGCGCCGTTCTTCCAGGGCTACGAGTTCATCGGCATCAAAGGGGCGACCGGCAAGATGAGCGGCTCCTCCGGCCTGAATATGACCCCGGAGACCCTGCTGAAGATCTACCAGCCGGAGGTCATCCTGTGGCTGTATGCCCGCTGCGAACCGACCAAAGCCTTCGATTTCTGCTTTGACGACGGGATCCTGCGCCAGTACTTTGAATTCGACAAACAGTACAATGACTATATCGAGGGCCGCTGCGACGAATACGGCCGCATCACCATGGACGACTGTCTGGTGCGCGGCACGACGATCCATACCGTCCCCATGAGCCTGCTGGTGCAGCTCGGCTCCATCGTGAACTTCCAGCCGCCCATGCTGGAGACCGTCTTCCGCAAGATCAATATGCCTTATACCTATGAAGACTTCGCCGACCGGCTCTTTCTCGCGCAGTACTGGCTGAGCGAATGCGCGCCCGACCAGGCCAACACGCTGCGCCGCACCCGCGATTTTGCGCTGTATGAGTCGATGTCGGAGCCCGAAAAGGAAGAGATCCGTCTGCTGGCCGAGTATCTGCGGGAGGGCGGACATACCCTGGACGATCTGAATGCCCGCCTCTATGCGATCCCGAAGCAGGTCTACGGAGAGGATGCCGAAAACCTCAAACAGATCCAGGGCCGCTTCTTCAAACTGGTCTATCAGCTGCTGCTGAACAAGGAGCGCGGCCCGCGTCTGTACCTGTTCCTGCAGTCGATGGATACCGCCCGCATCCTGCCCCTGCTGGATTTCTCCGCGCCCAAAACGGAGGAAGAGGAGCATCCGGAGCGCTTCGCCGAGAAAAAGGAAGAGGAGCCGGCCAAAAAAGCCTTCGTGCCGGGAGAACCCGATCCGGTCGCGCCTGTCGCCGAAGAGATCGGCAAAGACGAGTTTCTCCGTATTGATCTGCGCGTCTGCCGGGTCGTGAAGTGCCAGGAGATCCGCAAGGCCCGCAGCAATCTGAAGCTGACGCTCTTCGACGGGATCCGGGAACGGGTGATCGTTTCCAGCATCAAGGATTTCTATACGCCGGAGGAGCTGATCGGCAAAAAGATCATCGTCGTTGCCAACCTTTCGCCGGCCCGCCTGACGGGCGTGACCAGCGAAGGCATGCTGCTGGCCGGGACGAACAATGCCTGCGGCTGCCGCGTGATCTTCGTCGATGACAGTATCCCCGAAGGGACCCGGATCTGCTGAGAGCGGGGCAGCGGCACTGCGCGGTATCGTGCCGGCGGATATTTCGGAAGAATCGGACGGAAGGATTGATTTTTCCGCCGGTATCAGGTAAAATAAGATAAGTTAGGGTGTCTTTCCAGGAAAAGACGCCGTTTCGTTCAGGTTTTGCTGCGGGACGGGCGACCGTTTCGGAAAGGAGTCGTACATGACCAAACTGTGTGTGCACTGCGGCAGTCCTCTGGAAGAGGGCAGTGCTTTTTGTACAAAATGCGGGATGATGCTGGCCATAGCCTCGCCGATCACGGTCTCTCTGACGCCGGAAGAGATGCAGGCCGGCGCCTTCGATGAGCCGGAGACCGCAGCGCCTTCCGAAGAAGGGGAGATCCGGATCGACTTTACCGAAACCGGAGAAGAAGCCCGCAAGGCGGCGGAAGAGGAATCGGCGGAACTGAAAAAGAAAGCCGAGACCGAGGCAGCCGAACTGAAAAAGAAAGCCGAAGGAGAAGCGGCCGAACTGAAAAAGCAGGCAGAGGAAGCCGCTGAGGCCGTCGGCAAGGAAACGCAGGCTCTCCGGGCGGCCGCCGCGGAAGCGGCCGATCAGGCAAAGCGCAGCGTTGCCGCTGCGGAAGAGGCCCGCAAAAAAACGGAAAAGACGCTCGCGCAGGCCGAACAGAAAGCCGATCAGATGATCGCCAAGGCCGGGCAGGAGGCGGAACAGATCCGTGCGAAGGCCGAACAGAAAGCCGATCAGATCCGCACGGAAGCCGAACGCGAAGCCCAGCAGCTGAGGAGCGCCGCCCAGAAAGAGGCGCAGCGCATCACCTCGGAGGCGGAGCAGCAGGCGCAGACAGCGGCCCGCAATGCCGAAAAGGTCAGAAATGACGCCAATCAGGAGGCGGCGCGCCTGCGCAACGAAGCCATCCGCGAGGCACAGCAGACCCGGCAGAACGCCCGTCAGACCATCGTTCAGGAAAACCGCCGCGAAAGGAAACTGGCCGCCAAGGCCGCCGGTGTCGGCCTATATCTGCTGTTCACCTTCCTGTTCGCGATCCCGGTGGTCGGACAGATCACCGCACTGGTCGTGGCCGTACGCGCGGAAGACAAAGGTCTCAAGCATTACGCGGTCAGCTGGCTTATCTGGTCGGCGATCCTCGCGGTGCTGCTCGTGACCGCCTGGCTGCTGTACGCAAACGTCATGAAGCCGGTGCTGGACGAGCGCGGCATCAATCTGTTCGATTTCCTCAGCGCCTGGCTGAATTACGCCGGAAAGAAGTAAAGAACCATAATGAGAGCGGACGGTCCGCGGTGCTTCACCGGGACCGTCTTCTGTTTGAAAAGAGCCGGAGAGGCAGCCGGTGTGATGAAGGAGGAGACCGTGAAAGAGATCTATCAGCCATTATTCACCCCCTGGAAGATCGGAAACGTGGAGATCAAAAACCGGATCGTGCAGGAAGCCATGGGCGGTACTTCGCTGTTCGGATGGCTGGAGCCCTGTCATTTTGATGAGGAAGCCGCCGCGTATCTGCTGCAGCGCGCCCGGGACGGTGTGGGACTGATCCTGCCCGGCATGCAGTGCGTGCGCGATACGATGGGCGGACGCTGGCTGCACACCAATACGAAGATGTTTGAAAAGATGAAGCCGTTCATGGAGGAGTTCCACCGGACCGGTGCGAAGCTGTTCGTGCAGCTTTCGGGCGGCTTCGGCCGTTCCATGGCCGTCAATGAACTGATGGTGAAGCTTCTGAAGAATAAGCTCCTCGGCCGGCTGGCCTCGCCGGTGCTGGACGTGGACTATGCCTGCGCCTCGGCTTCGGAGACCCCCAACCGCTGGGCGGATGGGATCGTTTCGCGCCCCCTGACCGTCGACGAGATCCATCAGATCGTGCTGGGCTTCGGCAAAACCGCCGCCCTGCTGCGCGAGGCCGGCGCCGACGGCGTGGAAGTGCACGCCGTGCATGAGGGGTATCTGATCGATCAGTTCACGATCGCGAATATGAATTACCGGACTGATCAGTACGGCGGATCCTTTGAGAACCGCTACCGCTTCCCGGCAGAGATCGTGCAGTGCATCAAAAAGTACGCCGGGGAGGATTTCCCGGTCTCGCTGAGATATTCGGTCACCTCCAAGACCAAAGGCTTCCGGCAGGGCGCCGTGCCCGGCGAAGCCTTCGAAGAGTTCGGCCGCGGTGCAGAAGAGTCCGTTCGCGCCGCCCGGTATCTGCAGGCGGCCGGCTACGATATGCTCAACTGCGACAACGGCACCTACGATGCCTGGTACTGGGCGCATCCGCCTCAGTATATGCCGGATAACTGCAACCTGCCCGAAGCGGAGATTATCCGGCGGGCGGTGACCATCCCCGTCGTCTGCGCCGGCAAGATGGATCCGGCCGCGGCAGCGGAGATGATCGCACAGGGGAAGATCGACGCGGCCGGCTTTGCGCGGCAGAACCTTGCCGATACCGGCTGGGTGAGCAAACTCAGCGCAGGAAGAGAAGAAGAAATCCGCCCGTGCATCCGCTGCCACAACGCCTGTTTCAATTTTTCCAAGTATGCGGACAAGCCGAACCGGCAGAGCCTGGAGGACGCCATGCACCTGGCCCGCTGCGCGCTGGATCCGCAGGTCATGCAGCAGAAGAAGTACCGCATCATCCCGGCCAAAGAGTCAAAACGCGTGGCGGTGATCGGCGGCGGGATCGGCGGCATGGAATGCGCGCTCGTGCTCAGAAGGCGCGGGCATATCCCTACGATCTTCGAGAAGAGCAGCCGGCTCGGAGGGATCTTCATCGAGGCTTCTTCTTTGTCTTTCAAGAAAAGCGACCGGGCGCTTCTGGAATGGTACCGGCGGGAGATCCGTGAAAACCGCATCGAAGTGCGGCTGGAAACAGAGATCAACGATCCCGGCGTGCTCCGCGGAGAGTTTGACGCCGTGATCTCTGCGACCGGCGCTGTGCCCCGCATGCTGCCGATCCCGGGCTTTTGCCTCACGGCCGGTCTGCCGAAGCTTTTGGCGGAGAAGGAAAACGCGCCGGACCGCATCGTATTTCTGGGCGGAGGGCTCTCGGCCTGCGAAGCAGCCTACGAAATGGTCCTGACAGGCCGGCATCCGGTGATCGTGGAGGCGGCGGACGATCTGATCGCCGCCGACAGCGTATGCCTGGCCAATTCCTCCTGCCTGCGGGAACTGCTGGCATACCATCAGGTGCCCGTTTACCTTCGTTCCACGCTGACGGAGATCCGCGAGGGGAGCGTTACGGTGAAGACTCCGGAGAAGATCTTCGATCTGCCGTGCGATCTGGCCGTGAACGCGACCGGCTTCGTACCGCAGCCGGTGGGCGGCAGCAGCATCCCGCGTGTGGGCGACTGCCGGAAAGTCGGAAACCTGCGGACTGTCATCTGGAGCGCGTGGGACGTCTGCGCACAGATCTGATCTGTCTGCGCCGGAAAGTACCGTCAGGTCCCCCGCAGAGGAGACTGCATAAGAAACAAGGCCCTGCCGCCTATGCGGCGGGGCTTTTTTGCGTCCGGGAGGAGCGAAAATATCGTAAATTTGCGGTTTCGCAAAGTAAACATTGATATTGTGGGCGAACTATGATATAGTTGTATCACGCTGTGATCTGCGCTGATACGGGAACTTTTGCGCGGGTCAGACGCAAACCAACATAACGAGGAGGAAGAAAATGTCTCGCAAACAAGCATTGTGGCAGGGCCTCACCAACATTTTCGTGTTTCTGTGCGCCTTTGCCATCCTGGCGTCCATCATCATGGAAGCCAACCGCACGGCTGTAGACGGCTTTTTCGGCAGCGTAAGTGAAGCGCTGGTCTCCGAAGAAGGCGAAACCTACAAGACCTTCGTGCCCGATGCCAAGTACCTCAATGCCGACGGTACCGGCAACGCGACCGCGCTGATCACCGGCGCGATCGATCTGGGCCGCCGCCTGGAGGCGGAAGGTGCCGTTCTGCTGAAGAACAACGGCGCCCTGCCTCTGGCCAAGGGCTCCAGCGTCACGCTGCTGGGCGCCCGCAGCCACATCACCCTGATCAACTCCGGCATGGGCCAGAAGTCCCAGGGCTGCTATATCACCCTGGAGCAGGCGCTTTCCGCGACCCGCACCGACTTCGCCAACACCAAGCTGGACAAGAAGGGTACCATCAACGATTATGACTTCTCCGCTCTGAAGTACGGCGGAGACGGCGCGGGCGCCGGTGCCGGCTTCAAGCTGAACCCCACCACCATCGCCGCGTATGAAGCCTGCAATGCCACCGCCAAACTCGGCACGCAGGACCGCGCCAACAAGAACTACAGCGTCAAGGAACCGTCTCTGGCCGACCTGGAGGCCGCTGCCGAGAACGGCTTTGCCGCCAGCTTCTCCCAGTTCAAGGATGCCGCCATCATCGTGGTGGGCCGCGGTGCCGGCGAATCCAACGACTACTGGAAGGGCGGTCTGAACGCGTCTGAGAAGACCGAGACCATCACCGAGCCGCTGCAGCTCACTCAGAACGAGCTCGACATCATCAACCTGGCGACCGAGAAGTTCGACAAGGTCATCGTCCTGCTGAACAACAACTCCGCCATCGAGGTCGGCGAACTCAAAAACAACGACAAGATCGACGCCATCCTGTGGATCGGCAACCCCGGCAACTACGGCACACTCGGCGTCGCGGACATCCTCTGCGGCAACGTGAGCCCGTCCGGCGGACTGTATGACATCTATGCAACCAAGAACCTTTCCACTCCGTCCATGATGAACATGGGCGAATACTCCTTCAGCAACACAGAAGAGATCACCCGCAGCAAATCCCGCTACTACGTGATCGAGGCCGAAGGTCTGTATGTGGGCTAGCGCTACTACGAGAGCCGCTACTTCGACTGCGTGTACAACCAGAACAACGCCAAGTCCTCCGCCGGCATCTAT
>JAGDDE010000099.1 GCA_017958185.1 Lachnospiraceae bacterium | reverse complement strand
GCGCATGCTGCAGGAAGCGGTCCACTCGCTGAACGACAACGGCCGGCGCGGCCGCCCCGTCACGGGTCCCGGCAACCGCGCCTTCAAGTCCCTCTCCGACATGCTCAAGGGCAAGCAGGGACGCTTCCGCCAGAACCTGCTGGGCAAGCGCGTGGACTATTCCGGCCGTTCCGTTATCGTGGTCGGCCCGGATCTGAAGATCTATCAGTGCGGCCTGCCCAAGGAAATGGCCATCGAGCTGTTCAAGCCCTTCGTCATGCGCGAGCTGATCGAGCGCGGCATGGCCCACAACGTCAAGAGCGCCAAAAAGATGGTGGAGCGTTCCCAGTCCGAGGTGTTCGACGTGCTCGAGGAGGTCATCCACGAGCATCCCGTCATGCTGAACCGCGCCCCGACACTGCACCGTCTGGGCATTCAGGCTTTCGAGCCGATCCTGGTGGAGGGCAAGGCCATCCGCCTGCATCCGCTGGTCTGCACCGCGTTCAACGCGGACTTTGACGGCGACCAGATGGCCGTCCATCTGCCGCTGAGCGTGGAAGCCCAGGCCGAGTGCCGCTTCCTGCTGCTGTCCCCGAACAACCTGCTGAAGCCCTCCGACGGCGGCCCTGTGGCCGTGCCGTCCCAGGACATGGTGCTGGGCATCTACTATCTGACGCAGGAACGTCCGGAGTCCAAGGGCAGCGGGCGCAGCTTCCGCAACCTGAACGAAGCCATCCTGGCTTATGAGAACCATCAGATCGACCTGCACGCCTCCATCACCATCCGCCGCAGCGGCACAGACGCCGCGGGGAACCCGATCACCCAGAACGTGCACTCCACGCTCGGCCGCTTCCTGTTCAACGAGATCATCGATCAGGATCTGGGCTTCGTGGACCGCTCCGTTCCGGGCAATGAGCTCGCGCTCGAGATCGACTTCCACGTGGGCAAGAAGCACCTGAAGAAGATCCTGGAGAAGGTCATCAACGTGCACGGCACCACCAAGACCGCGGAGGTCCTGGACAAGATCAAGGCCATCGGCAACAAGTATTCGACCCGCGCGGCCATGACGGTCTCCATCTCCGACATGACGGTGCCGGAATCCAAGCCTGCCATCCTGAGCGAAGCCCAGAAGAAGGTCGACCGCATCAACCGCAACTTCCGCTACGGTCTGCTGACCGACGAAGAGCGCTACAAGGAAGTCGTCCACACCTGGAACGAGGCCGACGGCACGCTGGCCAAGGACCTGATGGGAGGCCTCGACAAGTACAACAACATCTTCATGATGGCCGACTCCGGCGCGCGAGGCAGCGACAAGCAGATCAAGCAGCTGGCCGGCATGCGCGGCATGATGGCCGATACCCGCGGCCGCACCATCGAGCTGCCCATCAAGTCCAACTTCCGCGAAGGTCTGGACGTTCTGGAATACTTCATGTCCGCGCACGGCGCCCGCAAGGGTCTGTCCGATACCGCGCTGCGTACCGCGGACTCCGGGTACCTGACCCGCCGCCTGGTCGACGTTTCGCAGGATATCATCATCCGCGAGGAGGACTGCTCCGAGGGCAGCGACATCCCTTACATGGAGATCGAAGCCTTCACCAACGGTCCCAGCGACGACGTGGTCGAGAATCTGCAGGAACGCATCACGGGCCGCACGGCCGCGGAGGATATCTTCGATCCCGCGACCGGCGAGCTGATCGTGGCCAAAAACGAACTGATCCGTCCGCTCAAGGCCGCTGCGGTGGCCGCGACCGGCGCGAAGAAGATCCGCATCCGCAACATCCTGGTCTGCCGCTGCCACAACGGCATCTGCTCCAAGTGCTACGGCGCCAACATGGCGACCGGCGAGCCCGTACAGATCGGCGAAGCGGTCGGCATCATTGCCGCGCAGTCCATCGGCGAGCCCGGCACACAGCTGACCATGCGTACGTTCCATACCGGCGGCGTGGCCGGCGACGATATCACCGGCGGTCTGCCCCGCGTAGAGGAACTGTTCGAAGCGCGCAAGCCGAAGGGCCTGGCCATCATCACGGAGATCGCAGGCGAAGTCTTCTATAAGGACACGAAGGAGAAGCGCGAGGTCGTGGTGACCAATCCGGACACCGGCGCGACCAAGAGCTACGTGATCCCCTACAACGTGCGCGTCAAGGTCAAGGCCGGCGATATGCTGGAGGCCGGCGACGAGATCACCGAAGGCAGCGTGAACCCGCACGATCTGCTGCGCATCAAAGGCGTGCGCGCGGTGCAGGACTACATGCTCCGCGAGGTGCAGAAGGTCTACCGCCTGCAGGGCGTGGAGATCAACGACAAGCACATCGAAGTGATCGTCCGCCAGATGCTGAAGAAGATCCGCATCGAAAAGACCGGCGACAGCGAGACGCTGGCCGGCTCCGTGATGGAGGTCCTGGACTTCAACGAGATGAACGCGAAGCTGGAAGCCGAGGGCAAGGAGCCTGCGGAAGGCAAACAGGTCATGCTGGGCATTACCAAGGCCTCGCTGGCTACGGATTCCTTCATGTCCGCCGCCGCGTTCCAGGAGACCACCCGCGTGCTGACCGAAGCCGCCATCAACGGCCGGATCGATCACCTCTTCGGACTGAAGGAGAACGTGATCATCGGCAAGCTGATCCCGGCCGGCACCGGCATGAAGCGGTATCAGCAGGTGAATCTGTCTTCCGATTACGACGATCCGATGCCCATCGTGATCCGTGAAAAGAAGCAGGCTCCGGCCGATCCGATCCCGGACGATGACGACGATGAAGCCGGCAGCGATGACGACGACTGGAAGGAACTGGAAAACTTCCTGCTGTCCGATGAGATCGTCGCTTCGGATGCGGAAAGCGAAGAAGAATAAGCCATACGAGAACGACCGACAGGGACGCAGCCACCGGACAGTTTCCGGAACGGTCTGTGTCCCCTGTCGTTAAGGAGACGAAATGAGCGCGGTACTGTATGTGATCGTTCCCTGCTATAATGAAGAAGAGGTCCTGCCGGTCACGTCAGGACTGTTTCTGGAGGAACTGTCCCTGCTGATCCGGGCCGGGAAAGTCTCCGACGAGAGCCGGATCCTCTTTGTGAACGACGGGAGCCGCGATGCGACCTGGACGGTCATCCGGGATCTGGCAGCGTCCGACCCGCACTATCTGGGCATTTCCCAGAGCCGCAACCGCGGTCACCAGAACGCGGTGCTGGCCGGGCTCATGGAGGCCCGGGACAAGGCGGATATCACCATTTCCTGCGACTGCGACGGCCAGGACGATATCACGGCCATGGAAGCCATGGTCGACGCCTACTACGCCGGCTCGGAGATCGTCTACGGTGTGCGCAGCAAGCGGGATACGGACAGCTTTTTCAAGAAAAACACCGCACAGGCCTACTACCGTTTTCTGGACCGGATGGGCGCGGAAGTGGTCTATAACCACGCGGATTACCGGCTGATCTCGTCCCGTGTGCTGCGGGAACTGGCCGATTATCACGAAGTCAACCTTTTTCTGCGGGGCCTGATCCCGCTGGTGGGCTTTTCGAGCAGCTGCGTGGAATACGAGCGCCGGGAACGGCTGGCCGGGAAGACGCATTACCCGCTGGGCAAGATGATCGCGCTGGCGGTCGACGGAGTGACCAGTCTGAGCGTGCGGCCTCTGCATCTGATCGCGGTGGCGGGCGGCGTGATCGCGCTGCTCAGCTTCATCGGCGTGATCTGGGCCGTCATCTGCCAGCTGCTGGGCATGACCGTAGCGGGCTGGGCCAGCGTGACCTGCATCGTGTGCTTCGTGAGCGGCGTGCAGCTGATCGCGCTCGGGATCATCGGCGAGTATATCGGCAAGATCTATCTGGAGACCAAAGGCCGGCCGAGGTATATCATCAGTGAAAGGACCTGGGAGGCGCCGCCCGCGCGGCCCGTCCCGGATAAGACAGAGGAAAAATGACCTACAAAGAGGGGGAGAAAAAAACATGCATCTTCCTCGGGATCTTCGCGCTGGTACTGTCGGTGCTGTTCCTGGGCATCTGCTCCAAGAGCTCGCCGCTGTATCCGCTGAACGACTGGGTGGATGTCAACTGCTTTTTCACCATGGGACGCTCCATGCTGCACGGCAAGGTCCTTTACCGGGATCTGTATGAGCAGAAGGGTCCCGTCCTGTATTTTGTCTATGCGCTGGCGGCGCTGATCTCCGAACACACCTTCTGGGGCGTGTTCGCGCTCGAGGTGATCACCTTCGCCCTGTTCCTCTATTTCAGCGGCCGGCTGGCCATGGTCTACGTCAAGGGGCGCCTGGGCGCTCCGGCGGTCATGCTGGCGACGGCGGCGCTCGTCCCTGTTTCGACGGCGTTTGCGCACGGCTGCGGCGCGGAGGAGATGCATCTGTTCTTCCTGACCTTTGCGCTCTGGCAGATGCTGGCGGCGGCCAGGAAGAAGGAAGAGGTGCCGGCATTTGCGGCGGCGCTGATCGGCGCGGGCTTTGCGTCGGCGCTGTTCAGCAAGTATACGTTCTGCGGCTTCTATGCCGGGATCGTCCTGGCCGTGCCTGTCGTGTATTTCACGAGCGGGATAAAACCCGGCCGATTCTTCCGCTCCGTCGGGTTCTTCCTGGCGGGCTTTGCGGGCGTAACGGCCGTGGTCCTTCTGTATTTTGCCGCAAACGGCGCGCTGAAGGACCTCTGGGAGGTCTATTTCTACAACAACATCACGCTCTATCCGATGGAGGCCGAAGGAAGCCGTCTGACGGTCATCTGGCAGTGCCTGCAGGGGACCTGGTACTCCAACCTGTCTTCCTACAGCCGGCTGCTGGCCGTTGCGGGCATCTGGCTCGTGATCCGGGCGCTTAAGCACTGGCGCGAACTGATCGTCTGCGCGCTGAGCTTTGCCGGCCTTGCCGTGACCACCTACTACGGCGGGCGCGGGTATGCCTACTACGGACTGATCTTTGCGGCGTTCGTACCGCTGGGAGCGGCGGCGATCCTGAACGCGCTCGAGTGGATCTGCATCAAGGCGGCGCAGGCCGTGCGTATGATCCGCAGCAGAAAGGCTGAGAGGACCGGGGAAGAGGACGAAGACGAAGAAGACGAAGAGGAGCGCAGCGAGCTGCTCTGGGCAGAGGAAGAGATCGATCCGCTGACGGCCGGGCAGATGTTCTGGGCCGAAGAAAAACCGGAGGATGAAACGTCCGGGCTGATTGCTCCCGCGGCAGAGGCAAAAGCCGAGGTCCCTGCGTCCGAAGAAGTCTCCGCTTTGGCAAACGAGGCAGACGATACGGGGCTCCTGCCGCAGATCGCCTCCGAAGAAGTGCCGGAAGGCCTCTTTGAAGAAAGCGGGACGGCGGGAGAGGCTCCCGGAGAAGCCGGGACGGAGAGCGGCACAGACGCCGCCCAAGAGGCGGACAGCTGGTCCTTCCTTTCGCAGCACGAGCTGCTGGCCGAGATCCTTGCCGCCGACAGCAGTCCCGAGGAGGATGATCTGCCGGCCGAGGTCTGGGAGAAGCGGGCGGACGACGAGCGCCTGAAAGATCCGCGCCCGGCCCGTCTGGCCTTCCTCAAAGCGCGCGCCCTGCGCCGCCTGAGCCTGGTCCTGGGCATCGTGGAAGCACTGCTCCTTCTTTCGCTGACCATGCTGCTGCTCAGCTACGATTACGGCCACAGCGGCAATGTCTATCTGATGAAGTACCGGGCGGAGGATACGCCGCCGTACATCTTCGCGGATGAGATCGCAAAGACCCCGGATGCGAAGATCCTGAACTACGGCTTTTTGGACGGCGGGTTCTACTTTGCGGCTGACAGCATCCCCGAGTGCCGGTTCTTCTGCACGCTGAACATCGAAGGGACCGATATGTGGGACGTGCAGCGCGCTTATATCGAGAGCGGCGAGCCGGACTACATCATCACGCGCTACTACACGCTGAATCAGTATTCGCCGCGCACGACGGAGTATCACCTAATCAAGACCGCCACCCTGACCTTCGAGGGCTGGGATTTCACCTATTACCTGTACGGAAAATAAGGAAGAAGGCGCCCTGCCTTGACTTTTCCCCCGGGAAAAGGTATGATGACACCGCGTATGCCTACGGGCATAGGCGGTGTTCTTATTGCAAAAAACGGGAGAGGAGAAGCGGAAATGATCCGGACGGAGCATGTGAGATACGAATACGAGCGGCTGGATGAGAACGGCGATCCGGCGGGCGTGATGACCGCGCTGGACGACGTCAGCTTCTCTGTTTCCGAAGGGGAATATATCGCCATCCTGGGCCGCAACGGCTCCGGGAAATCGACACTGGCCAAGCACATCAACGCGCTGCTGTGCCCCACCGGCGGCACGGTGTGGGTGCTGGGCATGGATACCGCGAAAGAAGAGAATCTCTGGCCGGTGCGCGAAGCGGCCGGCATGGTCTTCCAGAATCCGGACAACCAGATCATCGCTACGGTGGTGGAAGAGGACGTGGGCTTCGGGCCCGAGAACATCGGCGTGCCTACGGACGAGATCTGGAAGCGGGTCGCGGAAAGCCTGGAAGCGGTGGGCATGACGGCCTTCGCCGACGTTTCGCCCATGCGCCTGTCCGGCGGGCAGAAGCAGCGCGTGGCGATCGCGGGTATCCTGGCCATGCGTCCTGATATCATGCTTTTCGATGAAGCAACGGCCATGCTCGACCCGCGCGGGCGCAAAGAAGTGTTTGAGACTGTCAGGGAGCTCAACCGCGAAGGCATGACGGTGGTCTGGATCACGCATGTCATGGAGGAAGCCGCGCAGTGCGAGACGGTACACATCATGCACGATGGCGGCCTCGTCCTTTCCGGCACGCCGCAAGAAGTCTTTTCCGACCGCGAACGCCTGCAGAACTGGCGCCTCGACGTGCCGCCGATGGCTGCGCTGGCTCAGCGCCTGCGCGCCGCGGGTGTCGGACTGCCCGAAGGCATCCTTTCCATTGACGATATGACCAGGGAGGTGGAAGCGCTTGCAGCTCACCTTTGAACATGTAACACATACATACCAGGCGGGCAG
>JAGDDE010000098.1 GCA_017958185.1 Lachnospiraceae bacterium | reverse complement strand
CGTTCCACCGGCACTTCCGGAAGCCGCGGCATGTACACCACCCGCAGGACTTCTTCCGGCGGCAGCGTGAGCACCCGTACCTCCGGCAACGGCACCACGACGGTCCGCAGTTCCGGCAGTTCGTCCCGTCCTGTACGCACCGGCGCCAGCAGCAGCTCCGGCAGCTACAGCACGCGTTCCTCGGGTGGCAGCTATAGCGGCGGCAGCAGCTCCCGTTCTTCCGGCGGCTACAGCGGTGGCGGTTCTTCTGGTGGCGGACGCAGCGTCAGCGGCGGCTCCCACAGCGGCGGCGGACGCCGATAAGTCTGAAGACCCACATTTTACATTGTTTTTAAATTTGCAATCGACATGAAAAAGATACTGACTTTCTTCTTGTCCCTGACCTTTGCAGCAGGTCTGCTGGCACAAACCGCTGAGGATGCCCTTTCCATTGCGCAGGAATATCGTGAGGGTACCGCGCGGACCATGGCCATGGGCAACGCCTTCACCGCTCTGGGCGGCGACCTGGGTGCCATCGGCATCAACCCGGCCAGCTCCGGTGTCATGGGCTTCTCCCAGGTCACGATCTCGCCTTCCCTGATCACCAGCCGGTCGACGACGGACTATCTGGGCAACAGCCTCAACGCCCGCAACACGGGCCTGAACCTGTCGAACATCGGTACGGTCCTTACTTTCAATACCGGCAATTACCGCGGCCTGATCAACTACAGTTTCGGCTTCGTCTACAACAAGACCAACAGCTACCGTTCTGTGATGAAGGCCTCCGGCACGACGGACAATTCGTCGATGCTGAGCTCCATCGCCGCCAGTCTGGAAGGTTATCCCTGGCAAATCCTTGACAAGGAAAAAACGGCCAATCCTTACGAGGCTTCCGATGCCCCGTGGACCGGCATCCTTGCCTGGAACGCGTATGCGCTGGCTCCGCTCTCCTATCTGGGCGGCAAATATTCCGACGTGGATGACTCCTACATGGCTTCGACGGAAAACTACAACGAAGTCCTGGACCAGCTCGAAATCGGCGGTCCGCTGAACCAGTATTTCAACCGCAAGACCCGCGGCAGCAATCAGGAATTCGCCTTCAACTTCGGCATGAACTTCTCCGACTTCCTGTATGTCGGCGCCAACCTCAATTTGTACACCGTCAACCAGATCACGGAAGAGTACTACGAAGAGCGGGCCCAGAATTCTGCACAGTTCGATGACGGCTTCGTCTCGATGGACAACAGCTACTGGCTGCGTACCAGCGGTGCCGGCGCCAGTTTCAAGCTGGGTATCATCGCCGCGCCGGTGGCCGGCCTCAGGCTCGGGGCCACCCTCACCACGCCGACCTGGTATTCGCTGACCGACGAATGGGACTATACCATGAACACGGCTTTCAACAACGGCAACAAGTACACGGAATACAGCCCGACCGGAAGATGGAATTATGCCATGACCGCGCCGATGCGTTTCAGCGTAGGTGCTGCCTACACCTTCTGGGACCGCGGCCTGATCAGCGTGGACTATGAAATGGTCAACTACGCAAACACCCGGCTGCGCGAGAAAAACGGCAGCTCTCGCTATGCCAGCGATATCTACGCAAGTGAGAACGCCTACATGGCCTCCAATTTCCGGAATGCCGGTATCCTCCGGCTCGGCGCAGAAGTGCGCGTGGCGAACTTCCTCTCACTGCGCGGCGGTTACCAGCGCTATACTTCGGCCGTCAAAGGCGGAGCGGCCCGCCAGGCCTACAGCGCCGGCATCGGTTTCAACATCAGTCCGATGTTTTCGATCGACCTGGCCTGGATGAAACTGGCTAATCAGTCCGGCTCGTTCCAGCTGTACGACAATTACTCCAGCGCCGTGACGGCTCCCACGGGTTACATCACGCAGAACCAGAACAAATGGGTCTGCACGTTTGCCTTCAAGTTCTAAGGAAAGAGGCGG
>JAGDDE010000097.1 GCA_017958185.1 Lachnospiraceae bacterium | reverse complement strand
GATGGTCAGCAAGGCCAGCGCCTCCGCACGCCGTATCGAAGAAGTGCTGCAGACGCAGGACGACCAGCCGGTGCTTTCGCCGGAAGAAGTCTCTGCGCCCTCCGGTCCGGAGTTCATCCGCTTCGAGCACGTGAACTTCCGCTATACCGGACGCGACGCTTCTCCCGCCGACTCGGCCTCTTCTCCCGGCTCTGCCACACAGCCCGGCGCGCCCGCTGAGGATCACACCCCGGCCCTGACGCTGGAAGACATCAGCTTTTCGCTGGAGCGCGGCAAAAGCCTGGGCATCATCGGTCCCACCGGCTGCGGGAAATCCACCATCCTGCACCTGCTCCTGCGCTTTTACGACGCGCAGGAAGGCGGCGTGTATCTGGACGGCCGCGACGTGCGTACCTACGAGAAAGACGAGCTGCGGCGCCGCTTCGGCGTCGTCTTCCAGAACGATACGGTCTTCCGCCAGACCCTCCGCGAGAACATCGCCTTCGGCCGCTGTCTGACGGATGAGCGGCTCGCCGAAGCCGCCGGTGACGCCATGTTCGGCGAGTTTTTAGAGGCCCAGCCCGAGGGTCTGGACTTTACGGCAGACATCAAGGGCGCCAATCTGTCCGGCGGACAGAAGCAGCGCCTGCTCATCTCCCGCGCCCTGGCCGGCCGCCCCGAGGTCCTCGTGCTGGACGATTCCTCCTCCGCGCTGGACTACCGGACGGATGCCGCGCTGCGCGCCTCCCTCCACCGCAGCTACACCGATTCCACCCTGCTCATGGTGGCACAGCGCGTCAGCTCCGTGCAGGGACTGTCGCAGATCCTGGTCATGGATGAGGGCCGGATCATCGGCGCCGGCACCCACGACGAACTCATGCGGACCTGTCCGTATTACCGCGAGACCTGCGAAGCCCAGATGGGCGCGCTGGCCTGAGAAAGGAGGTCCCGCATGCCGCCCCGCAACGGAGGAAAACTCGATAAACCCGCTGATGCCCGCGGAACGCTCCGCCGCATCCTTTCGTACATCCTGGACTACCGCGTCGCCCTGCTTCTGCTGCTGGCTCTGACCTTCGCATCCAACGTGCTCGGTCTGATGGGGCCGCGCCTGGCCAGCATCGCCATCGGCGAGGCCGACGCCGGGATGGGCAAGGTCAATTTCGACCGCGTCTGGTTCTACGCTTCGCGGATGCTGATCGTCTATCTGATCGCCGGCGCGCTCAACTTCCTGGTGCAGATCGCCATGATGCACATCAGCCGGCTGATCGCCCGGAATATGCGCCGCGATATTTTCACGCATCTGACCTCGCTGCCCGTCAGTTATTTCGACCGCAACCAGACGGGCGATATCATCAGCCGCGTCTCCTACGACGTGGATGTGGTCACCACCTCGCTCTCCACCGACCTGGTGCATATCATCACCAGCGTGGTGACCGTGGTCGGATCCTTCATCATGATGGCCGTCACTTCGCTGCCCCTCATCGTCTGTATGCTCGTGCCCATCCCGCTGGCCGTGATCATCACGCGCACCCGCGCCAGGATCTCCCGGCCGCTTTTCCGCCGCCGCAGCGCCGCCTACGGCGAAATGAACGGCTACGTGGAGGAAATGTTCAGCGGTCAGAAGACCATCCTGGCCTATGCCCACGAAGAGGACGTCTGCCGGGAATTCGCCGACATCAACCGGGAGGCCGCCGATGCCTACTACCGCGCGCAGTCCGTGGCCATGACCGCCGGGCCGCTTGTCGGTTTCGTCAACAACCTGGGCCTGGGCCTGATCGGTCTGGTGGGCTGTATCTTCTATCTGAACGGCATCGTCACGCTGGAGAGCATTTCCGGCTTCGTTCTGTATTCGCGCAAATTTGCCGGTCCCATCAACGAAGTGGCCAACATCTACAATGAGATCCTTTCCGCACTGGCCGCCGCCGAGCGGATCTTCCGTTTCCTGGACGAAGCTCCGGAAGCCGCCGATGCCCCGGGGGCCGAAGTGCTCTCCGAGGTGGAAGGCAGCGTATCGCTGGAGCACGTTTCCTTCGGCTACCTGCCCGGCGTGATCGTGCTGAAGGACCTTTCGCTGGAGGCGCCTGCCGGCCGGACCGTCGCCATCGTGGGACACACCGGCGCCGGCAAGACCACGATCATCAACCTGCTGATGCGCTTCTACGATGTCGCCTCCGGCACCATCCGCATCGACGGGAAAGAGATCGGCGGGATCACCCGGGATTCCCTTCGCCGCGCCTACGCGATGGTCCTGCAGGACACCTGGCTGTTTGAAGGCACTGTCTTCGACAATATCGCCTACGGAAAAGAAAACGCGTCCATGGAAGAGGTCGTGGCCGCTGCCAAAGCCGCGCATATCCACAGCACCATCCTGCAGCTGCCGCAGGGCTACCGCACCGTCATCACGGATGACGGCGGCAACATCAGCAAAGGCCAGAAGCAGCTGCTGACGATCGCCAGGGCCATGCTCTACGACGCCCGCATGCTGATACTGGACGAGGCTACCTCCAACGTTGACACCCGCACCGAACGCCAGGTGCAGGCCGCTATGGCCCGGCTCATGCAGGGCAAGACGTGCTTCGTCATCGCCCACCGCCTTTCCACCGTGCAGAATGCCGACCGCATCCTGGTGCTGGACAGGGGCGACGTGATCGAGCAGGGCACGCACGCAGAGCTCATGGCGCGCCGCGGAGCCTACTACGCGCTCTACGCCGCGCAGTTTGAATAGAGGCGGCCGGGCCGGCACGTCCTGCCCGCGCTTTTCCCCGGAACCGGAGGGCCCGGATTGCATTTTCGGCCGTTTTTCGTTACAATAAGGCTGTCCGCCCTGACAGGCGGGCAGCCATTTTGATCCCCGGGCTTCCTGCCCGGGACCCCCCCTGAGGTGACCTCTGCCATGAGTCCTGACCTGTCCTTATCGGATGACTATCTCTCTTCCGGCCTGACCGAAGCCGAAGCGGCGCAGCGCCGCTCGCTCGGCCTGGTCAATACTCCCGTGAAGCCGCCTTCCAAGTCGGTACCGCAGATCATTTTCAGCAACGTCTTCACGTATTTCAATCTGGTCTATACGGTCTTTGCCGTGATCCTGCTGTCGATCGGCTCCTACCGCGACCTGGGCTTTCTGGGCGTGATCGTCTGCAATACCCTGATCGGAATCGTCCAGGAACTGCGCTCCAAACAGGTGCTCGATCGGCTGAACGTGCTCCACGCGCCTTCCGCCCTCGTTTTCCGGGAGGGACAAAAACGCCGCATCCCCGCCGCCCAGCTCGTGCAGGACGACCTCATCCTGCTGCAGGCCGGCGACCAGATCCCCGCCGATGCGTCCGTAACGGAAGGGAGCGCGGCGCTCAACGAATCGCTGCTCACCGGCGAAGCGGACGAGATCCGCAAGGAGCCCGGCGACGAACTGATGTCGGGGAGTTTTCTGGTCTCGGGCGCCGTGAAAGCGCGGCTCACGCGCGTGGGCGCCGGTTCCTACATTTCGCAGCTGACGCTGAAAGCCAAGGCCATGAAGAGCGGCGAGCAGTCCGGGATCATCCGCTCCCTGAACCGGCTCGTCAAGATCATGGGCATCGCGATCCTTCCCATCGGCATCGCGCTGTTCTTCCGGCAGCAGCCGCTGTTCGGTTTTTCGGACGATCTGCGCTCCACCATCGCGGCGGTCATGGGGATGATCCCCGAGGGGCTCTTCCTGCTGGCCAGCATCACACTGGCGATCAGCGCGGTGCGTCTCGCACAGGATCAGGTGCTGATCCACGATATGAAATGCATCGAGACCCTGGCGCGGGTTGACGTGCTCTGTGTGGATAAGACCGGGACCATCACGGAGCCGGACATGACCGTTACCGGCTGCAAAGCCGTCGACGGCACACAGGAAGAGCTCTTCTCGCTGCTCTCCGACTTTGCCGCCGCGCAGGACGCCGACAACATCACCATGCGCGCGGTCAAGGACTTTTTCACCGCCGGAGACGGCCGCCGGGCGCTGGAGGTTTCCGGTTTTTCTTCGCAGTTCAAGTACAGCGCCGTGCGCTTCGAAGAGGGGTCCTGCGTGCTGGGCGCCCCGGAGTTCCTGCTGAAGGACAGGTATGAGACCTGGCGCGGACAGATCGAAAGCTACGGCCGGCAGGGCATCCGCGTGCTGGCCTTCGGAAAAAGCGATGCCTGGCCCGGCGGAAAAGAGCTGGCTGCTCCCGTCCGGCTGACCGGTCTGGTCTTTCTGGAAAACGCCATCCGCCAGAGCGCGCCCGACACGTTCCGCTATTTTGCGGAGCAGGGCGTGGCGATCAAGGTCATCTCCGGAGACAACCCCGTGACGGTCAGCAGCGTCGCCGGGCGCGCCGGCATCCCGCAGGCGGAGCGGTACATCGACGCCTCCCTGCTGCAGGATGAAACCGCCCTCCGCGAAGCGATCCTCACCCATACCGTGTTCGGCCGCGTCACGCCGGAACAGAAAAAACAGTTCGTGACGGCGTTAAAGGAAGCCGGACACACGGTCGCCATGACCGGCGACGGAGTGAACGATATTCTGGCCATGAAGGAATCCGACTGTTCCGTCGCCATGGCCGCCGGCAGCGACGCGGCTGTGCAGGCCTCGCAGCTGGTCCTCCTGGAGTCCGACTTTGCGAAAATGCCTGCGATCGTGGCGGAAGGACGCCGGGTCGTCAACAATCTGGAGCGTTCCGGGAGTTTCTATCTCGTGAAGAACATCTTCTCGTTCCTGATCGCGCTGAGCGCCATCCTGATCGGCTTCACCTACCCGCTGCTCCCGCTGCAGATCACGCTGATCGGCGCTTTCACCATCGGGATCCCGTCTTTCTTCCTGGCGCAGGCCCCCAACCGCGATCTGATCCGCGGGGATTTCCTGCAGAATGTTTTCCGCAAGGCGCTGCCGGGCGGCGTCGCAGACGCCGTGACCGTGATCCCGCTGGTCCTGATCGCCGGCGCGATGGGGCTGCCCCTCGCCCAGATCCGGACGGCAGCCACGGCAGTCGTCGCGGCGATCGGCCTGCTGGTCCATTTTGAGATCGCCAGGCCTTTCGACCGCTATAAAGGCCTGGTCTTTGCGTTTTGCACCGCGGGCCTGACGGTCACCGCGCTGGTCCTGCGGGACCTGCTGGAACTCGTCCCGCTCTCGCTTCCCACCGCTCTGCTGGCTGCCGGCGCTTTCCTCGCGGCCGTCCCGGTGTTTTATCTGCTGCAGAAGGCAGGGAAACACCTGCCGTCCGAGCGTCCCGGCCGCTGACACACGACAAAAAAAGGACTCCTCTCTGCGCAGGCAGGGGGGAGTCCTTTTTTGATGGGCCGGATCTCAATCGACCGTATAAATGAGGATCTGGGGATTCTTCGACTGGTCGATCCAGTACATGAGGTTGTACATGGTCTCGCGCTCCAGCCCGATGCATCCGCCGGTCGTCATATACTTCACATGGATGAAATAGGCGCAGCCGACATGGTACTGGATGAAAATACTGTAATCGTAGTTGGGAAGGTATTCGATCAGATGCTCATCCAGCGCGAAATTCCAGGTGGCCTCGGCCGCCGGCACTTCGATCACCGGATAGGTATCTGCCGGATTTTTGGTAAAGCCTTCCGGCGGGACGACCACGACAGGCTTGTTGTAATACTGGGACGAGTGATCGCCCACCCAGCGGTGCTTGTCCGTGATCACGAAGTAGTCCATTTTGAGGCCGGTCAGCTCATATTTGCCGAAGCAGGGGCCAAGGCTGTAGAGGCCCACCGGGGAATAGGCATGGTAGTCGTCTGCGAGCGGGCCCGTGCCTTCGCGCCCCATGAAAACATGCGTGGAGACCAGACGGTTGCCGGGCTCGCCGCTGACGATCCCGGACGCCTGCCGCCACTTGCCGTCCGCCTTTTCAAAGAAGAACAGATGCGCTTCGGTGCCGTCGCCGAACGCCCGCGCGATCACCAGCTGCTCGCCTGTAAAATCTTCCAGCGTATAGCCGGACTCGCTGCAGAGCGATCCCAGGTAAAAAGCGTCAAAGTCGAACTTGACCGTATCGTCGATGACCGGCTGAGCGCCCGGCCCGTTTGTAGCACGATTGTTCCCGGAAATATACTGGCCGGCCGTCTGGGCGCCCGTATAATGTTGTACGGGCGGGAGCACCGTATGGGCAGTGCCACCGGCCGCTGCCAAAGCATCCGGCACCGGCTCCAGGCGCTGCCCCAAGAGGGCAGAGACCGCCAGCAGCAGCGCAGTCAGCAGGATCAGCAGTTTTCGTTTCATAGTAAGTCTCCCTCCGGAGCATTGAGTCTCTTCCCGGCAGTTTACTCCGCCAAAGCCGCCGTGTCAAGTCCTTCCTCCGAAGGACTCTCCGGTCTCCCCGCGGCGCCGTCATAGCGCTTCAGCACGGAAGAGACCAAGCGGTCTCCCTCATATACCAGCTTCAGGGAAAAGAAGCCGGCATCTTCGGCCAGTAGTTTCAAAAAGAGCCGGTCGCCCTCCCACAGATCCAGCGACAGGATCTCGGAGAGGGGGATCCAGGCAAGCTCGCCCTCTTCACAGGGGACGGGTTCGCCGGAAAAGTCCGGGGAGGTGAACAGATGCATATATTCCGTTCCGTAAAGGTCGGA
Organism: Lachnospiraceae bacterium; assembly: GCA_017958185.1. Classification (GTDB taxonomy): domain Bacteria; phylum Bacillota; class Clostridia; order Lachnospirales; family Lachnospiraceae; genus UBA6987. The sequence continues at coordinate 7,549 of JAGDDE010000097.1, read as the reverse complement.
CACGAACGTCACGATCCCCCGGAACCGCGCGCTCTGAAGCACCAGACCGGTCTCCTCCCGCACCTCGCGGATCAGACAGTCTTCCGGGCTTTCGCCGGGCTCGAATTTTCCGCCCACGCCGATCCACTTGCCGCGGTTCTCGTCATTTTCTTTTTTGTCCCGGAGCAGCATCAGGTAGCAGCCGTCTTTCTCCAGGTAGCAGAGCGTCGTCAGTTTCATTGACCGTCTGCCTCTTCCGCCAGCGTGCGGCGCACCCGCATGAGCACCTTTCCGAGCAGGTTTTCCCCCTGCCACAGCGCCGGATTCAGGCTGGCGCCTTCCGATTCTTCCAGGCCGATGCCCCAGGCCTTGTCGTAGGGGCTGGCGTGGGCGAGGATCCGCTCGCCGGTCGCCAGCAGGCGCTGCCGCAGCGCTTCGTTCTGCCGGAACTTGGCCAGATTGGCCCGGTAGGCGATCTCCTCACGGCAGTCATCCCAGAGGCCGGCATCAAAATTGCGGACGTTGCCGCCGAACAGCTTGCTCTTGCCGGGATCGGTCTCGTTCATGATGAGACAGTACATCTCCAGATCATGGAACAGCAGCGCCTTTTTGGCGATGCAGTACTGCTCGGCGAAACGGTAACGGATGCCCTCGAGCGTGAAAGGGGCCTCATACCACTGGCTGAGATACCCATTTTCCCCCGTATCGAGCCAGAAGAAGACAAAGTTCCCGTCGGAATCCATCTCCGAATGCCCGCTCGCATCCAGCACCGCCTGCCCGAGGCTCTGCACCTCGTCGGACATCGTCGCAAAAGTCAGATCCATCTGGCAGTCTTTATGCGCCAGCAGCCAGTCGGCGCAGGAACGGATCGCCACTTCCCAGGCTTCCCGCACAGGATAACCGTAGCGGCCGGAGGAAATCAGCGGCAACGCCACGCTCCGGCAGTTCTGTTCCGCCGCCAGCTTCAGCGCGGCCTGATAACAGCTGTACAGCTGCTCCGGCTCTCCCTTGCCGCCGCCGCACCAGAACGGTCCCACCGCATGGATCACATATTTGGCACGCAGATGAAAGCCCTCCGTGAGGACGGCCTGCCCGGTCTTGCATCCGCCGATGGCATCGCAGGCGCGCTGCATCTCTTCCGCTCCTGCCTCCGTAAAAATGGTGCCGCACACGCCGTCGCCCTTCTGCAGATTGGAATTGGCCGCGTTGACGACGGCATCCGCCGGAAGTTTGGTGATCCCGATCTTCTGAATCCTGATGGTGCTCATACCGACTCCTGAACAAATCCGTGTTTTTTTCGCATCGGAAGATGACTCTTACAGTCTCTTCAGCAGTTCCTCCCGGGCCGCCTCATAGCCGGGCTTGCCGAGAAGGGCAAACATGTTCTTCTTGTAGCTTTCCACGCCGGGCTGATTAAAGGGATTGATCCCCAGCATATAGCCGCTCAGACCGCAGGCAAATTCAAAGAAATAGAACAGAGCGCCCAGCGATGCCGCCGAAAAATCCGGGATCCGGACCATCAGGTTGGGGCAGTCGCCGTCGGTGTGCGCCAGAATGGTGCCGTTCATGGCGTTCTCGTTCACAAAGTCCATCGTCTTTCCAGCCAGATAGTTCAGACCGTCCAGATCCGCCTTATCCTTGCCGAGCACGATCCTGTGACGGGGCTTTTCCACGCGGATGACCGTTTCAAACATCACACGGCTGCCGTCCTGGATGAACTGCCCCATTGAATGCAGATCAGTGGTCAGATCGACGGAGGCCGGATAAAGGCCTACGCGGTCTTTGCCCTCGCTCTCGCCGTAAAGCTGCTTCCACCACTCGCTCACATAGTGCAGACCGGGTTCGTAGTTGGCCAGGATCTCCACGGCTTTGCCCTCACGGTAGAGGGTATTGCGCGCCACCGCGTAGCGGGCGGCCGCGCCGGTGCAGTCCTCGTCCTTCATGCAGCGGCTGCGTTCCTGTGCCGCGCCGCGCATCAGCGCTTCGATGTCGATACCGGCCACGGCGATCGGCAGCAGGCCGACGGCGGTCAGCACGGAATAGCGTCCGCCGATATCATCCGGCACGACGAAGGTCTCATAGCCCTCTCCGTCGGCCAGCGTCTTGAGTGCCCCGCGGGCGCGGTCCGTGGTCGCAAAAATGCGGCGGGCCGCTTCTTTCTTTCCTACGCGCTCTTCCAGGAACTGTTTGAACAGACGGAAGGCGATGGCAGGCTCGGTCGTCGTTCCCGATTTGGAGATCACATTGATGGAGAACCGCTTGCCCTCGAGCGCTTCCATCAGCCCGCAGGCGTAGTCAGTACTGATCTGATTGCCCACGAAGAAGATCTCCGGGGCATTGCGGGTCGTACGCGAAACACTGGAGGCAAAAGGATGCCCCAGCATCTCGATGGCGGCCCGGGCGCCCAGATAGGAGCCGCCGATGCCGATCACGACCAGCGCATCGGAATTTGCTCGGATGCGCTCCGCGGGAGCCTGGATGCGGGCAAACTCCTGTTTGTCATAGTCCACCGGAAGATCCAGCCAGCCCAGATAGTCATTGCCGGCACCGCTGCGCGAAAGCAAGGTGGCACGGGCGGCCTTCACGGCCTCTTTCTGCTGCTCAAATACGGACTCTTCCAGAAACGGCAGAGCCCTGCTCTCATCGAAAACGACTTTGCTCATAGATCCCTCCCTGAATGATCCCTTGGAAAGCAGGATCATTGCAGTATATACTTTACCATAGATCGCTCGCTTTGAAAACGGAAATTTGTCTCCGGCACCGGTTTTTTCCCCGTTTCAGCCGCATTCCCGCAGCCCTTTTCGCTGCCTTCCGACAAAAAACTTTTGACCCTCCCGCGCAGATGTGGTACGATATCTGCGGAAAACGCGGCTGCGCTCCGGCGCTGCCGGCCGACTGCCCGTACCGCTTCCATCACGCCTGTGCACAGGCGATAAACAGGAGTTTTCCGATGTCCCGCAAACCTGTCCCCAATGAGACCCCTTTGGAATACATACTGGATTTCTGTGCCGAGTTTTCCCGCCGCATGATCCTGTGCGGCGCCAACATCGAGCGCATCCAGATGGCCGTCACCCGCATCTGCCACGCATACGGGCTTCAGGACGTCAGCATCAGCATGCTCTCGACCTTCGTGACCCTCAGCGCCCGCGATACTGCCGGCGGATACGCTCAGCGGCAGTGTGCCGTGGGACCGGCCGGCATCCATCTGCAGCAGCTCAAACAGCTCAACGACCTCTCCTACCGGGTCGTCACAAAAAAACCGTTTCCGAAGCGCCTGCGCACCCTGCTCGACGAAGCATCGGAGGTGAAGCGCGACTATGCCGGCTGGCAGGTGCTGCTGGCGCGTCTGGCCGCCATGACCTGTCTCTGCATCATTTTCGGCGGCGGTCTGCGCGAGCTGGCGGCGGTCCTGCCCGTCACTGCGCTGCTGCATTTTCTCACGCTGCTGGCTTCGCATTCCGGGATGGACCGGATCATCGCCAACGCGCTCATCATGTTCGTTGCCGCTTCGGCCGCCCTGCTCTTCGTCCTGACCGGCCTCAGTTCCCGCGGGCCGTCCATCCTCATCACGGTCTCCATGGTCGTGATCCCCGGGATCCCGCTGGTCAACGCCGTCCGCAACCTGCTCTGCGGCAATGAGATGAACGGCATCCTTCAGATCGCCAAGATCACCATCGAGACCGTGGCGCTGGCGGCCGGCATCTACCTCTCGCTGCTGCTCTTCGGGCGCAGCGGGAATATGAGCGAGGCCGTCGTCGAGACCCTAGATTCGCCGCTGCTTCTGATCCTGCTGAGTTTCGTCGCCTCGTTCTGCTTCGGTGCCGTCTTCCGCATCCCGCTGCGCGATCTCCTGTGGGCCGGACTCGGCGGGCTGCTGACGCGCGTCGCGCTCATCCTGCTCTCTTCCGTGCTCGATAACCGCATTTTCTATATGACGCTGGCCGCTCTGGTCGCTTCGCTGTACGCGGAGACTCTGGCTACGGTCCGCCGCGATCCCTCGACCTATTTCCTGTATCCGGCCATCATCCCGCTCGTCCCCGGCAATCTTTTCTATTACACGATCGTCGGGCTCTACCGGCACGACGCGGCAATGGTCGCTTCGAATGCCTGGGACTGCCTGATGGCGCTGCTGGGACTCAGTATCGGATTCGCCGTCAGCTCGACGATCGCCAACTATGTACGGCGCCTGCGCCACCGGCTGCTGGTAAAACACAGCAAACCCTCCGAGCCTGTGCCGGAAGAAGAAATGGTGTAAGCGGCTCCGCTCGCGGCTGCCGCGCCGCTTTGGCCGCTCTATGATAAAAACGCGATGATCCCGCAAGGAGAAAGCATGAAAAAGATCGTTCTGACCGGCGGCGGGACCGCCGGACACGTCACCCCGCATCTCGCGCTCATCCCGGAACTGACGCGCCGCGGTTACGAGATCCTCTACATCGGATCCCATGACGGCATCGAGAAAGAGCTCGTCGAAAAAGCGGGCATCCGCTACCGCAGCGTTTCCTCGGGCAAGTTCCGCCGCTACTTTGACTGGAAAAACTTCACGGATCCGTTCCGTGTGCTGAAGGGGATCGGAGAGGCAAAAAAGATTCTGAAGGAAGAAAAGCCGGATGTGATCTTCTCCAAGGGCGGCTTCGTGGCTGTCCCGGTGGTGACCGCCGCCGGCCGGCTGAAGATTCCCACCGCCATCCACGAATCCGATATGACGCCCGGGCTGGCCAACCGCCTGTGCTTCGGCCCAGCTTCCCGGATCCTGTGCAGTTTCCCGGAGACGCTCTCTCACCTGCCGGCGGAAAAAGGCCTGGTGAGCGGCTGTCCCATCCGCGCCGAACTGAAAGAAGGCACGCGGGAAGCCGGGCTGGCCTTCACTGGGTTTTCCGGTGCAAAACCGGTGCTTCTGGCTGTAGGCGGGTCCCTTGGCTCCGTCAAACTCAACGAATGCCTGCGGGCCGTTCTGCCGGAGCTGCTGCAGGAGTTTGACGTGGTGCATCTGTGCGGCAAAGGCCATGTGGAAACAGCGCTGTCGCAGCCGGGCTATGTGCAGTATGAATACGTGAGCGATGAAATGAAGGATCTCTTCGCTCTGGCGGATCTTGTGATCTCCCGCGCCGGCGCCAACGCCATCTGCGAACTGCTGGCCCTGCGCAAGCCCAATCTGCTGATCCCGCTGTCTGCCGCCGCCTCCCGTGGTGACCAGCTGCTGAACGCCGCTTCGTTCGAAAAGCAGGGTTACAGCATGGTCATGGAAGAGGAAGCAGTGACAGAGGAGGGACTTCTTTCCGCTCTGCGGGATCTGTACAGACGCCGCGGGGAATACGCCGCTGCCATGGCTGCCGGTCCCCAGGCCGACCCCGTGGCCTTCATCTGCGACCTGCTCGATGAGCTCGCCGCCGGGGGAAACTGACCGGCGATCCGTTTAAAATCATTGATATACCAAGCAAAAGGAGAACCATCATGAGCTGTATTTTCTGCAAGATAGCCGCCGGGGAGATCCCCTCCGCGACCCTGTATGAAGACGAAGATGTCCGCGTGATCCTGGATCTGGGGCCGGCTTCCCGCGGTCACGCGCTGGTGCTGCCCAAGCGCCACTTCGCCGACGTCACGGCCATGCCGCAGCGTCTGCTGGGCAAGGCCATGAAAGTTGCCGGCCGCATCGGCGCCGCACAGAAGAAGGCCTTCGGCTACGAAGGTTTCAATCTCATCCAGAACAACGGGGAAGCCGCCGGCCAGACCGTCTTCCACTTCCATCTGCATGTGATCCCCCGCCGCAGCGGTGATGCCGCCGTGGGCCTGTGGAGACCCGGCACCGTGACGCCGGAAGAAATGGCCGAAACAGCCGGACTCATCCGGCAGGAACTGTAACGTTTCCTGCCGAGATATGAAAACCGGCGGAACGGGAGCCCTGCCGGGCAGGCAGTGCTTCCGTTCCGCCGGTTTTCGTACGGTTTGCGGCAGGCGCGCCGCTCCGGTTCATCTTCGGCCTTTCCCGTAACCTTCCAGAAAGGCCTTCACCGCTGCCCAGTCGCCGCTTACTTTCAGAAAGCGGCGGATCTCCCGATCGGCAAATCCCTCGCGGATCATCTGATCGATCAGCCGTTTGAGCCGGTTGTAATATCCTTCCGTGTTGAAAAGGACCACTGGCTTATCAAACAAGCCCAGCAGATCAGCGGTCATCACATCGCCGAACTCATCGAGCGTGCCCAGGCCGCCTGGCAGGCACAGGAAGGCATCCGCGAGCTGCAGCATGGCCTGTTTGCGCTGCGGCATATCGGCTACCGGGATATAGGCCGTAAGGCCCGGATGCCGATGTTCCTGCAGCGGTCCGATATCCGGCACCACGCCCGTCACGCGCGCGCCGCCAGCGAGGGCGGCATCGGCGACGGTTTTCATCAAACCGGTCGCCTCCCCGCCGTAGATCATCTCCCAGCCGGCTGCCGCGATCCCGGCGCCGGCTGCGGCGGCGGCTCTCTCAAAGGCCGAATCCCGGCCCGGCCGCGATCCGCAGAATACCGCGATCCTCATGATATCTCTCCCTTCTCTGCCCGGCGGTGCCGGGCGCAAGACGTCCCGCCCTGTTCCGGCGGCTCTATTCGGAGCACCATTCCTCAAACACACTGCCGTCCGTGTCTTTCCAGAGGAACCGCCCCTTCTCCCAGATCATGTAGCTGGGACCCCGTTCGCCCAACGGCAGCGCGATGGAGCCGGGATTCATGTAGAGGATCCCGCCTTCCAGCATGCGCAGCGCAGCGACGTGAGTATGTCCCGCCAGCAGGATGTCCCCTCGGCTAAGCAGCGGCGGCTTCGCAGGGCCGTACACGTGCCCGTGCGTGGCAAAGATCAGGCGTTCTCCGTCGCTCAGCAGTGCATAGTCCGCCATCACCGGGAACCGGAGCACCTGCTGTACGGCTTCCGACTCGGTGTTGCCGCGCACACAGAGGATGCTTTCCGCGCGGCGGTTGAGCAGATCGGCCGCGACGCGTGGATCATAGCCTTCCGGCGGCCCGCCCAGCGGACCGTGATAGAACAGGTCTCCCAACAAAAGCAGCCGGTCAGCCTGCTCCCGGTCATAAGCCTCCCACAGTGTCCGGCAGGCCGGCACCGATCCGTGAATATCCGATGCAATCATCCATTTCATACGTTTTCCCCCTCGATACAAAAAAAGACACGACCAAGCGTGTCTGTTCGCGAGGCGACAGCCGGATTTGAACCGGCGCATCAGGGTTTTGCAGACCCACGCCTTACCACTTGGCTATGTCGCCGAAAAAGAAAAATGACTCCATCGGGATTCGAACCCGAGTTACCGCCGTGAAAGGGCGATGTCTTAACCACTTGACCATGGAGCCGGGTGCTCCCCGAGTAGGGCTCGAACCTACAACACCTCGGTTAACAGCCGAGTGCTCTGCCATTGAGCTATCGAGGAATGCGCGGTGCACCGCACCACTGCACATCGAAGATAATACTAAAACAATCCTCATCTGTCAACAGATTTCTGAAGAAAAAAGCAAGATCAAGTTCAAGACCTATTAGTAGCAGTCAGCTGCACACGTTGCCGTGCTTCCACCTCTGCCCTATC
>JAGDDE010000096.1 GCA_017958185.1 Lachnospiraceae bacterium | reverse complement strand
GTCGACGCGATGAGCCTGGAAGAGACCATCCTGTTCGCGATGGAATCCGGCCGCGGCTTCGCGGGCATCGAATCCCTGGGCTTCCCGACCGGCTCCTATGCCGAGAACGGCCCCGGCACCCCCGTCTGGATCACGGCCGATAGCGTGAACCCGGCGCCGTGGGGCATCGAGAAGCCGGCCAGCATCAGCCTGGGCTCCTTCCCGACTTTCTCGGTGATCGCTTCCTCCTTCAGCCCGGAAGTGGCCCATGAATACGGCCGCGTGCTGGCCAATGACGCCATCTTCGGCGGCAAGCCCATGATGTGGCTGCCCGGCGCCAATACGCACCGCACGCCGTACAACGGCCGCAGCGAGCAGTACTTCTCCGAAGACCCTGTCCTGACCGGCGTGACCACCATGGAATGCGCGATCGCGGCCCGCGCCAAGGGCGGCATCGTCACGGCCAAGCACTTCGCCTTCAACGATCAGGAAATGCACCGCTCCGGCGTCGGCGCCTTCATGACCGAGCAGCGTGCCCGCGAGATCGAGCTCAAGGCTTTCCAGATCGCCTTTGAGGCCAACAAGTACGATACTCCCGAAAAGGATACCGGCATGATCGGCGTCATGACCAGCTTCTGCAAACTGGGCGGTCTGGAGTGCACCGTCAACTCGGGTCTGCTGACCGATATCCTGGCCGGCGAGTGGAACTACCGCGGCTACATCGTGTCCGACTTAAAGGATGACCTGGATCTGATGCCTCAGGCCTTCCTGGCCGGCATGGGCGGCTATGACTGGCGTACCGCCAGCCAGGATATCGATCCCTACAAGGATGCGGAATTCTACCGCTATGACGCGAACGTGCTGAAGGCTCTGAAGCAGGTCTGCAAGCAGAAGATGTACACCTTCGCGCAGTCCAGCTTTATGAACCGCGTCAACACCTCTACCCATACGGTCTGGAACATGACCTGGTGGCGCACCGCCTATATCGCGGGCATCGCCGCCTCCGGCGCCCTGACGCTGATCGCGCTGGCTTTCTATGCCATCGCCCAGGCCAAGAAGAGAAAGGAGTCGAACTGATATGAAAGACATCCTCAACAAGATCTCCAAACCCGCCTGGCTGATCCCGGCCGGTGCTGCGATCTCCGTACTGGCACTGATCATTGCGCTGATCAGCACGGTGGATGAAGGCTTCGGCATGGCCGAGACGCCCTGGATCGTTTTGCTGACGCTGGCGGCTGTCCTGCTTTGCGGCGGGATCCTTTTCCTGATCGCTCAAAAGGGAGAGGGCTTCCTTCCCTCGCTGCTGGTCTTCCTGATGGTCATCGCGCTGACCTTCGCCGTCTACCTGCTCGTCATGGGCAAGTCCGGCGTGTTCGGCACGGTGCTCTTCTCCGATCTGGAGAAGGGCTATGCCCCCGCGGAGCGGGCCTGCTGGCTCGGCGTGGCCGCGATCGTCCTCGAGATGATCGCCGCGCTGGTCACCGCTGCGGCCGCATTCTTCCGTCTGGAAAAGAAACACTGAGCATCCTCTGAGGAGGAGAGCCGGCGTCCGTAAGGGCGCCGGCTTATTTTATGCAGTTTTTTCCGCCAATGGTACAATTTCTTCTGAAAGCAGTTTACAAAAATATGGTTTTGATGTAAGATGCATGGTGTGTTACCACAACCGAAGAGTTTCGCATTGTGGTCAGAACAGTCAACAGAGCGGCACGCGGCCGAAAAGGATCGAGGGGGAGGGGTGACTTTGACCCTGACGGACCGGTGCGGCTCCGGGAAACCCGGCAGCATCCGCTGCCAGAAAAAGAAAAGGAAGGTAAGGTATGAAGAACTTGTTTGCCGGCAAGAAGATCGGGTTCTGGTTCACGCTGATCACCGCGGCGCTGTTCCTGATCTCGGCGATCGTCTATGTGGCGATCTACAACGGCACCAACTACCTGTCCATGCAGGCATTTTGGCTGCTCATCGGCGGCGCTATCGTCAGCGTGGGAATGCTGTTCCTGAATCTGGAGAGATTTGCCCCCGCTCTCCAGTTCGGCGTTGCGGTACTGGCCCTGTGCTGGTACATCTACTACATTTACTTCTTTATTTCTTCCGCTATCTACGGCATCCAGTATTCCGGTCTGCCCGTGGCTTTCTTCGTCAACGTCGTTTTCCTGGCGCTGGCGCTGATCGCGAGCATCGTGAACTGCTTCCTGCCGCATACGGCGGAAGAGTGAGAAGAAGGAGGCACACATGAAAATCCTGAGAAAAGTCTTAACGATGGTCAGCTTCTTCCTGGCCGCGGTGATGGTCGTCGGTACGGTCATCGCCAATGAGAACGCCCCTCAGATCAACGACTTCCTGAAGTGTGAGACCTACCGTCTGGAAGAGACGGGCGCCAGCACCAAACTGGAAGACATGATCTACTTCAAGTCTGACTTTGCCACGGTCGGCGAAGTCCGCGAAAACGCCGTGAAGACCGCCCAGCAGGTGGTCATCGAAGGCACCGTCCTGCTGAAGAACGAGAACAACGCCCTGCCGCTGGCCAAGACCGCGAAGGTCACGCTGGTCGGCGCCGGCGCCTACGATCCCGTTTACGGCGGCACCGGTTCCGGCGGTATCAGCGGCGCAGCGCAGGTCAAGTACGACAAGTCCCTCGAGGACGTCGGCCTGACGCTCAACCCGGTCCTGAAGGAACGCTACACCTCCAACGACTGGAAGCAGTACAAGAGAGCCGCCAGAGGCAGCTTCGGCACCACCACCTTCGAGATCAACGATGTGCCGTGGGACGTCATGAATGAAGCCGCCGGCGATTCCTTCAAGGAATACGGCGACGCCGCGATCTTCGTCGTATCCCGCCGCGGTGGTGAAGGCTATGACCTGAACGGCGAATGCGACGGTATCGACAAGGGCGACGGCCTGGGCCATGACTATCTGGGCCTGAATGAACGCGAATGGAGCATCTTCAACGGTCTGAAGGCGAAGAAGGCTGCCGGCGAGATCAAGAAGATCATCGTGGTCGTCAACTTCTCCAGCATGATCGAAGGCGACTTCATCAAAGATCCTGCTGTGGACGCTGCGATCTGGGCCGGCGCTCCCGGTGCCGGCAACGCCGAATTCGGCAAGATCCTGGTCGGCGACCACAACCCGTCCGGCCGTCTGTCCGACACCATGTGGATGGACAACGCCAAGAACCCGACCAACGTGAACTTCGGCTGGTGGACTTACCCGAACGCGGAGGCCCTGGGCGTTTCCATGTTCCTGGGCACCAAGAACTATCCCGAGATCACGCTGGGCTCCTACATGGTCTACCAGGAAGGTATGTACAACGGCTATCGCTACACCGAGACCCGTTACGAAGACCTGGTCCTGGGCACCCCCAAGGTCGGCAGCTTCAACTACGACGAAGTCGTGGCGTACCCCTTCGGCCACGGCCTGAGCTACTCCAACTTTGAACTGTCCGATGCCAAGGTCGTCAAGACCGGCGACAGAGAATACACCGTCACCGTGAAGGTCACCAACAAGGCCGACTCCAAGTACGACGGCAAGTTCTCCGTACCCATCTGGGTCTCCAAGCCGTACAACGACTATGCCAAGAAGAACGGCATCCAGGTCCCGACCGTGGAACTCATCAACATGGGCAAGACCAACATCCTGAAGCCGGGCGAGAGCCAGACGCTGGAAGTGAAGGTCGACGAGAAATTCTTCGCCTCCTACGACGCGGAAGAAGCCAAGGGCTACGTCCTGCTGGGCGGCGATTACTATGTGATCGTAGGCGGCAGCGCTCATGAGGCTGCCAACCACCTGCTGATGGCCAAGAAGGCCAACGGCGTCAAGATCGACGAGAGCAAGATGGTCGGCACCGGCGACGCCTCCCTGGTCACCAAGTTCAACATCGGCTACAACAAAGCCAAGTACGAGCGTGCCGATCAGGCCTCCACGACCGACGGCCTGGTCCACATCGTGACCAACCTCTTCGACGAAGCCGACATCAACCGCTACAGCGGCCGCGGAAGCAACCATGTAGACTACTATGACCGTTCCAACTGGGAAGCCGTATCCTTCGACATGGTCAACGGACATCCGAAGCTTCAGATGACCGAACAGATGGCCTATGAAGTATATGCTCAGGTCCCGGATCAGACCGGTGTCTACACGGCTCCGCCTCACACCCCTGAAAAGTACGTACAGCCGATCCCTACCGACAATGTAGCGTACCCGACCATGGGCAAGCAGGCCGGCCTGCAGCTGATCGACATGATGTACGACAGCGAAGGCAACCCGATCAGCTTCTTCGATCCTGCCTGGGACACCTTCATGGATCAGCTGACCTGGGATGAGCTCAAGCTCCTCTGCAGCAACGGCTACCACCTGACCGAGGCTGTCGCCTCCATCGGCAAGCCCGGTACCAAGGACGAGAACGGCCCGAACGGCTGGACCCGCTTCAACTTCACCAACAGACAGAACGGCCTGTTCTATCTGTATGAGAAGGAAAAAGGCCATGTAGACGAGGCCGGCAAGCTGATCAACGATCAGATCGACCAGAACGGCAGAGGCAGCAACCTCAGCGCCGGTTTCCCGTCCAACGGTCTGCTGGCTGCCACCTTCAACCTGGATCTGGCTTATAAGGTCGGCAACGCCATCGGCAACGAAGGTGTCTGGGGCGGCTGGTCCGGCATCTACGGCACCGGTCTGAACATCCACCGTACCGCTTACCTGGGCAGAACCAGTGAGTACTTCAGCGAATGCGGCACCCTCTCCGGCCTGATGGGCGCTCAGTGGAGCCGCGGCTGCGAAGAGAAGGGCGTCCACGTGTACAACAAGCACTGCGCGCTGAACGATCTGGAATCCTGCCGTCACGGCGTCCAGGTGTGGCTGCCGGAGCAGGCTCTGCGTGAGATCTACCTGCGTGCGTTCGAACTGCCCATCACCATGGGCGGCGCATTCAACACCATGGCTTCCTTCTCCCGCTTCGGCACTTACAGCGGCGCTGCCTGCGCAGCTCTGGCGAAGGACTTCCTGCGCGGCGAATGCGGCATGAAGGGCGTC
>JAGDDE010000095.1 GCA_017958185.1 Lachnospiraceae bacterium | reverse complement strand
GGTGTTGCCGACGTAGTCGGTCAGCAGCAGGCCGTTGCGGCTGTGGCCCTGGTTGGCATACTCGCTGTACATCTGCATCGCGCGCAGGCGGACGATATACCACTGGTTGTTGGACAGATAGGAGGCCTGGCCGGTGCCCGCGTCATCTTTACCGATCAGGACGCCGCCCTTGGCACCGGTGAGCGGGTTGTCGATCTCGGCATCCCAGTGACCGGAAATGGCGTTGTAACTGGACGTGCCGTTGGCAGAGAAGGCACCGCCCGGCGCGTGGTTGTGACCGGTACGGACCATCAGGTCTTCGCCGGCTACATTGGACTGAGGGCTGTACATATCCGGATGGAAGAAGAATGTCTCAGCGCCCCACTCGGTCCGGGTCAGGAGGTCGCACATATTGTAGTGGACCGGCGTAGGCACCGCGCCAAGACGGGCAAAGGCACTCATGGCACCTTCCGCGCCGCCTTCCTGGATACCCATCTGGAAAGGCTTGATGTAGATCTCACGGACCGCCTGCTCGGAGACCCAGGCAAACAGGTCTTTGGAGTTGCGGTTGGTCTCCTGATCGTTCAGGAACATGTGCTTCAGGTGGGAGCCAACGCCGCGGGACTGGATGCCCTGGCAGACAGCGGCAGCCATGATACCGGCGCACATGCCGTCCTGGGAATAGTACTCATTGTTGCGGCCGCTGAACGGAGTGCGGTGAGTGTTCACGGCAGGGTTCAGCCACTGCTCCTTGGCACTGTTCATGTTCTTCGCGTTCTGCAGCAGACCCAGGCTGGCGGTCACGACGCCCTGGCGGTAGCCGAGGTCGGTGTTCCAGGTAGAAGCGATGGTGGTGTTGCAGCACCAGCTGTAGGTGCGGTTGAAGGAGGTCGGGCTATCAGCTACGCCGCCGGCCGGGATACCCAGGTTGGCTACGGCGTTGCCGTTGTTGCCGCCGCTCCAGCAGGCGGTGTAGATGTCGGTCCAGACCCACTGGTTCATGAACTTAGTCCAGACTTCCACACCGGTCATGCCGGCGAAACGGCCCTTCTCGATTACTTCTTCGCTGTTGTAGTAGATGCCGGCCAGTTCGTTGAACCAGATCCAGTCGGAATCTTCGGCCTCGATGGCGGCGCGCTGCGCAGCGGCGTTCTCCATCTGAGTCCAGCCCTTGATGTCATCGGCGGTCACGCTCCAGGTATCTTCGGAGTTGCCGTCTTCATTTCTGCCTTCGATGCCCTTGAACAGGAAATCCGGATACTTATAGCTGCCGGAGTTCTCCAGTTCGGTCTTGGAGGCAAACGCTTTCAGGTATTCGGCGTCGTACTGAACGACGTTCGCATTCTCGCCGCTGGTCACGAGCAGGTTGGCGGCGGAGAAAGCCGTTACGTTGCCGTTACGGCTGCTGGTGCTGACGTTGCCGCCCACCGGGATCGCGGTCTTGACCACGTACTGGCGGTTGTTGTACAGCAGGAAGTCGCCTACGGCATACGCTTTGGTATTGTCGAACGGTGCGAATTCCGGGACCTTGATGTCTTTGGTGACCTTGTAGATGGTGCTACCGCTGCGGAAGATCGCATCCTTGGCATATTCCTGGATGGCGATCTGCGCGGGAGCCTCATAGTCCTTGGTGAACTCGTAGACTTCCTTGCTGTTGGAGATGCCCACTTTGTCGCCGGCCGAGTACTTGCCGCCGGCCGTGAAGTAGTCATACAGCACTTCATAGGTCTCGAGGTTGTACTGCTCATAGTAAGCCATGAGCTTCATGAAGTTCTCGCTGAAGACCAGGCCGCCTTCATAGGTGCCGGAAAGCTTCTCGACTTCCTCTTCGTTAAAGCTGCCGGGCTCATGATCCTTGATGAACTTGCAGTAGTCCACGCTGGAGCCGCCGGTCAGACCGGTGCCTACTACGGTGTGCTTCACTACGTCGCCGGCCTTGTAGCTGTTCTTCTCGCTGAATTCCGCGAACCTGTTGGCCGGGATGCCGTCGATCGTGACTACCGGGGCCTTCGGGAAGGTGCCCACGAAATCGCTGCGGGACAGCAGGGTCATATCCTCGCTGAACGCGTCGATCTCTTTCCACAGACTGCCTTCGGTCTCCTGACGCAGGCTGTAGTAACGGCCGTTTTCCGGTCCGAACAGGTTCTGGATCAGACGGTCGCTGAAGTCGTCCAGGCCCAGGATGGCCTGCGCATTGACAGTATACTTCGCTCCGATGTCCTTCCGGCCGTAGCAGTGGGAGTCATCGGCGGCATACAGATAGTATTCGCCGGCATCGAGCACGTATGCGCCCTTCACGCCGTCATGCTCTGCCGTTGCGCAGTAGTACGCGATGTCTTCCAGATTCACGGTGACCTTCACGGTCTCGCTCTGGCCCGGGCCCAGCAGGCGAGTCTTGGTATAGCCGACCAGTTTGACAGCCAGTTTCTCGGCATCGCCGTTCGGGTCGTACGGCGGCTGGCTGTAGATCTCTACGACCTTCTTGCCGGCCACGCTGCCGGTGTTGGTGACTTTCGCGGTCACGGTGAGGGTCTTGATCTTAGCGGGATTGCCTTCGGAGGAGGCGATATCCGCAGCATTCAGGCTCTCATGATTGACTTTGACGTCCGTGGTCTCGAAGGTGGTGTAGGACAGGCCGTGGCCGAACGGGAACACGACGTTGTCATGGTGCCAGGCGGCCGCTTCGGCCTGCGCATTGGCAGGAGCTTCCTTGGTGAGCTTCAGTCCGTCGTAATGCAGACGGCCTTCCAGGATCTCGGCGTAAACGCTCTCGTAGTAGCCGTAGCCGAGATAGATGTCTTCTTCATAGTCCACGCCGTGCAGGCCCTGCGAGGCGCTGCCGGTCGGATCGACGTAGGAGTTGGAGCCGCCGTCGTTCTGAGCATTGGCAATGGAGTTGTACCAGGTAGGATCGGCGGTGAAGTCTCTGTACCAGATATCCACGGTCTTGCCGGACGGATTGATGGTGCCGTTCAGCAGTTTACCGATCGCGTTGTGGCCGGTGGTGCCGGTACGGCCGATGAACATGATCGCGCCGATCTCCGGATCCTCGTTCAGGTTGTACATTTCCATCGCGTTGGACGTGTTGAGCAGGACCACGACGGATTTGCAGGTCTCTTTTGCTTTGGCGATGATCTCCAGTTCCTTGTCAGTCAGCATCAGGCCGTGCTTGACTTCCTGACCCTGGCTGTTGAGAGCCAGCCTCTGATGGATCCAGCCGTTCACGTTTTCGTCTGCATCGTGAGCCAGTTCATCGGAGCTCACGGGCAGGTCGGAACCTTCGGAACCGCCACGGGCAAGAAGCACGATACCGACGGTATTGTACATACGGATATCATCTTCGGTCACGGTGTTAACGTTGTTTTCGGTAACGACCGTCGGGTTCACGGCGAAGCCGGCTTCGGCCAGATAGCCCGCCAGCTGATCGCGGATGCCGGTGAAGCCTCTGGCAGGCTTGGGGCCGCCGAAAACGGTGACTCTCTCGCCCTCGGCCAGAGGAAGCGTGCCTTCATTCTTCAGCAGAATGGCACCCTCGCCGGTGAGTTCTTCGTTGAGTTCCTGTGCTGCGGCCAGCGCTTCATCCCACGTAGCAAAATACGGAACAGACTTTACGTAGTCTCTTCCGTTAGTGGCAGAAGCAGTGATCGCGGCGAACGTGGACAGCACCATCGCGACGGCGATGACAACTGCCAGGATCCTACCGAATCTCTTCTTTGTTGACATGTTACGACCTCCCAATAAATATATTTGGTAGTTTCATGATTATCTTATCGTCTTGTAGCTGTTTTGTCAATAGACGCTCATTTGATTGACAAAACGCCACGATTTATGCTATACTACAGTCCGAAATGAGCGGACATGAGCAATTCCGTCGTGAAACCGGCTTTTTTCATCGAAAAACCGCCGGTCGCAAAGGGGCTGCCCGGATTTCCGGAGCCTCTGATCTGAAATAAAAAAGTGGATCGGTGGCGGGGCGAAAATAATAGAACGGAGAACGGAAAAAGGAGAGATAAAAATGCTGACCTACCGGCAGGAGCAGATCATCGAATATCTTCGGAGCAGAAAACACGCACGGGTGGACGAGATCGCCCGGCATATCTTTGTCAGCGATACGACCGTGCGCCGCGAACTGAATGAGCTCAAGCGCCTGGGACTGATCGGGCGCGACCACGGCGGCGCCGTCCTCATGGAGAATGCGGACGATATCTCCATCTCCGTCCGGCAGATCCTGCGTCTGGAAAACAAGATCCAGATCGCGCACATGGCGCAGCGCGGGCTCCCGGATTTCAAGACCGTCTTTCTGGACAACAGTTCCACGGCGCTGACGCTGGCCCAGCGCCTGAGCTTCAAGAACAAGACCGTGGTGACCAACGGGATCACGGCCGCCATGCAGCTGTCCCAGAAGAGCGACGTCAATGTCTATCTGCTCGGAGGAAAACTGAACTATCATATCGGCACCCTGAACGGTAGCGCCACCGTGCACGAGATCGAACAGATGGAATTCAATCTCATGCTCTGTTCCTGCACCTCCTTCAACGTCCGCGGCTCGTTCGAAAGCTCCGCCGACCAGCGCGACGTGAAGCGCGCGGCGCTGGCGAACAGCCGGTATAAGGTCCTTCTGGTGGACGATACGAAACTGAACGACAATGCCATGTACCGCACCGCACCGCCGGAAGAGTACGATGCGATCTTCACCGACGCCTCCGACGAAGTGCTGGAAGACCTCCGCCGCCTCCCGGGCGTAACGATCATCAACCGGATCCCGCAGGGGTGACGGCCGCACAAAAAAAGGCCCCCGGAGGAGGGCGGGCAGGAGCCTGCTCTTCCGCTTCCGGGGGTCCTATATTTATATGACGGGCGCTGCTTCCCGTCGTTGGCTCCGGCAGGGGCCGGGGATGCCGGCCGTCCTCTGCCCGCAGGCGCGGTCAGATCTCCAGTGCCTTGATGGTCTCGCCTTCCGGGATAGGGCAGACATAGCCGCCCTTGGAGGCTTCGGCAAATTCTTCGCGGATGGCTGAAAGCAGTGCGGGATCCTCGTACAGACGGACCGCTGCCGCTGCGATCACCTGCCCGGCAAAGAGCAGGCCCTTGTGGCCGATGCTGGTCTTCCCGCAGGAAACGTTCTGCCAGGAATGGCCGGGGGAGCCTGCCGCATACGTCACGGTGTGCAGCTGTACCGCCGGAGTCAGCCAGGATACGTCGCCCACATCGGTGGAGCCGGCACCGAAATGATACCCCTCCCACAGCGGGGACACGAACTGATTGATCGGTTCGGTGCCGCCTTTCGTCCAGGCTTCGACCTTTGCCGCCGCAGTCTTATCGTGCTTGGCCGCCGTGCCGGGCAGTCCGCGTCCGGGATACGTGGTCTTGAGGGCCGCCGCATAGGCCAGTTCTTCCGCCGTATAGGACGGAAGCGGCTGCGCTTCCAGCTCTTCCTGCATCAGTTTCTCGAGCGCGTGATTGGACAGCGTGTTGGAGCAGCCGTCAATGAAGATCTTTTCGAAGGTGGTCCCGGTCATCAGGGCCGCGCCTTCGGCGATCTTATCCACGCGTTCCTGCAGGGCGTTCGCGTCCTTGACCAGGATGGACCGCACCATATACAGGACGCTGGCGTACTTCTGCACCACGTTCGGGGAGTATCCGCCGCCGTCGATCATCGCGTAATGGATGCGGGCGTCGGTCTTGGTATGCTCGCGCAGATACTGCACGCCGATGTTCATCAGTTCGACGGCGTCCAGCGCGCTGCGCCCGTCTTCCGGATCGCCCGCCGCGTGGGAGGGGACGCCGTGGAACTTGTACAGTGTCTGGATGCAGGAGTTGCAGGTGCCGACGGTCACTTCGTTGACGTCGGCCGGATGCCAGGTCAGCGCGCAGTCCAGATCCTTCCACAGGCCCTCGCGGGCCATGAGCGCCTTGCCGGCACCGCCCTCTTCGCCGGGGCATCCGTAAAAGATCACGGTGCCGCTGTGGCCGGTGGCCTTCAGGTATTCCTTGATGCCGTAGGCCGCTGCCAGGGCGCCGGCGCCCAGCATATTGTGGCCGCAGCCGTGTCCGCAGCCGCCTTTTTCGACCTCCTCCGGGACCGTACTGCCGCCGACCTGGGACAGGCCCGAGAGCGCGTCGTATTCGCCCAGGATGCCGATGACGGGCTTTCCGCTGCCGTAGCTTCCGGCAAAGGCCGTGGGCAGACCGCAGACGGTCTCCGTCACGTCAAAGCCCAGTTCCTTGAGGACACGGCGGTAGGCGTCCGCCGACTGAAACTCTTTCAGGGAGAGTTCCGCGTACCCCCAGATCTCATCCGAGAGGGCGGTGAATACATCTTTCTTTGCTTCGATGGCAGCAAGTGCCGTTTCTTTTCCGGTCATGGGGTCCCTCCTCTCCGGCGCGTACTGCCGCCGGCAGCTTTGTGCGGCCCGGGCCGCAGATCCTTACAGTACCTTGCTCAAAAAGTCACGCAGACGCGGATCGTGCGGATCGCGGAAGATCTGGTCCGGTGTGCCTTCTTCCTTAATATAGCCCTCATCCACGAACAGGATCCGGTCGGACACTTCGCGGGCGAAGCCCATCTCATGGGTCACGATGACCATCGTCATGCCGGCTGCCGCCAGCTTGCGCATCAGGTCGAGCACTTCACCGATCATTTCCGGGTCGAGCGCGCTGGTCGGTTCGTCAAAGAGCATGACGTCCGGATTCATCGCCAGGGAACGGATGATCGCGATACGCTGCTTCTGTCCGCCCGAAAGAGTGGACGGATAGGCCTTCGCCTTCTCCTCCAGACCGATCCGCTTCAGCAGACCGTAGGCCCGCTCTTCGATCTCGGCTTTCGCAGCCTTCATATCTTTCACGTGGTTGTATTTGGCCGTTTCGATCGGCGCGAACATCACGTTTTCCAGAACGGTCTTGTTATTGAACAGATTGAACTGCTGGAAGACCATGCTCATTTTGCGCCGGGCTTCATTGATATCCTGGTGGTTCGCGTCATAGATCTCTTTCATGAGAGCCTTGTAGGCCGGGCCCTCGGCGGAGTGTTTTTCCTTCAGAAGATCATTCGCGTGGATGGTTTTCAGCGCTTCCTCGCGGGAGTATCCCTCCGCGAGCAGTTTTTTGAAGGTATGGGAGACTTCGATCACTTCCGGGTGCAGATAGGGATCTACCGGCGTCAGGAGCTTGCCTTCCATCCAGACCTCGCCGAACGTGGGGACCTCCAGCAGGTTCATGCAGCGCAGCAGCGTCGATTTGCCGGAGCCGGAAACGCCGATGATGGAGATGACCTCGCCTTTTTCCACATGCGTCGTCACGCCTTTCAGGACCTTCAGGCTGCCGAAATTCTTATAGATATTCTTGACCTCAAGCACTGGCTTTCATCCTCCTTTCGAACACGCCCATCAGCTTGGAAAGGCTGAATGTCAGGACAAAGTACACGATACCGATATCAAGCAGCGTCGGCAGCGCGTTGAACGTCAGACCGCGGACGGTCAGGTAGGTCGTCATCATTTCGCCTACGAAGAAGGTGGATGCCAGAGAGGTCTCCTTGATGATCATGATGAATTCATTGCCGAGCGCCGGCAGGATATTCTTGATGGCCTGCGGCAGCACGATCTTCATCATCGTGGTCCGGGACGTCAGACCCAGGGATCGCGCCGCTTCCGTCTGTCCCTTATCCACCGCTTCGATGCCGGAACGGATGATCTCGGACACATAAGCGGCGGAATTGAGCGATAGCGCGATAGCTACACAGGTGAAGGGCGACATGCCGGGCACACCGAGCATCATGGGGATAAGGAAGTAGGCTATGTACAGCTGCAGCAGGGCGGGCGTGCCGCGCAGGATCTCAACGAAGGCGCTGATGACCCAGATGGCCGGCTTGAAGCCGCTGCGCTTGATGATCGCCAGCAGCGCGCCCAGCACGGCGCCGGCTACGACGGCGATGGCGGAAAGCGCCAGCGTGTATCCCAGACCGCTGAGCAGCAATCCCTGCCCTATATAATAGGTAACGAAGATATTCCACATACTGCGGAGGATCTCGGTGATCGTCATGTTCGGCTCCTTTTCTTTTGGCAAACCGGGCCGCGGACACTTACCCGCGGCCCGGCTTCCTGTTCATGGTTCTTCAGTACAGAAGCGATCCCTTATTCGGTGATCTTGTTGCCTTTGTCGTCATAGCCCAGTTCGTCAGCCGTCTTGATCTCGGCGAGCATCTGGCAGGCTTCGTACCAACCGTCATAGACCTTGTCGGCCTTGGCCTTGGCCAGCACGGCGTTGACCTTGGCGCCCAGCTCGGTGGCGTTCTTGTTCATCAGGATGACGTTGTTCTTGTACATCTCATCCACGAAGAACTCGAAGCCGGTGAAGCCGATCTTGTCGGGGTTCTTGGAGATGAAGGACTCGCCGTTGCCGAAAGCTACAGCCAGAGCGTCGATCTTGCCGGTCATCAGCGCCATCACGGCATCGTTCAGATCGCCGTAAGGAACGCCTTCGCAGCCCGGCAGCTGTTCGGTGACCAGCAGTTCCTGCAGGGAAGCGCCCTGGAAACCGACCTTCAGACCCTTGAAGCTGTCAGCGGTCTTCAGTTTGTTTTCATTCTCCTTGGTGGTGATCACGACCTGGGAGGTCTCG
Organism: Lachnospiraceae bacterium; assembly: GCA_017958185.1. GTDB lineage: Bacteria > Bacillota > Clostridia > Lachnospirales > Lachnospiraceae > UBA6987. The sequence continues at coordinate 9,552 of JAGDDE010000095.1, read as the reverse complement.
TTCTTGCCGGCTTCATACCAGTCGGTGATGAAGTAGTTTTCGGCACGCTTGGCCGTCCAGCTGAAACCGGAGATGCCGAGGTCGACGGTGCCGGTCTGGACGGCGACCTGTACGGCGTCAAAACTCATGGGCTTGATCACGAGCTTCATGTTCAGTTCCTTGGCGATGTAGGTCGCCAGCAGAATGTCGAAACCGACGTACTGTGCATCGCCCTTGCGAGACAGATCCGTGAATTCCATGGGGGCAAAGTCAGGGGAGGTAGCGACCGTCAGGGTCGGCAGACCGTCCGAGTTGTACTGGAGGGCGGCCAGCGCCTTGTTGTAGGCGGCGGACTTCTTGGCGTCTTCTCCGCCGGAGCAGGCGCACAGCGAGATGGCCAGGACGAGGGCAAGTGCAGCAGCGATCAGTTTCTTCATGGTGATAACTCCTTTCCATTCTTCACAGAATGTCCGGTTCTTGACCGGTTGCGGGTATCATAATGCATATATAACCTCTTGTCAAGCACTTTTTTGAAAAATTTTGCGATTATTTTTGTGAATATTTGAATATTTTCGGGAAAATCGCGTTTTCCGGCCCGTTTTTTGCTTTGCCCGGGCTGCCGCTCTCCTCCCGCGGCGTCTCCCCCGACACCCCGTTTTCTTTTCCGAAACAGCCCGGCGCAGGGCGCCTCACCCGCTCCGTGTGCGCCTACGCGATCCTTTCCCGAAGGATTTCGCCAAGTCTCTTGACTTCCCTCCCCGGCAATGGTATTGTAGTCAGGGAAGCAGGCCGCCTCTTTCCGCCGTATCCGGACAGGCGGTGTTTTTGCCTGCCTGTCAAAGGATCCGGAGGACCCGGAAAGCGGGCCTTTCGTGACCGAAGCGCGGGGATCTGCCCCGCAGGAGGGTTTTCCCGTGGCTGAATGTACCCAGTGTCCCCGCCGCTGCCGGGCCGACCGGCTGCAGCGCAGCGGTTTTTGCGGAAGCGGGGAGGCTCTGCGCGTGGCGCGGGCTGCCCTTCATTTCTGGGAAGAGCCCTGCCTGGCGGGCAGCGGAGGCGCCGGTGCCGTTTTCTTCACCGGATGCGGGCTACGCTGCCGTTACTGTCAGAACTTCGAGATCAGCGAAAACGCCGCGGCCGGCCGGGAAGTCTCCGCTGAAGAACTGCGGCAGATGCTTCGGGCGCTGATCGCGCAGGGCGCCCGTGCGATCGACCTGGTCACACCGGGCCACTACACCCGCCAGCTGATCCCGGTGCTGCGCAGCGAAAAATGGCCGGTGCCGGTCATCTGGAACAGTAGCGGCTACGAACTGCCCGAAACGCTCCGGGAACTGGACGGGCTCATCGATATTTATCTGCCGGATTTCAAATATGCCGATCCGGAGCTGGCCCGGGAACTGTCCGGCGCGCCGGACTATACGGAGACCGCGCTGGCCGCCATCCGGGAGATGGTGCGGCAGACCGGCCCCTGTGTGTTCGATCCGGAAGGACGCCTGCTGCGCGGAACGATGGTCCGGCACCTCATCCTGCCCGGGCACACCCGCAATTCCCTGCAGTCATTGCAGCTGCTGCGGGAGACCTTCGGCGGCTCCGTCCGTCTCAGCCTGCTGGCGCAGTACACGCCCTGCCGCCCCGTTCCCGGACACCCGGAGCTGGACCGCCGCATCACGCGGCGCGAGCTGGAGAAAGTGGCTGCCGCCGTATACGAGCTGGGCTTTGACGGGTATATTCAGGAGCTCTCCGCTTCCGGAGAGCGGTATATCCCGGATTTTTCGGGAAAAGACGAAGCATTTCCTCCCGCTGCCGAAAGCCGGCAGCCGTACCCACCTTCCTGTCATCAGGGGAAAAGAGGCAAAGAAATGGTCAAGGATAAAATTGAAGCGTTCTTCCGGGAAACCGGCATGCATCCGGACTGCAACAGCGTGGAAGACGGCATCGCCCGTTTCCGGGCCGCCATGGAAAAGGGGCTGAAAGGGGAGCCCTCCCCGTTCGCGATGTACCCCACCTACGTCAGCGCCTCCGGCGAACTGCCTTCCGGAAAGAAAGTCATCGTGATGGACGCCGGCGGGACCAATCTTCGACTGGCACTGGTCCATTTCCGCGGCGGGCGCCCTGTGATCGACGCCCAGGTCCGCTATCCCATGCCCGGCACCAAGTGTCCGCTCACCAAGCAGGAGTATCTGACGCAGATGGTCGACTATCTGCGGCCGTATCTGGCTTCTTCGGACCGCATCGGCTATTGTTTCTCCTATCCCGCGGAGATCCTTCCCAACCGCGACGGACGGCTGACCGCCTTCAATAAAGAAGTGCATGTGTCCGGCTCCGAAGGCATGGAAGTCTGCCGCGACCTGAAGGCGGCCCTGCGCGCCGCCGATCTTCCGGGCGACCAGAAGTGCGTTCTGCTGAACGATACCGTTGCGGCGCTTCTGGGCGGCATCGTCGATCACAGTGCCGGCGAAGACGAGGGCGGCATCGGCTTCATCCTCGGAACAGGCACGAACACCTGCTACATCGAGCGCACCGACAGGATCCTCAGCCATGATATGAGCGGTCAGGCCGCGTCCATGATCATCAATATGGAAGCCGGCGCGTTCGACGGCTTTGCACAGGGCGAATACGACCGTATCCTGGACGGTCTGAGCTCCACGCCCGGCGAACACCTCTATGAAAAGATGGTCTCCGGCGTCTATCAGGGCCTGCTCGTCACGCTCATCACGCGCGCGCTGACGACCCGCGGCTTCTTCTCGGAGAACTTCACCGAACGGCTGTCGCATACGCCTTCGTTCGATATGGGCGAGATCGACCGCTTTGCCCGCTGTCCGGACGGCGACAATACGCTGGCCGCACTTTGCGAGACACAGGAAGACCGCGTGACGCTGCTCACCGTGATCGACCTGATCAGCGAGCGCGCCGCCAAACTGGTCTTCATCAATCTGGCCGCCGTGGTCCTGCACACCGGGACCGGCCGCTCGCCGGAAACGCCCGCCTTCATCTGTGCCGAAGGCAGCGGCATCTGGAGTTCCTTCCTCTTCTACCCGAAGCTGGAAAAATACATCCGCCGGGTGCTGGAGGGCGAACTGGACCGCTACGTGCGCATCACCCGCGCCAAGGACGCGAACCTGGTGGGTTCCGCCGCTGCCGCGCTGCTCAACAACTGAAGACGCACCAAACGGCAAAACACAGACAGCCGGAGCTCATGGCTCCGGCTGTCTGTGTTTTGAGGTCATTCCATCCGACGCGGCCGTTCCATGCGGGACGATACGCCGTTTCGTTTTTCTTTCAGGCGTTCCTAACTTTCGGAGCGCTTTTTTTCTTCGGAGCGGCCGGCGGCTTTGCGGGCGGCTTTCTGCGTACCGAATAGCCGTACGTGCCGAGTTCCTCGCCCAGACGGTAGTAGCGTCCGTGCATATAGGCCGTCAGATCGGCTTTGTCCAGCCGCAGTCTCCCGCTCTCTTCGATCAGCGAGTCATCGACCAGCACCCCTACGATCTCAGCCAGGAACAGATCGTGGCAGCCCAGCGGCAGGATCTGCGTGACGCGGCATTCCAGACTGACCGGCGACTCCGCGATGGAAGGAGCCAAGTTCATATGCGGCGCTTCTCCGGGCGTCAGACGGGCTTCCCGGAACTTGTCCGTATCCCTGCCGGAACGCACGCCGCACAGGTCGGCGGCTTTTACCAGACGGGCGCTCGTCAGATTCAGCACGAATTCTCCGGTCTCCCGGATGATCCCGTGGGAATAGCGGTCCGGGCGGATGGCCACGGAAAGCATGGGCGGTTCGCTGCAGACCGTCCCGGTCCAGGCGACTGTGATGATATTGGGCTTTTCGCCGGGGCGGGCGCAGCTCAGCATGACCGCCGGCACGGGATTCAGCAGATTGCCCGGTTTCCAGATCTCTTTTGCCATAGGATTACCCCTTTGCAGCCAGACGGCAGAATACGATGAACCGACCTTCGTTCTGATTGAAGGAACAGGTGTACAGCGCGACCATACGCTCTCCGAAAACAGGACGGATCCCGGTATTGATCGAAGAACGGCGCAAATAGGCGGAGACCTGATCGTTGAAGGCCTGCTCGGTGCCGAAATTCAGATAGAACACTTCATTGGTGTCCGTATAGAAGGCCGCGAAGACTTCCAGCACATAATCAGCGGCCGGCGTATACAGGTGAAGCACCGGGTTGCTGCGGTAGTACGACTGCGAGCGATAGTTTTCCAGCTGGCCGAACATGGTGCCGTTGCGCATGTGATGCCCGTAGATCAGCGTGAGATCGTCGCGCAGGAAGCGGTTCCTGTAGTCCACGAACAGGGAGCCGCAGCCGTTTTCCACCCCGTTGAACAGGTGCGTCAGGTAATAATCGTTATCCGTGCCCTGCACCACCGGGTAGCTGATGCCGTCTCCCTGGCCCTGCAGCCAGGCGACGACCTCGCTGTTCAGGTTCTGCAGCGCCTTGAAATTGACGGTCAGCCAGGAGAGCTTGTCCGCGATCGTGGAAATGGGCAGTCCGCCGACGGCTGTTTCCGCCTGGGACGGCCGGGTCGGAGCCGCGGTAGCGGGCGGAGCCGTAGGAAGAGGCTGGGTAGGAGCCTGCGTGGCGGGCGGCTGTGTCGGCACGGACGGATCTCTCAGATACGCCGTGGCGCAGTACAGCAGCTTGCCCTGATAGACGACGCTGCACCAGTCTCCCATGAATTCATACACATACAGCGTGGTCCCCGGATAGACGATCGCGTAGGTATTCTCGCGGCTGCTGTCCGGCGACATGCGCAGGCGAAGGGAATCGGTCGTGATCATGGCCTTGAGCCGGTCGGCCGAGATACCCGTGGCATCCTGCGCCGTTTCCGGCGGTACGGTCGGAGGCTGTGTCGGAGGCTCGGTCGGAGGCTGTGTCGGCGGAGCGGTCGGAGGCTGCGTCGGCGCCTGTGTCGGTGCCTGCGACGGCTCGGTCGGTCCCTGCACGGGGTCCGTTGCCGGCGGCTGTGTAGGATCCTGTACCGTAGGCTGCGGCACCTCCGTTGTAGGCTCCGGCACCTCCGTCGTAGGCTGCGGCGCCTGTGTCGAAGGCTCCGGCGCCTGTGTCGAAGGTTCCGGCACCTCTGTCGAAGGCTGCGGCGCCTGCGTCGAAGGCTGCGGCGCCTGCGTCGAAGGGACCGGAACGGTCGGGACCGCCGGCGCAGTCGGGTATCCTTCCGTCTCCAGGAGGCTTTCTCCGGAGGGCACCGTCTCGGGCGTGATAAAGGACGGATCCGAAAGCATATCCCTGATCAGCTGCTCGTACAGATCTTCCGCCTCCCGATACTCATTCAGGCGGGAAAAGATCTGGAAGCCGCTGTAGCCGATCACGGCAAGAAGCAGCACGATAACGACCGGGAAGATCCATCTCAGCACCATCTTTCTCTTCTTACGGCTTTTCGGCTTCTTTTGTTCTCCTTCTTCCGGGAGCGCGGACGTCTGTTCCGTTTCCGTACCGTAGTCTGTTTCTTTCATTCTTTATCCTCTGAAACCGGTTTCAACAGAAAAACCATCGTAACAGATGAATCTTACCATAGGTTCGCTGTAAAATCAAGTCCCCTCCGTGATCGCCGTGCGGCGGACGTGCCTTCCGGGCAAAAAAACGGGACGGACCGCGCAGGCTCCCGGTAAAACCCTCCCGGCCGGGTCCCGTACAATATCCGTGACCTCTGTCGGCGCTTCTCTTTTTCACGATCCCCGTATTCCAAGGCTTTCTGCTCAACGATTGTGAAAAAAATAACAAAAATCATGAAAAGTATCTTGACGCCGGAACCGGAATCGTATATGCTGTGATCAGACTCGAAAGGAGGGTCCCCTTATGTCGGAGATTCGTAAAGTTGTTGTCGCCGGAGGCGGCGTCCTCGGTTCCCAGATCGCGTTTCAGGCAGCGTACTGCGGCTTTGACGTGACCATCTGGCTGCGCAGCCAGGGCAGCATCGGCCGCTGCCAGCCCAAACTTGACAAACTGAAAAACACCTATTTTGAAGCCATCGAAAAGATGAAGACCGTCACGAGCCCCGTCGATCCCGACTGGTGCCGCGGCATTGCCGAATTCGGCAAATTCGATGCGGACGCCTGTATCGCCGCGACAGAAAAAGCCTACGCCGGCGTGAAGCTGGAGCTGGATCTTGCCAAGGCCGTTGCCGATGCGGATCTCGTCATCGAATCCATGGCCGAGGTGCAGGAGGAAAAGAGCGCCTTCTTTAAGATGCTCGCCCCGCTGATGCCCGCCAAGACCATCCTGGTCACCAATTCCTCTTCCCTGCTGCCTTCCAGTTTCACCAAGGATACCGGCCGCCCCGCCAAGTATCTGGCGCTGCACTTTGCCAATTCCATCTGGAAGCAGAATATCGCCGAGGTCATGGCCCAGGCCGAGACTTCCCAGCCTTCCTTTGACGCCGTCATGGAATTTGCCTCCGAGATCCGCATGATCCCGCTGCCCGTCAACAAGGAAAAGGCCGGCTACCTGCTGAACTCTCTGCTCATCCCCTTCCTGATCTCCGGTCTGGATCTGGTCGCGAACGGCGTCTCCGATCCCGAAAGCGTCGACAAGGCCTGGAAACTGGGTACCGGCGCTCCGCGCGGCCCGTTCGAGATCTTCGACGTCGTCGGCCTGACGACCGCCTTCAATATCGTGGAGAAGTATCAGAAGGTCCCGGGGCTGCTGAACCCGCTGCTCAAGAAGATGATGATGCCCTACAACTTCAAGGCGCAGAAGGCCCTGCTGAAGTCCTACATCGACGCTGGCAAACTCGGCCGCTCCTCCGGAGAGGGCTTCTACAAGTATTGATACCGGCTCTGCCGGTCACAGCCGGAAAGCATGCCTCGCCGGCTCCGAATGAAACGGGCGGCCCCTGCGGGGACCGCCCTCTTTTTGCGCTCCGGCTGGCTAAGCCGCACTCATGATCCGGTTTCCGCCGCTCCTTTCTTTGCGATCGCATTGACCCACTGCTCTTTGCCGCGTCCTTTCCGGACGTCGCCGCTCAGGAACACTTCCCGAACGGCCAGCCCGGCCTCTTCCAGCAGCGACCGGCACTCTCCGGCGGTCATATCATGATAATAGCGCCCGTCCCGGATGTGTTCGCCGCTTCCTTCTTTGAAAGAAACGTAGATCGCGCCGCCCGGCTTCAGCAGCCCTGCGAGCCGTCTCATCACAGCGGGCAGATCCTCCGCCCGCACGTGCAGCAGCGAAGCGCAGCACCAGATCCCGTCATATGCCTCCCGGCCTTCCAGTTCTTCAAACGCCCGGCAGGCGACCGGGATCCCCAGCCGTTCCGATGCCAGGCGGCACATTTCCCGGGAGGCGTCAAAAGCTTCCGTCCGGAAACCGGCGCGAAGGAAGGCCGCGGCATCCCGTCCGCTGCCGCAGCCGGCATCCAGCACGGTCCCGCCCGGCTTCACATACCGCAGGAAGCGGCTGCGCAGCTTTCTCAGATCGGCCCCGGCCGTGGCGGAAACATACTGTGCCGCGTTTCGGTCATAATACGCGACCGTTTCCTTCTCCGCCGCACCCTGCTGCCTTCCGCGTCCCGCCTTCTCCAGGGCGCCGCCGATCTCCGCGAGCCACGCAGAATAATAATCGCCGGGGGACCGGGTCCAATCGTCCAGCAGCCGGTCCAGCGTCTCCCGGTCTTCTTCGATATCTGTGCACCGGTACTGTTCCGGGTCGCGGTTGACCGTAACGAGATGGGTGTCTTCCCCGCCCAGATCGATCCGGTAGATGCAGAAACCGGACCAGCTGCGGTGAGCCCAGAGCGTCGATCCCTCCATATACCGGAACCATTTATCCTCCATGGCCTCTGGGACATGCCCCCTCCGGAGCACTTCCCTCTCCTTCCCGCTGAAAGAACGGGTCAGTACGAACGTCTCGCATTGCTCGGGCATGGGGCTTGTTTTCCAGTCGCTGCGGCGGGCTGCGCCGGTCTTGTTCTTCTTCTCTTCCATAGACACCTCCCTGCCGTTTTGTGCCTGTCCGGATCCGCCTGCCGCCGGCCTTCCCCTGTCTGGCAGTTCACCGCCGCAAAACGCGGGATCCCGACGGTCCTACCGATCGCAAAACTCCGGGACCCGGCGGTCTTACCGGTCGCAAAACTCCTGGATCCGGCCGTAAAAATCCCCGGCCTCTTCATAGGCCCCGTGTCCGAGGCCCTCGTATACATACAGTTCGCTGCCCCCGATCGCCCGGTGCATCTCCTCCGCGGCGTCTTTTCCGACCGTGCGGTCCCCGCTTCCGGCAAGGATAAGCGTAGGACAGTCGATCTTTGGCAGCTCGCTGCGGCAGTCAAATCCGAGGATCGCCTGCGCGTTTCTCAGGAACCGTTCATAGGAGCGGGGTTTGGTAAACCGGGCAACAAGGGGCAAAACGCTCCGATATTTCCTGAGATAGGCCTCCGAATACATTTTCTCGGCGGTATCGGCCATCAGCGCGGCATGGTCTCCGCGTTCTGCCAGGCCGATCCAGCCCGAAACGTTCTCCCGTACGGTCCCATTTGCATCCGGAGCCGTGACGGCAAGGATCAGCTTCGTCACCGTTTCCGGATGGTCTATGGCCATATACTGCGCGATCATCCCGCCCTGAGACACGCCCAGCAGATACACCGGCCCGGTCCCGAGGAGGCTGAGCGCCCGGACCTGGTCGGCCGCCATCTCCCGGATCGAATACCCCTCCGGCATTTCATTTTTCCGGCTGAACATCATCACGGTATAGTCCCGGAGAAACTTTCGGAAAGGCAGGGAAAGGACCCACGTTTTCCCTTTTACGGTGGCCAGACCGTCGGAAAGCCCCGGCAAAACGGCCAGGATCTTCTTCCCCCGTCCGAAAGAAACGTAATACATCTCCGTATTCCCTACGGTCACAGAGCCGCTTTTTCTCATGGCTGTTCCTCCTGCTGCAGAGCCTTCGGTCCTGAATAGCCGAGGAACTTTTTCAGATCATTGTCCGGCAGAAGCTCCTTCCTGCCGAGTCCGAATAAGTGGCCCGGAACGATCGTAAGGTACCGGTCCAGGAACTCCTCGTAGGTCTTTGCCTCAAAGCAGTCCGGTGTGATGAAGAAATCCCTGCTGCCGCCGGTCGTGCGGTCTCCGGCCGTTACGCTCACCATATAATCGCCTGACTGTAGCTTGTAGAAAACATAGCGCTCCAGGTTCCAGCCGTGCAGATCGATATGTCCGAAATGAGGAGCATAACTGGCCACGGTCTTATTCTCCCTGAGCGCCAGACTCTGATAGTCGTATTCCACCCATTCTATGAACTGTTCCGCGCTTTCGACGTCGTACACCGAATACTCGCTTTCATCCCAGTACCTTCTGACAAATTCCAGATCTCCGTCGACCTTCTGAATATCATACTGCCAGGTTTTCTTGAGCATCTTTTTGTCGAGCCAGCGATAATCCTTTTTGACGTTTTTGAAAGCTTTTTCCAGATATACGCTGATGTCAGTACCAAACTTGAATTTCTCTTCCGGATTCGAATGCTCGACCTTATCGTGCGTGTATCTGCACAGGAAATCGATGAACTCATCCGCGGTGGTGCCCTCTGTCCAGGGGTTCACGATATCCGAATC
>JAGDDE010000094.1 GCA_017958185.1 Lachnospiraceae bacterium | reverse complement strand
TGCTGTGTGTTCATGTTTCGAGGGATTCCCTGAGAAAAGAGGCCTCCGCAATTGAGCAGGGGCAAGAAAGAGGCGCGGCTGTATCTCACCGCGCCAAAACCCAAAAAACATTATAGTGTTTAACTGCAAAAACTGCCTCGGGGCAGCTTCCTAACGGAGTGTGCCCCGAGGGCGTCTTTTTTGTCGCCGCGGCAATGACGGGCCGCGAGTGGAAAAACGGTCATCTCAGTTCAAAAGAATCGCCGGAAAAGACCGCCCGCGTTTCATACGCCGCACGGACTGCGCGCACCGCGTAGTCCACGTCGCGGCTTCCTATCGTCTCGTAAGCCGAGTGCATGGCCAGCTGCGGCAGACCGATATCCACGGTCCAGACGGAAGTAGTCTCGGCGGAGATGTTTCCGATGGTCGAACCGCCCGGCAGATCAGGCCGGTTGGCGTAGTCCTGCACCGGGATGCTTTTCCGGCGGCAGATCTCGTGGAACAGCGCGCCCGAGACCGCATCGGTCGCGTAGCGCGGCGAATGCTTGACCGCGGGGCCGCCGTTCATCCGCACCCGCTCATTGGCATCGAAGAGCTCCGGATAATTGGGGTGCACCGCATGGGCGTTGTCGGAGGAGATCATGAAGCTCTGCTCCAGCAGCGCGTCGATCCCTGCCGTGTAGGGAGCCGCTGCCGCGCGCAGCGTACGCGGCAAGAGGTCGGAGCCGGCGCCTTGGCGGGTGCGCGAGCCGATCTCCTCGTTGTCAAAGACACAGAGGACCTGGATCCGGTCGGTCTCTTCTGCCGCAAGGAAGCCCTCCGTGCAGGTATAGACGGCGGCCAGATCGTCCAGACGCGGCGAAGAGACATACTCACCCTCCGGTCCCCAGACCGTGCCCTGTTCCCGGCAGTACAGGCGCAGATCACGCGCCAGAATATCCTCCGGGGCGCAGCCCGCGAGATCTGCCACCGCCCTGTCAAAGGCTCCCGCACCGCCCTCTGCGAAAAGGGCGACCAGGTCTTTGCCCGGCTTGAACGCAAAGCCCTCGTTCAGACCGCGCAGAAGATGCGGCGCCATATGCGGCATGATCGCCGCGTCCTTTTTCATGTCGATCAGCACGGCGCGGGCGCCGGACGGCGTGCGGACCATGACCCGCCCCGCAATGCCCAGCGGCCGGTCCATCCAGCTTGCCAGGATCGGCCCGCCGTAGGGCTCCGCGTCCAGACGCAGATAACTGCCGGACAGTTCCGCACGGTCGCGGATCTTGAAGCACGGGGAGTCCGAGTGCCCCGCTGTGATCACAAATCCGGCGGCCTCTTCCCGGGGCAGCCGCAGCGCGATCAGTGCCGTCCCGCTGCGTAGGACATAATACTTTCCGCCGCGGGCGGGCGCCTCTCCCGGGAGCAGTTCCGCAAAACCGGCCGCTTCCAGCTTCTTCCTCACCTCCTCCGCCGCAAAATACGGCACCGGAGACTTCCGTATAAAATCCAGTAATCCTTCAGGCATGATTCTCCTCTTTTCCGGCCCCGGGCCCCGTCAGCAGGCCGCCCGGCGCTCTTTTTTTGCGGGAGCTTTTCCGGTCACTCCCACTGTTTTTCTTATTATAGCGGTCCGGCAGGCCCTTTTTCAAGCGCTTTTTCCCGCCGGGACAGACTTGCTTTTTCCCTGGCATAACAGTATAATATCGGAAAGACACGGAGACAGGCGCGCCCCGGACGGCGCAACAGTCTCCCGGAACGCTTTGCGGAAAGGAGGTGGTGCCGGTGCTTCGCATCGCCATCGTGGAAGACAATGAGGCCGAACGGGCTCATCTGCGGAAATGCATCGATTTTTGGGCCGATACCGAAAAAATCGAAGTGCAGGCCGACGAGTACCCCTCCGGTCTGGCTTTCATCGGCAAGTACGAACCCGTCTACGACATCGTCCTGATGGATATCGACATGCCGGGCATGAACGGCATGGATACCGCCCGCTCGCTGCGCCGGATGGACACCGCCGTCATACTGATCTTCGTCACCAACATGGCCCAGTATGCGATCCAGGGCTATGAGGTCTCCGCGGCCAACTATATCCTCAAGCCCGTCAGCCGCCAGGATTTCCGCCTGAAGATGTCCCGCGTGATGCCCCGGCTGACACGGCGCAGCGACGCTGCCGTATCCATCGGCACTTCCCAGGATCTGCGCACGCTCCGGCTGTCCGTCATCCGCTACATCGAGGTCAAAGGCCACTATCTCCTCTATCACACGGGCGAAGGTGACTTTGAGGAGTACGGGACGCTGAAAAGCGCCGAAGAAAAGCTTGCCAGCCGGGACTTCTGCCGCTGCAACCGCTTTCTTCTCGTCAATCTCCGCTACGTAACGGCGGTGGAAGGCGATACCGCCGTCGTCGGCGGATCCCGCCTGCCGATCTCCCGACCGCAGAAAAAACAGTTTCTTTCCGCTCTTTCCAGTTTTATCGGAGGTGTCAGCCATGCCTGAACTGCGTACCGGCAATCTGTATTTCATCGCGGAACTGCTCACCGCGCAGTTCATCTTCCTGTATCCGGCGCCCAAGCGCCGGCTCTTCCCGCTGCGCCTCGCGATCGGGCTCGTACTGGCGGTCCTTGCCGCCGGGTACTTCCCCTCGCTGCCGGCCGGAACCCCAGCCGCCGTATCGTCCCTCTTCCGCTTCCTCGGCATGTTTCTGATCTCCTATGTGCTGATGCTCGTGCTCTTCGATCTGAAGATCGGCGTGATCGGGGCCATGTGCACGGCAGGCTACGCCGTCCAGCACCTCTCCTACCGGGCGGCCGCACTGGTCGGCATGCTGCCGCTGTGGACCGGGGCGAACTTTGCCCCAATCGGCCGCAACCGCTTCTTTGAGATATCGGTCATGCTGATCCTGTATCTCGTCATCTTACTGACTTTCGGCCGCTACAGCGCCAGAAACGAGTGCTGGCGGCGCAATGACTGGCGGCTGCACCTGATCGCCGTCGTGACGGTCTTCATCTGCGTCGGCATCAACCGTCTCTCCACGGTATTCGGCGAGCCGCGCGCCACCGTCACCGGCAATATTTACGGGATCCTCTGCTGTCTGCTGGCCCTGTTCATCCAGTTCAATCTCTACCGTGTGAACATGGCGCTGGAAGAAGCCCGCAGTCTGGAACTGCTGCGCCAGGAAGAAAAGAAGCAGTACGAGATCACGAAGAACACCATGGATTCCATCAACATCAAGGTCCACGACTTAAAACACAAGCTGGCCGCCTACCGGGGATCGCTGCCCCGGGAGGAACTGGAGACGCTGCAGAAAGACATCAACATCTATGACAGCATCCTGAAGACCGGCAACGACGCGCTGGACGTCCTTCTGGCCGAAAAGATGGCCAAATGCCAGGCGCGGGGGATCCGCATGACCGTGAACGGCAACTGCGCCCCGCTCTCCTTCATGAAGACCATGGACATCTACTCGCTCTTCGGCAATGCGATCGACAACGCGATCGAGGCGGAGGAGCACCTCCCCGACGAGAAGCGCTCCATCGACGTGGCCGTCGAGGAACGGGGCGACATGGTCGTGCTCTGCTTCACCAACTTCTTTGAGGGAACGCTGACCATGGAGGACGACCTGCCCGCCACGACCAAGACCTCCGAGCCCGGCTATCACGGCTACGGCATGAAGAGCATGCGCCTGATCGCCGCCAAATACGCGGGCGAGCTGAACGTCTCCGCCCGGGACGATCTCTTCAACCTGAACGTTTACCTGCGGCGCCCCGCCGCGTGATGCTTCTCCCTGTGCGGCAGTAAGCGCCGCCGGAAGCCCCCCCAAAAAGGCCGCTCTCCTTCCCCGGAGGGCGGCCTTTTTTATGTGATGCTGGAACATTCCGCATCTTTTGTGCAGTTCATTCTGTAAAACGACAGTTTATTCTATAATCAGTCTGTTTTTTACCGTTTCCGGTATCATGATAAACAGCAGTTTTTGCGGACGGACAGGGAGATCGGGGAGGATCTCTCTGCCCTCCGGCAAAGAAAAACGATCGCAACAGAAAAGGAGAGATTATGTTCAAAAAACCCAATCTTTACCGCGGTCTCGCCTGTGTGTTCGCCTTCCTTCTGATCATGAGCGTGCTGGCCTCCAGCGTGCTGGAAGAGAACCGGATCATGGTGGACCAAACCTTTAAGACGAACAGTCAGCTGATCGTCTCCGAGGCGGATGACGGGTCCCTGTACACCGCCTTCATCCCGGACGACGACTTCCTGACCGACGGAAAGCTGGATGTCTCCAAGGATGAAGCCGTTCACAGAGCCCTCGGGATCCGCATTTCCGAAGAAGGCAGTGTTCTCTTAAAGAATGAGAACAGGGCTCTGCCCCTGTCCAAGACCGCGAAGATCACCGTGCTCGGCAACCGTGCCTACACGAGCAACTCGGTCATGACCGGCTTAAAGAGCACCAGCCTGCAGATCAACCCCACGATCAGTGACATCTACGGCGGTTTCCGTATCTCCACCATGAGCCCGGGCTGGGCCAGCAACAAGACGCTGGACTTCAAGTACAACCCTCAGGAGAGAGACGGCGAGGATCTGGCGGCTGTCGTCCCCAACTTCACTGACAGCTTCAAAGAATACGGCGATGCCTGCATCGTCGTGCTGGGCCGCAGCAACGGCGAAGGCGCCGACTACAAGCCCGGTGCCGAAGGCGTGGCGGACGGCGTCGGCTCCCGCAATGCCATGGCGCTTTCCACCAAGGAAAAGAACCTTCTGAAGCTCGCCACCGACAACTTTGACAAGGTCATCGTTCTGATCCAGACCGTCTCCCCCATGGAACTGGGCGAACTGAAGGATGACCCGAAGATCAGTTCCGTCATGTGGA
>JAGDDE010000093.1 GCA_017958185.1 Lachnospiraceae bacterium | reverse complement strand
TGCCGGGAGCGGCGGGCTTTGAAGCAAATTTTACGGCCGGCTTCGTGTATTCCACGCCTTTGGGCAGGTTGATCAGCTGGCCTTCCTTTATCACCGACTTTTCGTCAAAGCCGTTGGCTTTCAGAAGAGCGGCTATGGAAACCCCCGTTTTTTTGGCTATGCCGGATATGGTGTCGCCTTTTTCCACGGCGTAAACCGAAGAAAGGGCGGCGCTGTCGGATCTGTTTACGGCCCTCCCCCGCGAAGAAACGGAGTCGGGGACCTTTATCTCCTGGCCCACCGAGAGCACGGAATCCTCTTCCATGCCGTTGAGCCTGGCGAGAGCGGCTGCCGTGGTGCCGTGTTTTTTGGCGATCTTGTAAAGAGAATCGCCCTTTTCCACCTTATACGCATGAACGGAAAGCGCCAGTGAAAACACCATGAAAGGCAGCAGCAGACCTATTTTCGCTGATTTCAAAAGAATACCTCTCTGATTTCAATTCACTACTATTATAGCACAAATACCGGCGAAGCGCAAGCCCGCCGGAAAAAAGCGCCGTTTTCCGCCGCGGGGCCCCGTTTGACTTTTTACCGGCGGTTATGTTATACTGAGGTTGAAATACTATATAATTACTAAAAGTTTAGAAAGGAGAACCATATGAAAGCGATTCGGTTTTGGCTGCTGACGGCGCTCTGCGCGGCGCTGCTTTCCGGGGCGTCCTTCGCCCGTGTCATCAGCACCGTCGAAGACCTGGTCGCCCTCGGCGGCACCGCGGTCAGCGAAGACATCACCCTGCAGGAGGGTGTGTACGATCTCACCGGCTCCAACTGGAGGCCTATCCTGTCGGTGGGCGAGGGCTGCACGCTGGACGGCGGCAACGCTGTGATAAAGGGCCTGGATATCAGCCGCAGGAGCGGCTCTTCAAGCAGCGGCAAATACGGTTTCGTGGCCGAGAACTACGGCACGATAACAAATCTGAACGTCGCTCTGACCAGCGGCGCGAATACGGGAACGATGTCTGCCGGCGTCATCGCAGCCGTCAACAACGGGTTGATCAGCAACTGCAGGGTCTTCGGCGATGCGGACGCCCCCGTGACCATCACCGCCTCCCTCTGCTACGCGGGAGGCATCGCGGGCAGCAACCGGGGCACCATCGAAAACTGCTCTGTGAACGACATCAGCTTTGCCACCGCCGGGCAAAAGTCCTTTGTGGGCGGCATTGCGGGACAGATGTCAGGAGGATTTATAGTCGGCTGCACCGTGTATAACGTCAGCATCCTGATCAACAACTCCGCGGATGCGGGCGGCATAGCCGGCGTCATCGAACGGGGAGGATCGGAACTCTACCTCAGCGAAATAAGAGAGTGCAGCGTGCTCTACTCGTCCCTGTCCGGAGACGGAGGCAACGTGGGAGGCATCGCAGGAAGCGCGAAAAGCGTCTTGGTTTCCAAATGCCGGGTCAACTACGTGGACCTGCGCCACACCGGCTCGGGCATCTGCAATATAGGAGGTCTTGTCGGCGAAGCCGTCGACTTGCCTGGTGAGCAGGTCGATTTCAGTAGCAACTATTACGCAGATGTATTCAGCGCCAACATGCATTTCCAGACCGGTGACTACGCCGGCGGCATAGCGGGCTCCCTCTATGCCAGCGATAGCACGAGAAGTGTATTCACTAAATGTTTTTTCTGCAGTGATTACACCGCTGTCCCGGATATTTGCGGCAGCTACCAAGGGAACGCCACGGCGGACAATTTCAATGAGTGCTCCGGCGAATCCAAATCGGGCATGACCTGCGACGGCTGGGCGGAACACGCCCTGGGAGAAGGCTGGACCAACAACGGCCCCGAAGGCTATCCCGTGTATTCGGACCTGATACCCGTTTCCTTTGCCAGACTGCACAGAAGCGGCGATTATCTGCCCAGAAGCAGCTACAGGCTCGCATATGACGGCACGGACGTGGCCGAGCTGGGCCTGGTGGATCCGGCCGCGGAGTTCGACCCCGAGCTCTTCGCCATACCGCCCTTCACGGACATGCTGCCCGTAGTCATCGAATACGTCACCGTGAACGGAGAAATGATGACCGGGCCCGTCACCGCAGGCGACTATGG
>JAGDDE010000092.1 GCA_017958185.1 Lachnospiraceae bacterium | reverse complement strand
GCCAACGGCACGTCCAGTTACAACGCCATTTCCGGTCACTGGGATGCCGAGATCGACAACCCGCTCACCGGTGCCAAGGGCGGCGTCCTGATCGGTAAAGATGACGCGGGTACCGGCCAGGCCTCCTATCTGTCCAACAACCAGTGGTATATCGTCCGCCTGCGCGCGATGCAGATGTACAGCGAGTATGCCAACCAGGGCCACAGCCGCAACGGCCTGCTGCTGACCGACTACGTCGGCAACACCGAATGGGCTGCTACCCAGGGCCAGTCGGCTTCCTTCTCCGTGAAGTACAACGCCGAGACCCTGTCCCAGCATTACGAGATCACGGTCGGCGAACTGCCTGCCGGTCTGACCCTCAACGCGAACAACGGCACCATCTCCGGTACGCCTACCGAAGCCGGCACCTTCAACTTCAGCGTTCTGGGCACCTTCGACGGCTGGATCACCAAGACCAACCAGTTCCGCATCACCGTGGAATCCGTGATCGCTGCGGAGATCCCCGAAGCGGAAGCCGGCAAAGCCTTCGAAGCCGAATTTGCAACGGAGCTGGCCAACCCGAGCTTCACGGTCGTGGAAGGCGAGCTTCCGGAAGGCCTGACGCTGTCCAAGGATGGCAAACTGTCCGGCCTGCCTGTGAAGACCGGCACGTACGACTTTGTTGTGGGCGCTGTCAGCGGAAAGAACACCTACACGGTCCCCGTGACGCTCAAAGTCACCGGTGAGGATGTTGCCAACCATGGCGGCATCGCCTCCATCGCCAAGACCTCTACCGAGGGCCTGGAAGACACCTACACCATCACCTATGCCGACGGCTTCACCGAGACCTTCGTGATCACGAACGGCGCTCAGGGCGAAAAGGGCGACAAGGGTGATACCGGCGCCCAGGGCGAAAAGGGCGACAAGGGCGACACCGGTGAAAAGGGTGCCGACGGTGCCCGCGGCCAGCAGGGCGCGCAGGGTCCTCAGGGTCCTCAGGGACCTCAGGGTGCCGGCGGCGCGGCCGGTGCTGACGGCAAGGATTCCTCCGCTGTGACCGGTACCATCGGTCTGGTGAGCGGTCTGGCCGCTCTCGGCGGCGTAGGCGCTCTGGCCTTCACCCGTAAGAAAAAAGAAAACTAATTCCTGAAAGACGGTATCGACTTTTTGTGAATCACGATCCTTGATACTGTACTAAGAGTTAGCGGCAATCCATTCTTGGAATGACATTCCGGCGCGCGAGGCTCTCACCTCGCGCGTCGGAAGTTTTTAAGGAGAATCTTATGAAAAAAGCGTTCTTGCTTTTCCTTTCGGCGCTGCTTTTCCTGTGCCTTGGCGGGGTGCTTTCTTCCTGCGGTGAAGCACCGCAGGATCACACCCCCTCAAAGAGCGTCTATAAGGTAACGTTTTTCGACAATTTCGTCGGGGGGAGCGAAACCGTCGTGGAGGTCCTGCCCGGAGAGAAAACAAGGACCCCCGGCACACCGTCCCGCCCCGGATATTCCTTTGCCGGCTGGTGTGCCGACTACGAGGGAAAAACGCCTTTCGACGCTGATCAGGCCATAAATGCCGACACGGAAGTTTTTGCCCGCTGGACAAAAACAGCCAACACAGTCACTTTCAAATACAACGACGGCACGCCCGGCCAGACTGTTCTGGTCGCAGACGGCACGCGGGTGGAACAGCCCGCGGACCCGGTCTCTGACGTCTACACCTTCCTGGGGTGGTTTACGGATGCGGCGTACACCAAGCCGTTCAACTTCAGCACCCCGGTGAATGCCCCCATGACCATTTACGCCGGCTGGAGCAAGTCCTCCGCCAAGCTGACGTTCAACTTAAACTATACCGGCGCTCCGGAGGCCGTGACGGTCAATGCCCCGGTAGAACAGGCTGTCACTGTTCCGGAAGATCTGGATCTGACCCGTGTCCGCTACGCGTTCGACGGCTGGTATACCAAGTCTTTCCCGTCCGAAAACGATGCGCCTTTCGACCTGTCCCAGGGCATCGAAAACGACATGACGCTGTATGCCAAGTGGACCCGCACGCACTACGCGGTGACCTTTGATCCCAATGAACGCGGCATGGAAAAAGTGACTGTGGACGTTCCGGTCGATGCTCCCGCGGCGCAGGTCCCGGAGATCGTCCGCGAAGGCTACACGCTGGATGCGGTCTGGTATGAGGATGCGGCCCTGACCAAGGCGGTCGATCTGACGAAGGTCGCCGACGACATGACCGTCTATGCCAAGTGGAACATCAACTCCTATGCCGTGACCTTCGATCTGAACTATGAAAATGCCTCGGCCGCCCCTGCGGCGCAGAGCATCGAATACCGCGGCAAGCTGGTCCGTCCGGCCAACCCCGAGCGCGAAGGCTACCTCTTCACCGGCTGGTACACCACGGCGCAGACCACCGAAGCATTCAACTTTGAAGACGACCTGATCGTCGCGGACCGCGTGCTGTATGCCGGATGGCTGGAGCAGGTGGACGTGGGCGGCTCGGTCAAGGTATCTTTCCACTACAATGCTCCCGCGCTGGGTCTGGGCGGCGCGACCGGTCTGTATAAAGAGATCGAGATCGATAAGGGCCAGGCTCTCGGTGCCTCAAAGATGCCGGCTGATCCGGCGCTGGGTGAAGGACAGCTGTTCCGCGGCTGGTTCACCGATCCGGCCTGCACCAAGTCCTTTGACCCTGAGACCGTCCTGCTGGAAGACACCGCCGTCTACGCACGCATCCTGGTCGGCACCGTCTTTGAGGCTGAATACGTGAATCTAGCCGGCAAGCACGGCGTGGGTTCTTCCGTCGAGCTGGCCGAGGAAGCCATGATCTTTGACTTCACCAAGATCGGCCAGGGCAAGGGCGAGGGCAATGACTGGGTCAGCAACGACTACTACGTCGCCGGTATGTACTATAAGGGAGCCTACATCGAATTTGAGATCGTTGCCTCCCGCGAGGTTCGCGACGCGGTCCTGGAGATGAGAGTGTCTTCGGAATTCAAACCGCTCCACTATAACCCTCTGACCCCGGAGACCTACCGCATCGATATCAACCCCGTCGTAGACGCTAACGGCGATGTCGGCGATGAGAGCAACTTCCTGTACGAACTGCCGCTGCTTCTGCCGTTGCCCAATACGGACAAGGAGAACGACCCCGACGGCGAGAAGACCCCGTTCGCGGATGTGATCATTTCCTACAAGTTCCATCTGCAGGAAGGCAAAAACGTGGTCCGCTTCACGACCAACAACACCTACAACTACGGCGCCGGCACCTTCCAGGCCAATGCGCCCATGATCGACTGCATCAAGGTGTATGCGGAATCCGACATCGTTCTGAACATGGTGGAGTACCCGCAGTTCCTTGAAAAGAAGAACGCGCAGTAAGGAAAGGAGAGACGTCATGTTTGCCGATTATTCAAGCATTTTCAAAAAGCCGGCGTTCTACCTGGCGATCGTTTCCTGCCTGCTGGCCGGCGGCTGCCTGTTCCTTTACTTGACCGAAGGCAAGACCCAGTACAACTCGCAGATGCTGTCCCAGGCCGTGCTGATCGGCCTGATCGCGGGCATCGCGCTGCTTCTGGCCTACGCGTTTACGGGGATCCGTTTCCTGGCCTACGGCGGCGCCGTGATGCTGCTGTACGGCTTCCT
>JAGDDE010000091.1 GCA_017958185.1 Lachnospiraceae bacterium | reverse complement strand
CGGCTCGGTCGGCGGCGGTGTGGGCGGCTCGGTCGGCGGCTGCGTCGGCGGCGGCGTGGGCGGCTGCGTTTTTTCGTTCGGACTATGATAGTTCGGGTCGTAGTCGCCGCAGATCATACAGATCCCGGTAAGATACATATGCTCATAACTCAGGCAGACGATGGTCACGCTGACCTCGCCGGAGGCCAGCTGCGTGCCGGCCGCAACCCGGCGGACGCGATATTCCAGCGGTCCGAGCTGAGTGATCTCATTGCCGGTCACGGGCGTCCAGAACGGCTCGCTGACTTCCCGGTACTGCATCCCGGGATCCACGCCCCGGATACGGCCCGTCCACCCGGGACACGCCATATCGACCTTGGTCACTTGCGGCAGCGGCATGCGCGTCACCGTGATCGTCTGCACTGCCGAGTAGCTCCCGTCGGCCAGACGGTCGCGCACATAAATGGTACAGGGCTCCATGCCGGTGATCAGGACCGACTCTGCCCCCGGGGTTTTATAATTCTTTCCGTCGAGGCTGTAGCTCATCGTCTCCGTCAGACCGCTGAGCACGCCCCGTTCGTATTCTGTGGCCGTAAAGACCGCCTGCGGGGCGCCTGCGGCCGCCTGCGGGAAAGCGTCTCCGCCGCTGCTCACCGGGGCCTCCGCTTTTTCAGGGCCGCTTTTCGCCGCAGCAGGGAAAACGGCCATGCAGAAGACCAGCAGCGACAGCCAGACGGCCCACCGTATCCGGGATCTTTTCATTTGCTTCCTCCCGAACGGAAGATCACTTCTTCCGGTACTTCCTGATATACAGGATGATCAGCGCCACCAGCGCCAGAAAAACGACGACCAGTCCGACGATGATCCAGGTGATGACCCCGCGGATGAAATCGGGCGAGATCTTCTGCCAGGACAGGTCGTTATCGAAATCCGGCTGAGATTCCGCCGCTGCCTCGGTCGTCCAGATCCGCGACGGGCGCGGAGGCTGCGCCTCTTCTGCCACGATCAGCTCCGGGCGGGCCGCCAGGCCTTCCGAAACTGTTTCCTGCTGTGCAGACAGTTCCGCCGCCTGCACGGAAACGGGCAGAGCCGACCGGCGAAACGCCGGCATGACCGGTGCGCAGAGCAGCGCCGTCAGGAGCAGCGCCGCCAGACCGCCTGTCAGTGTTTTCAAGATCCGTTTCATGTTCTTTCTCCTCTGTTTCTGCCTCGCCGGGTGACTTTATACTTCTTTTTGCGCGGACGAAGGTGCTCCCTGGCGGCAGCGTTCAGCCAACGAATAAATGCAGCCGCAATATTCCTGCCGGTACATGCCGCAGGCGCGGGTGATTTCCGTGGAACGCAGATATCCGTCCCGCTTTTTGAAATCGGAGACCAGCCAGTTCACGCCGCAGCGCCGGCCTTCTTCCTCTCCGATCCGGTTGAGCCGGGCCGCATCCTTCAGGGGGCTCAGCGTCAGCGTGCTGGCAAACCAGTCAAAGCCGCGCTTTGCCGCTTCCTCTGCCGTACGGGCGAGCCGCAGACGGTAGCAGAGCGTGCAGCGGGCCCCCCGTTCCGGCTCATTTTCCAGCCCTTTGACCAGCGAAAGGAACTCCTGCGGCCGGTACTCGGCAGCCAGCAGTTCCACCGGCCGCGCCAGCGGCCATGTTTTCAGGAACGTCCGCTGCTCTTCCAGACGGAAATCAAACTCCGCTGCCGGAAAAATGTTGGGGTTGTAATAAAAGACCGTGACCTCAAAAAACCGGGTCAGCTGTTCCAGCACGGAAGAGGAACACGGAGCGCAGCAGCTGTGCAGCAGCAGACGCGGCACCTCTCCCTTTTCCGAGAGGCCCCGGCAGATCTCCTGCATTTTGCGGTCGTAGTTCTCCATGCGTTTTTCTTCCTTCCTGCTGCCGCAGACCGGATACGGTTTGACTCTGTCTCCTCCGGCTATGCAGCCCGTAAATGATATTGTACCAAAAAAGAGCGCGGAGGGCAAGCCCTCCGCGCATCGCTGCGCTGCAGCACGGCACGATCAGTTCTGTTTTCTGGTACGGACCTCTTCCGTCACGCGGGCAATGAACTCGCCGCAGGCCATCCGGCCTTCTTCTCCGCCGGAACGGCTCCGCACGGATACCACGCCGTCTTCCTCTTCCTTCTGACCCACGATCAGCATATAGGGGACCTTCTCCTTCTGCGCTTCGCGGATCTTGTAGCCGATCTTTTCTCCGCGGCGGTCCAGTTCGACGCGCAGACCGGCCTCTTCCAGCTGAGCCGTGACCTTCTCGGCATAGTCCATGAATTTGTCGGAGATCGGCAGGACCTTCACCTGCACCGGAGCGAGCCAGACAGGGAAATTGCCCATGGTCTCTTCGATCAGATACGCCATGAAGCGGTCCAGCGAGCCCAGGATCGCACGGTGCAGCACGACCGGCGTGCGCTCCGTATTGTCTTTGTCGATATAGGTCAGCTGGAAGCGGGCAGGCAGGCAGAAGTCCAGCTGGCAGGTCGAGAGCGTGATCTCCGGTCCTACGGCCGGCTTCACATTCACGTCCAGCTTGGGCCCGTAGAAGGCCGCCTCGCCGATCTCTTCCGTATAATCCAGCTTCAGCTCGTTCAGCACTTCGCGCAGCGCGTTTTCCGCGGTGTTCCACATGGCGTCGTCGTCATGGTATTTCACTTTGTCAGCCGGGTCGCGGAGCGAGAGCACGCAGCGGTAATTGGTGATGCCGAAATCCTTATACGTATCAAAGATCAGCGCTACCACCTTGGAAAACTCATCCCGGATCTGATCCGGCGTCACGAACAGGTGCGCGTCGTTCTGGCAGAAGTGCCGCACGCGCTCGATGCCCTTGATGGTGCCGGAAGCTTCAAAGCGGAAGTCGTGCGCGATCTCGCCGATGCGGACCGGCAGATTGCGGTAGGAATGCGGCTGATTCGCGTAAATGCGCATGTGGTGCGGGCAGTTCATGGGACGAAGCACATAGACCTCGTCTTCCACTTCCATGGCCGGGAACATGTTCTGCTGATAATGGTCCCAGTGACCGGAGGTCTTGTACAGATCCACCGTGCCCACGCAGGGCGTCAGCACGTGCTGATACCCCAGCTTGATCTCTTTGTCGCGGATATAGTTTTCCAGGATGCGCCAGATCGTATAGCCCTTCGGAAGGAACATGGGCATACCCTTGCCGACCAGCTCATCGGACATGAAAAGCTGCAGTTCCCGGCCCAGTTTGCGGTGGTCGCGCTTCTTGGCCTCTTCCAGCATCTTCTCGTAGGCTTCCAGTTCTTCCTTTTTGGCGAAGGCCGTCGCATAGATGCGGGTGAGCATCTTGTTCTTTTCACTGCCGCGCCAGTAAGCGCCCGCCATGCTCATGATCTTGAAGGCCTTGCCCACGCCCCGGGTGCTCATCAGATGCGGGCCGGCGCAGAGGTCGGTGAATTCGCCCTGGCGGTAGAAACTGATGGCTTCTCCCTCCGGCAGGTCGCGGATGAGTTCTTCCTTATAAGGTTCTCCCTGTGCGGCAGCCCAGGCCAGAGCCTCTTTTCGGGGCAGCTCAAAGCGTTCGATCGGAAGATCCTCTTTGATGATCTTCTTCATTTCGTCTTCGATCGCGCCCAGTTCTTCCGCCTGAAGCGGCTTGGCAAAATCCAGGTCGTAGTAGAAACCATCGTCAATAGCCGGTCCGATCGCCAGCTTCGTGTCCGGATACAGGCGCTTGACCGCCTGAGCCAGCACATGGCTCGCGGTGTGGCGCAGCACGCGCAGGCCGGCCTCTTCCCGGGCCGTAAGAATGCTCAGTTCCGCATCGTGTGCGATGACGGTGCGCAGATCGCAGACCTCTCCGTCGATCTCGGCCGCACAGGCCGCCCGGGCCAGTCCCTCGCTGATCTCGCCGGCGATCTCCCGCGCGGTCATGGGGCGGTCAAACTCTCTGACCGATCCATCCTTCAGTGTGATCTTCATGTCTCCTCCTTCGCGGGTACTCCCCCGCTATCAGTGATCGGAAAAGCGGCCTCCTGGCAGCTCGCGCCGTTTTCCATAAAAAAAGGCCCCTCCTATATCGCTTCCGATACAAAAGGGACGAGCATTCACCCGCGGTTCCACCCTGATTGCCGCCGCGCCCATGCGCAGCGACCCGCTTCGTTTGGCCGATAACGGGGCCGTCCGGGCCGGATTGGGGCCGCTCGGAGGCGGTGTTCAAAAAAGGTCCTGAAGCGCTTTCACCGGCCGCGCCCTCTCTGGCAGGTCGCCTTTTTCTACTCTTCTCCTTCAACGCTTTGCGCCGTATAAGAGGTTTCCGACGCCCAGTATACCACACCGGCGTCTTTTGTCAAGCGCAGCTGGAAAGAAACCCTCTTCTTTCCTGCTGCGCCGCGTTTGTGTCTGCCGCCCGGCCGGCGGTCCCGGCTTTACCGCTCCGCGCTTTCCCTCCGCTCAGCCGGTCACTCCTCCCGGCTGCGCAGTTCCTGCTCCGCCTGGCGTTTCCGGTCCTTTTCGGCCAGAGCTTCCCGCTTGTCATACAGCTTTTTGCCCTTGGCCAGGCCGATCTCCACCTTGACGTACTGTCCCCGGAAGTAGACCTTCAGGGGAACGATGGTATAGCCCTTGACCGATACCCCGCCGATGAGTTTGCGGATCTCCGAGCGATGCAGCAGCAGTTTCCGCGTGCGCAGCGGGTCTTTGTTGAAGATATTGCCTTTCTCATACGGGGAGATGTGCATCCCGTAGATATAGACTTCTCCGCGGTGCACCTGGATATACGATTCCTTGAGGCTGCATTTCCCGGCCCGGAGGCTTTTGACCTCCGTCCCCGCCAGAGCGATGCCGGCCTCAACGGTCTCCTCAATGAAATAATCAAAATACGCCTTCTTGTTGTTGGCGATCAGTTTCTGACTGTCCTTGGACATGGTGTTTTCCTTTCTCCGAAGGAGCTGACCGGAGCCTCTCCGGTCTTCCGGAGGCTCTCAAAAGAAAACGGCGGTGCACAGTCATGCACCGCCGTTTCCGTCCGGGTCCATCAGGTCAGGATGCCGATGACCAGCGCCAGCACCATGAACGCGATCAGCGCGATCCGGGTGTACAGCTTCAGCTGACCTTCCCGGGTCCTGCCGGCATTGCGGGATGCATAGGAGCCGTTATTGTAATTGCCGCCGGCCAGACCGGCCAGACCGTTGTCATCGCCTTCCTGAAGCATGACCAGAACGATCAGCCCAAGACTGACTAAAACCAGGATGATGGTGAGTATCGCAACCAGGATTTGCATGAGTCATTTCCTCCTAAAAACCGTGCCCAAACAGTTTAGCACGCCTTGCTGTGATTTACAAGCGGTTTTTCAGCGATCCGGAAACTTTTTTTATGAGCGGAGCTCGACTCTCAGCTGCTTCAGACCATTGAAGATCTTGTTCATGACGCCGGTGATGTCCTTTTCCTCCAGCGTACGGTCCTTTGCGCGCAGGACCAGCGTATACGCCACGGATTTCTTTCCGAGCCCCAGCTGGATGCCTTCGTACACGTCGAAAAGCTCCACCGACTCCAGCAGCGCGCCGCCGCGCTGACGCAGCATCTTCTCCACCGTCCCCACCGGCATCGTCTTGTCCATGACCAGGGCCAGGTCGCGGGTGACCGCCGGGAAGCGCGCCAGGCCTTCATAGCGGCGGGCATCCAGCTGGGTGAACGGCATCACGGCCGGCAGATCCAGCACCGCGATGCAGCAGCGCTCTCCGATGCCGAAAGCGTCCGCCGTCAGCGGATGGACCTCGCCCAGATAGCCGATGACCGCGCTTTCGTAGCGCATCACGGCCTGGCGGCCCGGGTGCAGGAAGGGCTTGGAGCCGTCGTTTTCGTATTCGATCACCGCTTTCAGGCCGGCCTTGCGCAGGAATTCCTCCGCGGCCGCCTTGACAGTGAAGAAATCGCCTTCGCCGTACAGGCCGAAGGTCAGCTGAACGCGCTCGTCGGGCAGTTCCGTGAGCGGCAGGCTCTTCGGCAGATAGACATTGGCCAGCTCGTAAAGGCGCACGTTCTTATTGCGGCGGTTATAGTTGAGCGCCAGAGAGGTCAGAAGACCGCCCAGCGGCAGCGTCCGCATGATACTGTAATCCTCGCCCAGCGGATTCAGGATGGTTACGGCCGAGCGCTCGGGCGCAGTTTCCGGGAGCCGCAGTTTGTCCCAGACCTTGGGGCTCTCGAAGGAATAGTTCATGGCCTGGCTGAAGCCGCAGTATTCCAGCACTTCCCGGGCCAGATTTTCCACGCGCTGCTTATACGGCAGCTTACCGGCTGTGGCCTCGCCGCTCGGCAGCGTGACCGGGATGCGGTCATACCCGTAGAAGCGGGCCACTTCTTCGGCCAGATCGGCCTCGCCCTCCAGATCCTGGCGGAAGCTGGGGATCTTCACGACGCGGCGCTCAGGGTCGTAGTCCAGTTCCAGCGGCGGGAAATAGCTGAGCATGGTCTCTTCGGAAAGATCGGTGCCCAGGAAGGCGTTGATCCAGTCCGGACGGAAAGGGATCTCCCGCAGGACCGGCTTTTTGGCGTAGGCATCCACATAGCCGCCCACGACTTCGCCGCAGCCGAGTTCTTCGACCAGCGCACAGGCACGGTCGATGGCCGCCATCGCGTTTTCCGGATCCAGCCCCTTCTCGAACTTGCCCGAGGCGTCGGTCCGAAGACCCAGCCGTTTGGCGGAAAGGCGGATGTTGGTCCCGTCGAAGCAGGCGGATTCGAAGACCATGGTATGCACGTCATCCGTGATCTTGGAGTTTTCGCCGCCCATGATGCCCGCGATCGCGATCTCTTTCTCGCCGTCGCAGATCATCAGCATGTTTTTGTCCAGTTTTCTTTCCTGCCCGTCCAGCGTCACGAAACGGCTGCCGTCCTGCGCGCGGCGCACCACGATGGTATGCCCCGCGATCCGGTCATAGTCGAAGGCGTGCATCGGCTGTCCGTATTCTTCCATCACATAGTTGGTGATATCGACCAGATTGTTGATGGGACGGATGCCGCTGGCGCGCAGACGGTCCTGCATCCACCGGGGAGACGGGCCGAAGCGCACGTTTTTCACGACGCGGGCCACATAGCGGGGACACAGATCGGGATCCTTCACCTCCACGCGGAGATAATCGGAGGCCTTTTCGCCGTTGCCGGAGGCCGGTACGGCCGGGGGCATGAACGGCAGACGGAAGGTCGCCGCCGCTTCACGGGCGATCCCCAGCACGCTGTAGCAGTCCACGCGGTTGGACGTGATCTCGTATTCGAAGACGGTATCGTGCATGCCGAGTGCGCCGACCGCATCGTCGCCGGGCTTCACGCCGCTCTCTTCCGGGAATACGTAGATGCCGTATTCCGGGGCCTCCGGATAGAAGTTCCGGTCGGAGCCCATCTCCTCGATGGAGCACATCATGCCGCAGGAAGGCACGCCGCGCAGGGCGCCGGCCCGGATGACCACGCCGTCTTCCGGGAGGTGTCCGTCGTGATCGCCGGCCACTTTGCCGCCGTCCAGGACCACCGCCACGAGCTGTCCCTCGGCCGCGTTGGGCGCGCCGGTCACGATCTGCACCGGCTCCGCCTGTCCCACGTCGACCTGGCAGACCACCAGTTTGTCCGCATGGGGGTGGCGCTCCAGCCGGAGGATGCGGCCGGCCACGATCTTCTCCAGATTCCTGTCGCGGCGCTCAAACCCCTCCACCTTGGTCCCGGAGAGGGTCATCCTGTCAAAATATTCCTGATCGCCGGCGCAAAGGCCCGGCACATAGCTTTTGATCCAGTTATAAGAGGTATTCATCCGTATCCCCTCCTAGAATTGCTTTAAGAAGCGCTCGTCGTTTTCATACAGCAGGCGCATGTCGTCGATCTCATACTTGAGCAGCGTGATGCGCTCCAGCCCGATACCGAAAGCAAAGCCCGAGTATTCTTCCGGGTCGATGCCGCTCATGCGCAGCACCTTGGGATGGACCATGCCGCAGCCGAGGATCTCGATCCAGCCGCTGCCCTTGCACATCCGGCAGCCCTTCCCGCCGCACTTGAAGCAGGAGACGTCCATTTCGGCGCTCGGCTCGGTGAAGGGGAAGTGATGCGGGCGGAATTTGACCTTCGTATCCTGCCCGAACAGCTCGCGCGCGAACTGCGCCAGCGTGCCCTTCAGGTCGGCAAAGGTGATGTTTTTATCGACCACCAGACCCTCGACCTGGTGGAAGCAGGGCGAATGGGTGGCATCCACGTCGTCCGAGCGGTACACGCGGCCCGGCGCCACGATGCGGATGGGCGGCTTTTTCTTTTCCATGATGCGGACCTGCACCGGGGAGGTCTGCGTGCGGAGCAGGATCTTATCGTTGATATAGAAGGTGTCCTGTTCGTCCTTGGCCGGGTGGTTGGCGGGAATGTTCAGGGCCTCGAAATTATAATAGTCATACTCCACTTCCGGCCCTTCGACCACCTCATAGCCCATACCGATGAAAACGCGCTCCAGTTCCTCCAGCGCGATGGTATTGGGAGGACGGTGACCGGTGCGCGGCAGTTTGGCCGGCATGGTCACGTCGATGGCCTCGGACGCCATACGAGCCTCCAGCATACGGGCCGCTACGGCCT
>JAGDDE010000090.1 GCA_017958185.1 Lachnospiraceae bacterium | reverse complement strand
GTGAGCGGAGCGCTGCCCGGCAGACGGCCGCCGGTCCCGCCCCGTCCCTTCCGGCCGGGCGTCCCCGTGACTGCCGATTTTTCCGAACCGGTGCCGCCGGATTTTGACCCCGCGCAGAATATCGCCGTGCCCGTGTACGGCCCGCCCGCCGGTGAGCCCCCCGCGGAGGACAGATGACGGCCCCGCAGCCCCCGGAAAGGCCCTCGGGCCTTTCCGCCGAAACGAAACAACAGCAGATGAATATCCTGGCCGACTACCGGGAAAACACCCTCCGCCGCCGGCCCGATCTTCGCTCGCTTTTTATTGAAATGACTGTCCGCTGCAACGAGCACTGCCGCCACTGCGGCAGCAGCTGCGGCGACTTTGCCGAAACCGATCCCCTCAGCGGCGCGGAG
Source organism: Lachnospiraceae bacterium (assembly GCA_017958185.1). GTDB lineage: Bacteria > Bacillota > Clostridia > Lachnospirales > Lachnospiraceae > UBA6987. The sequence goes on along the minus strand of JAGDDE010000090.1, from coordinate 10,361 downwards.
ATTGTTTCTTTCCTGGAACAGATCCGCCGGGACTTCCCCCTCTCCCGCCTCCGGCTGTGCATCACCGGCGGCGAACCGCTCCTGCGCCCGGACTTCTTCGGGATCATGACGCAGGCCTCCCGGCTGGGATTCCAGTGGGGCATGACGACGAACGGCACGCTCATCACGCCCGCCGCCGCGAAAAAGCTGCACGAGGCCGGCATGCGCACCGTTTCCGTGAGCGTGGACGGCCTCCCGGACTCGCACGAGTGGTTCCGCCGAAGCCCCGGCAGTTATGAAAAAACTCTCTCGGGCATCCGCGCCCTGCTGGAAGAGGGCGGATTCGACCACGTGCAGATCACCTCGGTCATCCATCACGGGAACATCGGGGAGCTGGACGAGATGTACCGCCGCTTTTCCCGGCTGGGCGTCCGTTCCTGGCGGGTCATCAACATAGAGCCCATCGGCCGCGCCAAAGAGCAGCCCGAACTGCTCCTTACGCCGCAGGAGTATCGGCGGCTGTTTGATTTTATCCGTGAGAAACGCTTTTCCGGACCCATGGAAGTCTGCTACGGCTGCAGCCATTTTCTGGGGACGGCTCTGGAGCACGAGCTGCGGCCCTGGTATTTTCTCTGCAACGCGGGCGTATATACGGCCAGCATCACGTACAACGGCGATATCGTCAGCTGTCTGGACGTGGAACGCCGCCCCGAGCTGGTGCAGGGCAATATCCGCACAGACCGCTTCCGGGACGTCTGGGAAAACCGCTTCGCGCTATGGCGTACCGACTTCCGGAAAACGGGTCCCTGCCGGGACTGTGACTGCTGGCGCTGGTGCGCGGGCGACTCTTTCCACACCTGGGATCTTGACAATATGAGACCCGGCCTCTGCCTGAAGGGGATCCTCTTCTGACAAAGGCCCCTCCCGCAGACGTCCTGCAGAAAGGAGCGGTCATGTTCCGACCCATGCTTCGCAAAAAACAACAGCTTCCGGAGGAGGAATGCCTCCGGCTGCTGACCGAAGAGACCCGCGGGGTCCTCTCCCTGCTGGGCGATGAAGGCTGGCCCTACGGCATCCCCCTCAATCACTACTACTGTCCGGAGGACGGAAAGCTCTACTTTCACAGCGGCCTTCAAGGCCACAAAGTCGACGCGCTGCGCGCGTATCCAAAGGCTTCCTACTGCGTGTTCGACCGGGGCGTCCGGCCGGAAGGCGACTGGGCCTTCCGTGTAAAGTCCGTGATCGTTTTCGGCCGCATCGAGATCGTGGAGGACCGGGAGCAGCTTGGCCGCATCGCCCGTGCTCTCAGTCATAAGTTCACAGACGATGAAGCCTACATCGAGCGCGAGATCCTGCTCTCCGGCCCCCGCACCCTCCTGTTTGCGCTGGTCCCGGAGCATATGACCGGGAAACAGGTAACGGAGTCCTGAAGTTTTTCATGATTTCCCGGGACGGGATCTGCGATCATTCCCGCCCGCCATCCGTTTGGCTGCGGGAATGCACCGTCTTTGACCGGGAAATCGGAAGCGGCTGTCTGCAAGGGGCTTGGGTCCTTACGATCGATGACGGATCCCATGGAGGAACATGGGACAGCAAAACGGCTGCCCGAGGGCAGCCGTTTTGCTGTTATTCTTTTCTTTGCGAAGAGCCCCGGTTTCGGCTTCCTCCGCTCCGGCCCAGCGTACACATGGCCTGCAGATCATAGATCCGGACGAACGGCTCCCACGCAAGGCCGTGCTTTGCGTAGTCCAGAAGCAGACCGGCGCAGGCCAGACTGTCGCTGTCTGCCTGATGATGATCCAGGGCAATGCCCGTGTGGGCGCACAGCGTATTCAGCCGGCGGTCCGGCAGCTGCGGGTAACAGCGGCGGCCCATCTGCACCGTGCACACATAGCGCGCATAGCGCGGTACCTTTACCTGATACGTCTGCAGACAGAGCGAAAGCACCTTCATATCAAACGGCGCGTTGTGCGCCGCCAGCAGGCCGCTCTGCAGCAGCGGGCCGATCCTGGGCCAGAGCTGCGAAAACGTGGGCGCATCCTGCACCGCCTCCGGCGTGATCCCCGTCAGTTCTATGTTGAAGCGGTCAAAATGGGTCTCCGGGTCGACCAGCGAGAAAAACCGGTCCGTGACCGTTCCGTTTTCGATGACCGCGATGCCGATAGCGCTCATGCGGTCATTGCGCGCATTGGGCGTTTCCACGTCAAATGCTACGATCCTCTCATATTCCGGGTGCTGCATGGACCGCCCCCCTTACTCCAGCCGGGCTTCGGCGATGACTTTTCCGAAGTTCCACAGGCGAACGGCGTTCTTCTCCGCTTCTGCCATCTCTTCTTCACTGTTATAGGCACAGAACGCGGTCGAAGACCCGCAGTTCCCGCAGGTGATGTAGCAGCACCAGCCGTTTTCATGTTCCAGATACGCGCAGTCTTCGTGACAGACCCGGCAGGGCAGAAGCTCCGGCAATTCTCTGATCCGTTCCATCATGTTCGCCTCCCGCGGGCCCGTTTCAGGGATGCCCCTGCGCCCGCGTCCGTTCTGATTATACCCTCTGCCGCCGGCCGCGTCCACCGCTTTTTGTTTTTGCCGGCCTCCCGGCCGGTTTCCCGGAAACAAAGCATTGACTTCCCCTGCCTGGTAGCGTAAAATACAAGAACAATCCTCCGGCAGCGGTGCGTTTTTCCCGCCGCCGTCCACTCAAAGGAACCTCTATGGCCGAAAAACAAAAAAAGACTCCTGCGGGCCCTGAACTGCCCGCCGACAACTGTTTTATCAACCGGGAAATCAGCTGGCTCTCTTTCAACGAACGGGTCCTGCTGGAGGCCGCCGACCCCGCCGTCCCGCTTCTGGAACGTCTCAAATTCCTGATGATCTACCAGTCCAATCTGGAGGAATTCTTCCGGGTGCGGATCGGTATCCTCACCCACCGCGCTCTGCTCACCCCCGACAAGGCCGATGACTATTCCGGTCTTCTGCCCGCCGGGCAGATTGGCGAGGCGCTGCGCATCGTCTCAGAGCAGCAGGTGACGGCCGAAAACGTCTGGAAGACCATCCGCAGCGAGCTGCGCGACAACGGCGTCGACGTGCTCGACTTCCGCAAGATCAGCAAGATCGATGAACTCATGAGCAAAAAACTCTTCGGGGACATCAAGGATCTGCTCTTCCCCAAGATCATCGGGCCGGATCAGGCCCTGCCCTTCCTCTGGGGCGAGGAACTGTACGTGATCGGCTTCCTCCGCCGCGGGACGGAAACGCACCTGGCCGTCGTGCCGCTGCACCGGATCCCCGCGTATCAGACCTTTGAGATCGAAGGCCGCCAGAAGATCGTCCTGACAGCGCCGCTGGTGCGTCATTTCCTGCCCCAGCTCCTCAAGAAAGAGACTGTTACGCAGGCCGCGATCGTCAAGGTGACGCGCAACGCCGACGTCTTTCTGTCCACGGTCTCTTCCGGCACCAACGAAGAGCTCCGCCAGAAGATGTCCACCATGCTCACCCGCCGGCGCCGCGAACAGCCCGTCCGGGTGCTGATCGGCGGCAAGCTTTCCGACGCGGCCCGGGCGCTCCTCATCAAAAAACTGCGCGTCCCCGAAAAGAACGTCTTTTCGCCCGCCATCCCCTTCGACCTCTCTTTCCGCTCCTGCATCGGCCACCGCGACGGCTTCCGCTACGAAGAACGCCGGCCGGCCAAGGAGATCGGGCTCAAAAAGGGCGAATATTTCCGCTATATCGAACACGAGGATCTGCTTCTGAGCTATCCGTTCCAGAGCATGCTGCCGTTCGTGGATCTTTTATACGAGGCAGCCGACGATCCAGAGGTGCTCTCCGTCAAGATCACGCTCTACCGGATGTCCGTGAGCAGCAAGATCGCGGCCGCCCTGGCCTACGCCGCCGACCGCGGCAAGGACGTGCTCTGCCTGCTGGAGCTGCGCGCGCGCTTTGACGAGCAGAACAACATCGACTATTCCGAGATGCTGGAAGAGGCCGGCTGCCGCGTCATCTACGGCCTGCCCGGCTATAAAGTCCACAGCAAGCTCTGCGTAATCACCCGCCGCAAGGGCGGCAGCCTGTCCTACATCACCCAGGTCGGGACCGGCAACTACAACGAGGTGACCGGGGAGCAGTACACCGACCTTTCGCTCATCACCGCCGACCGCGCCGCCGGCGAAGACGCGGAGGCCGTGTTTGCCGCGCTGGCACAGGGCGAGCTCCCGGCGGAGACACAGACCCTGTGGGTCGCGCCGCGCAGTTTCAAAACGCGTCTGCTGGCCCTTCTGGACCGCGAGATCGCCAAGGGCAGCGACGGCCGCGTGGCTTTCAAGATCAATTCCATGAACAACCGCGAGGTCATGGACAAACTCATCGAATGTTCGCAGGCCGGCGTGCGCGTGGAACTGTTCATCCGCGGGATCTGCTGCCTGCGGCCCGGGATCCCCGGGAAGACGGACAACATCACCGTCCGGAGCGTGGTCGGCCGCTGGCTGGAACACTCCCGCATCTACTGCTTCGGCGAGGGAAAGGAGGCGCGGCTGTTCATCGGCTCGGGCGATCTGCTGAACCGCAACGTCGACCGCCGCGTGGAAGCTTTCATGGAAGTGAAGATGGCCGATACCCGCGCGCAGATCTTTGAGATCCTCGAGGCGCTGCGCTGCGACCGCGAGAAATCCCGCACCATGCAGGCCGACGGACAGTATCTGCGCGAAGCCGGCGGCGAAGGGACTTCTTCCCAGGAAGCCCTGTACCGCTACTTCAGCGCCCGGAAGGTGCAGCCATGGTCGGAAAAGACCGCCCGCGGCAGGAAGGCGGAGCCCGCCCGTCCGGAGGTTTCCCCGCCCTCCCGGCGCTCCTTCTGGGAAAAACTGGGGTGGAAGCCCTTTTTCAAAAAATAAAAACTGCCGGGCCGCGCTCTGCGCCCGCAAGCCACCGGCAAAGGAGGTCTTTATGTCCGGATCGTACAATATCTGCCTCGACGTAGGCGGAACCAAGGTGCTCGGCGCCATTTTCAACGAGAAGAAAGAGATCATTCACCGTCTGAAGAAGCGTTCTTCGGAAAAAGGCTCTTCCTCGGAAAGCGTCGAGAAGGTCATCATCGAAGTCGTGGACGAGATGGTCAAAGAGTCCGGCATCCAGATGAGCGAGGTCCACGCCATCGCCTCCTGCGCGCCGGGCATCATCGACCAGAGCTCGGGCGTCGTCATCTTCACGCCCAATCTGCCCTGGCGCAATTACGATATCAAGAGCGCCATGGAGGACCGCTTCGGCGTGCCCTTCTTCATCGGCAATGACGTGAACCTGGGCGTGCTGGGCGAATACAAATACGGCGCCGCACGCGGCTACCGCAACATCGTCGGCTTCTTCGTGGGCACCGGCATGGGCGGCGGCCTCATCCTGAATGGCGACCTCTACACCGGCCATCAGTTCAAGGGCGCGGAATTCGGCCATATGATCCTGGATCCGGAAGGCCCGCTGTGCAACTGCGGCCAGCGCGGCTGCCTGGAGGCCTTCTCGAGCAAACAGGGCATGAGCGCCTACATCCGCCAGCAGGCGGCCCGCGGCCGCGAGACACGCATGGCGGAAGCCGTGAGCGAAGGCGTCTTCCGTAGCAAGAAACTGAAAAAGGCCCTGGCCGCGCACGATGCGGTGGCCATGGAAGCCGTCGACCGCGCCTGCCATTACCTGGCCGTGGCCACCGGCAATATGATCAACACCTTCAGCCCCGATCTGGTCCTGTACGGCGGCGGCGTCATCGAAGCCGTAGGGGAGACCTTCCTGAAGAAGATCCTGGCCGAAGTGGACCGCTACTGCCTGCCGCAGATCCGCTCCACCGTCGATATCAAGATCGCCTCGCTGGGCGACGACTCCATCCTCTACGGCGATCTGGCGCTGATCGAGGGCATCTGAAAGGAGCGCCCATGCAGCCCTACCGCCACACCGTCCAGTATTACGAGACCGACAAGATGGGCGTCGTCCATCATTCCAACTACATCCGCTGGATGGAAGAAGCCCGCGTCGACTTTCTGCGTCAGATCGGCTGGGAGCTGTCCCGGCTGGAGGCGCTGGGCGTGGGATCGCCCGTGACCGCCCTGGAGTGCCGCTTCCGCCGTCCCGCCGTCTTTGCCGAAGACATTTTTATCACGGTCTGCGTCCGGCAGTTCGGCGGCGTACGCATCCAGCTGGGGTATACCATGCTGAACAGCGCCGGAGAGACCGTCTGCGAAGCGCAGTCCGAGCACTGCTTCCTGCACACGGACGGCAGTCTGGTGCGCCTGCAGCGAGAACTGCCCGAATTTTCCTCCGTGTTGAAAGAACTCGCCGAAGCAGCCCGGCCGTAAGGCTGCGCCTTCCCCTCCGGGACCTCTGGAAAGGAGAACTGCCATGACTCTTCAGGAAGCAATGAAGAACCGTCACTCCGTCCGCGCTTACGAAGACCGGCCTCTGGAAGAGGCGGCCGCCGCTGCGCTGGAAGCTCTGATCGATGACTGCAACCGGGAAAGCGGACTGCACATTCAGCTGGTCAAAAACGAACCGCGCGCCTTCGACAGCACCATCACGCACTACGGGAATTTCCAGGGCGTGAGCAACTATCTGGCTCTGATCGGGCCCAAAGGACCGGACCTGGAAGAGCTGTGCGGCTATTACGGAGAAAAACTGGTGCTGGAAGCCCAGAGGCTGGGACTGCGCAGCTGCTGGGTCGCGCTGACCTACCGCAAGATCCCCGAGGCGTTCGTCATCGGCGACGATGAAAAACTGACCGTGGTGATCGCGCTGGGCTACGGTCTGGGCGACGGCACGCCGCACCGCTCCAAGGATCCGGAGCAGGTCTGCGACAGCTACGCCGACGCTCCGCAGTGGTTCAGGGACGGGATCGACGCGGCGCTCCTTGCGCCGGCGGCCATAAACCAGCAGAAATTCCGCTTCTATCGCGACGGCAATACGGTGCGCGGCAAAGCCGGTCTGGCCCTCTGCAGCAAGATCGACCTGGGGATCGCCAAGTACCACTTTGAGATCGGCGCCGGCCGCGAAAACTTCCATTGGAGATGATCCTGCCTCATGAAAACTCTGAAAAAGATCCTTCGGATCGTTCTGATCGTGCTCCTCGCCGCCGTCCTGCTGGCGGGCGGCCTGCTCGGATATCTGACACTTACGGAATATGCCCCCGAAGAGACGGCGGTCCTGACCGCACAGGGCAGCGGTGAAAAGACCCTTTCCGCCGGTCAGACGCTGCGGCTCGTGAGCTGGAACATCGGCTACGGCGCGCTCGGCGACAACGCCGACTTCTTCATGGACGGCGGCAAGGGCGTCAATACGGCCGATGTGCCCCGGGTCACGCAGAACATGGAGGCGGTCCTCGCCTTCCTGCGGGATCAGGCGCCGGACATCGTCTTCCTGCAGGAAGCGGATGTCAACTCCTCCCGCTCCCACGGCATCGACGAGACGGCGTTAGTCTCCGAAGCCTTCCCGGGCTATCAGCACAGCTTCGCCTATAATTTCAACGTTTCCTTCGTGCCTTTCCCGCTGCCGCCCATCGGCCATGTGGAGAGCGGGCTGTTCACGATGACCGCCTTCTCCGCCGCCTCCGTCGTCCGCCGCAGCCTCCCCTGCCCCTTCTCCTGGCCGCTGCGCACCGCCAACCTCAAGCGCTGCCTCATGGTGAGCCGCTTTTCGATCGACGGTTCCGACAAAGAGCTGGTGCTGGTCAACCTGCATCTGGAAGCCTATGACGACGGCGAGGGCAAGACCGAACAGACCCGCGTCCTGCGGGAGCTTCTGGAAAGCGAGTGGCAGAAAGGCAACTACGTGATCGCCGGCGGCGATTTCAACCAGACCCTCTCGACCATCGATCTCAGCCGTTTCGCGCCTCAGGAAGGGAAATGGCAGCCCGGCATCCTCGATGTCTCCGGCTTCGGCGAGGGCTGGCAGTTCTTCATGGATCAGAACGTTCCCAGCTGCCGCTCTCTCGATCAGCCCTATGCCGGCGCCGACCGCGAAACGTTCCAGTACTATATCATCGACGGTTTTATCGTTTCGCCCAACATCCGCGTCTCGTCCTTTTCGGCGGGTGATCTGGATTTCCGCGCCTCCGATCACAATCCGACCGTGCTGGAATTTACCCTGATCTCCCCCGACGCCCCGTGAACCGCTGACAGCAAAGGCCCCGGATACGCTCCGGGGCCGCTCTGTCTTCTGCTGTCCTGCCGAAAGGATCCGCTCATGTCCTGTCCCTATTTCAAAAAATGCGGCGGCTGCCAGCTCCAGAACATGGACTATCCCCGCCAGCTGTCCTTCAAGATGGCCAAGGCGGTCTCGATCCTGGGGAACTTCGGGCACGTTTCGCCGATCCTGGGCACGGACCAGCCGCTGTATTACCGCTGCAAGACCCACGTGGTCTTCGGTTCCCGCGGCCGCGACGTGATCACGGGCTACTACCGCGCCTTCTCGCACGACCTGCTGCCCGTCTCCAGCTGCCCGCTCGAACACCGGAGCGCTTCCGCCGTCGTCGCGACCCTGCGGCGCCTGGCTCAGGAGCTGAAGATCCCGCCCTTCAATGACGAGACCATGACCGGCTATCTGCGGCACGCGGTCATCCGCACGGGCCATGCGACGGGACAGCTCCTGGTCACGCTGGTCACGGCGCGGGCCGAGCATCCCTGTCAGAAGGATCTGACCCGCGAGCTCGTGCGCTGCCATCCGGAGATCGTCTCGGTGGTCCGCAGCATCAACGACCGCTACTCCAGTCAGGTAATGGGCAAGGAGCTCCGGACCCTGTACGGCCCCGGAACGATCGAGGACCGGCTGGGCGGGCTCACGTTCCGCATCTCGCCGCTCTCCTTCTTCCAGGTGAATCCCCCGATGGCGGAAAAGATCTATGCGGAGGCTGTCACGGGTCTGAACCTGAGCGGAAGGGAGACCCTGCTGGACGCCTACTGCGGGACCGGGACGATCGGCATGCTGGCCGCCGGCTCCGCCCGGCGGGTGATCGGCGCCGAACTGAACGCGCAGGCCGTGGAGGACGCCCGCGCCGGCGCCGAAAGAAACGGGATCGGCAACATCTCCTTCGCGGCCGCGGACGCCGGAAAGTATCTGCTGCAGCTGGCCGGCGAAGGCAGCCGTCCCGATGCGGTGATCCTGGATCCGCCGCGTTCCGGCTGCTCGCCGCTTTTCCTGGAGCAGCTCGCCAAGGCGGCCCCGCCCCGCATCGCCTATATCTCCTGCGACCTGAAGACGCTCGCCCGCGACCTGAGTTTCCTTACCGCGCGCGGCTGGCGCTGCACCCGCATCGTCCCGGCGGATATGTTCCCCCAGACGGGGCACGTCGAGACCGTCTGTTTACTAACACATTCTTGAACTAAGGGGCCTGAAAAAGCTTGAAATACTGGGGTTTCCGTCACTGGGAGCGAATCGTGCTCCGCGTGATGGAGACCCTCTTTTTATGTCCGTGGGAACTGGTCAAGAGGGAGGGTCGTGGCTACGAGTTTACTATTTTTGTAAACGAGACTACGAGATTACTATTTTGAGGGAAACGAGTCAACGATTTTACTATTTGAGGTAGGTCGAGACTATGAGTTTACTGACGGGTAGAAAGAAAGCGGCGGTGCCAGGATGTGAGTCCTGACACCGCCTTTGTCAACTTACTGATCTTTTTCCGGTTCCTGTGGCTGCGGCTTGTCCGCCCCCTCGGCAGGAGCCAGAGTGATGGAATCCTTCTTCACATCGGCCTTGTAGTGACTCTTTGTAATACGGTCGATGCCGTATACCAGAACGATACCACCGATTGCGGCATACAGGCCGCCGTTCTCACTATTCATCATTTTCTCAAATACCTCCGATTTAATCATTGTCGTTGTCCTTTCTGTACCGGAAAGCGGCGGGTCTACAGCGGAAAGTACGCTCTGTCACACCTCGTTTACTGTGCTCACTGCGGAGACATTTACCGCAGGACCTGGTGATGGATTCGCGGCGAGAAGATCCCGGTCTGGCGCTGCATCAGTCGGATCGAGAAACGGAAGTCAAACGTGGACTGCCCATCACGGACCATTTACGAAAAGGATATGCACGCGGCGGTCGTGGCGGCTTTCAACCAGCTGCTTGAGCAGAAAGACGAGTTTCTGCCGGGGATGAAGCTGGCGATGGAGCGGGCCATGCAGGCCAGCAATACCCCAAGGGTCGCTGAGATCGACGAGCGGATGAAGGACCTGCAGAAGGAACTTCTGAAGAAGGCAAATGCCAAGCAGGGGTACGAATCGCTGACCGAAGAGATCGATGCACTCCGGGAAGAGAAAGAGGCGCTGTTGATCGAGGACGCCAATCGCGCTGGACTCAAGCAGCGACTGGATGAGCTCGAAGCCTTTCTGGAGGAGTACAAGGAGCCGGTGACGGATTACGAC
>JAGDDE010000089.1 GCA_017958185.1 Lachnospiraceae bacterium | reverse complement strand
CCGCTCGGTCTCGTCGCCCGGCAGTTCCATCCGCCCGATGGGCGTCCCGTACCGCTCATAAAAGGGCGTTCCCGGTTCCAGCGACAGCGAATAGGCCGATATATGCTCCGGCCGCAGCCCCGCCACCGTTTCCAGGGTCTCCTGCCACATCTCTTTCGTCTGTTTCGGCAGACCGCTCATCAGATCTACGTTGATGTTTCGGAATCCGGCGCGGCGGGCGGCGTAAAAGCTCTCTTCGAACTCCCGGTAGCTGTGGATCCGCCCCAGGCGGGCCAGTTCCTCCGCGTGGACGGACTGCAGGCCCAGGCTCAGGCGGCCGATGCCCATTTCCCGGTACGCCGCGCATTTTTCCGGCGTCAGCGTGCCGGGGTTGCATTCGATACTGACCTCGGCGTCCGGCTCCCACTCGTAGAGTTCGTGCAGCAGCCGCATCACGTTGCGCAGATACCCCTCCGGCACCAGTGAGGGCGTGCCCCCGCCGAAGAAGACGCTCCGCACCGTGTACAGACTGCCCAGGCCCTCAAAACTGCGGATCTCCTGGGAAAGCACGCGGAAATACTGCGCCATCTGCGCCGGCGTCCCGGGGGCGGACGCAAAGTCGCAGTACAGGCACTTTTTCGCGCAGAACGGTATGTGGATGTAGATGCCGAGCGGCTGTTTTTTCATGGTCTTCCTCCCGGAGCCGGGATCACTTTTTGTTCTCGTCCAGTTTGAGGACGCTCATGAAGGCCTTCTGCGGCACCTCGACGCTGCCGATCTGCCGCATGCGCTTCTTGCCTTCCTTCTGCTTTTCCAGCAGTTTCTTCTTTCGGGTGATATCGCCGCCGTAGCACTTGGCCAAAACGTCCTTGCGGACGGCCTTGACCGTCTCCCGGGCAATGATCTTGCTGCCGATGGCGGCCTGGATGGGGATATCGAACAGATGCCGCGGGATCTCGTCCTTCAGCCGCTCGCACATGCGGCGGCCGCGTTCGTAGGCCGTGGATTCGTGCACGATGAACGAGAGCGCGTCCACCTCTTCGCGGTTGATGAGGATGTCCAGCTTGACGAGGTCGGCCCGCACGTAGCCTTTGATCTGGTAGTCCAGCGAGGCGTAGCCGCGGGAGCGCGATTTGAGGGCATCGAAAAAGTCGTAGATGATCTCGTTGAGCGGCAGCTCGTAGCGCAGCAGGGCGCGCGTAGCCTCCATGTAATCCATGCCCAGATACACGCCGCGCCGCTCCTGGCACAGATCCATGATCGCGCCGATGAACTCCGTGGTCACCATGATCTCGGCCGAGACGACCGGCTCTTCCATGTAGTCGATCTCGGCGGGATCCGGCATGTTGGTGGGGTTGGAGAGGTCGATCACCTCGCCGTTCAGTTTGTGGACTTTATAGACCACGCTCGGCGCGGTCGTGACCAGATCCAGGTTATACTCGCGTTCCAGCCGTTCCTGGATGATCTCCAGATGCAGCAGTCCCAGGAAACCGCAGCGGAAGCCGAAGCCCAGCGCCACCGAAGTTTCCGGCTCGTACAGCAGGGAGGCGTCGTTCAGCTGCAGTTTTTCCAGCGCGTCGCGCAGGTCGGGGTACTTGGCGCCGTCGGCGGGATACACGCCGCAGAACACCATGGACTGGACTTTTTTATAGCCGGGCAGCGCCTCGGCGCAGGGACGCAGGTCCTCGGTGATCGTATCGCCGACCCGGGCGTCCCGCACATTTTTGATGCTGGCGGTCAGATATCCGACCATGCCCGCGGAAAGTTCCTCGCAGGGGATCAGCTGGCCGGCCCCGAACGTGCCGACCTCTACCACGCCGAAACTGGCGCCGGTGCCCATCATCCGCACGGCGGTCCCCTTGCGCACCGTCCCGTCCATCACGCGGAAAAAGACGATCACGCCGCGGTAACTGTCGTAGACAGAGTCGAAAATGAGCGCTTTCAGCGGGGCGGCCGGATCCCCCTGCGGCGCGGGCAGACGGTGGACGACCGCTTCCAGCACGCTCTCGATATTGATCCCGTTCTTGGCGGAGATCTGCGGGGCATCCTGCGCCTCCAGCCCGATCACGTCCTCGATCTCTTCGATGACGCGCTGCGGGTCCGCGCTGGGCAGGTCGATCTTGTTGATGACGGGGACGACCTCCAGGTCGTTGTCCAGCGCCAGATACACATTGGCGAGCGTCTGCGCTTCGATGCCCTGGGAGGCGTCCACGACCAGCAGGGCGCCGTCGCAGGCAGCCTGCGACCGCGACACATCGTAGGAAAAGTCTACGTGGCCGGGGGTATCGATCAGATTGAACAGGTATTCCTCGCCGTTTTCGGCGCGGTAGACCGTCCGGACCGCCTGCGCTTTGATGGTGATCCCGCGCTCGCGCTCCAGATCCATGTTGTCCAGGATCTGATCCTGCATCTCCCGCTCCGTCAGCAGGCCGGTCTTTTCGATGATCCGGTCCGCCAGCGTGCTTTTTCCGTGGTCGATATGGGCAATGATACTGAACTTGCGGATATGATCCTGAGGGATGGCCACCGTTTCCTCCTTGCAGGCTGCTTACAGCCCCAGTTTTTTGGGCACATAGGCCCGGATATGGATACCTTCGGGAAGGTACTCTTCCGAAAGGATACTGCCTGTCTTGTGCACCAGCGCCGCCTTGGCGGATTCCGCGTAGGAAAACACCCGGTCGATCAGCACTTTCTGCTCCTGGAGCATATCCGCGATGACGGCTTTCATCTCGTCCAGCCCCAGGCCGGTCTTCGCCGAGATCCGCAGCACGCGGTCGGCATGAGCGTCGCGCAGCAGCATGGGGCCGGTGCGCAGGTCGCATTTATTGAACAGCGTCAGGACGGGCTTCCCGTCCGCGCCCAGTTCGTGCAGCGTCTCATAGACGGTCTTCATCTGCTCTTCCAGCTGCGGGCTGCCGGCATCGGCCACGTGAAGGATCATATCGGCGAGCGCGGCCTCCTCCAGCGTGCTGCGGAAGGCATCGATCAGCTGGTGGGGCAGCTTGCGGATGAAGCCGACCGTATCGGTCAGCATGACCTCCTCGCCGCCGGGCAGAGCCATCGGACGCGTCGTGGGGTCGAGCGTGGCAAAAAGCTTGTCTTCCGCGAGGATCCCCGCGCCGGTCAGCGTGTTCAGCAGTGTGGATTTGCCCGCGTTCGTATAGCCGACGATGGCCAGCACGGGCGTCATGGTCTGTTTCCGCTTCTCACGAGTCACCTCGCGGTGACGGACCACGTCCCGCAGTTCGCTTTTCAGCACGGAGATGCGCGCATGGATCACCCGGCGGTCCGTTTCCAGCTTGCTTTCGCCGGGCCCGCGGGTGCCGATGCCGCCGCCCAGACGCGACAGGGAGGTCCCCTTGCCGGTCAGGCGCGTCGCCCGGTAGCGCAACTGCGCCAGTTCCACCTGGATCTTGCCTTCGCGGGTGTGGGCCCGCTGCGCGAAGATATCCAGGATCACCAGCGTCCGGTCCATGACCTTGGTGTCCAAAAGCTGCTCCAGGTTCCGGGCCTGGGCAGGCGTGAGTTCATCGTCGCAGATGATCCCGTCCGCTCCCAGCTCCTTCAGCCGTTCCTTCAGTTCTTCGATCTTGCCGCTGCCCAGGTAGGTGCCCGGATGCGGCCGGTCGCGGCTCTGCAGGAACATCTCCGCCACCTCGGCGCCCGCCGTGAGCGCCAGCTGCTCCAGTTCCTCAAGCGAGGCGATGGCCTCTTCCGGGTCGCCCTGCGCTACGGCGACCAGTATGACTTTTTCTTTCTTTTCCTGGGTCTCTATCATTCTGTCTTCCCTGCTCCGGGGGCGCAGGTCACCCTGCTTCCCCGTCGTGATTGCCGGCAAATTCCGCCAGCGCCAGTTCCAGTGCGGCCTCGTCTTCCAGTTCGCCGGTCTTGACGGCCGTATCCAGCGCGACCAGTTTTTCCACACGGGCGGCCAGTTTTTCCGCCGAAAACGCCCTCGCCTGCGCCGCGTACTTGCGGACGGCCCCGGTGCGCACGCCCAGGCTTTCCGCGATCGACTCCTCCCGGAGGCCGCGCGCCTGGTCCTCCTTGACCTGCAGCAGGCGGTTCACCTGCTGCGTCAGCAGATACAGGATGCGCATGGGCGGTTCGCGCAGCGCTTTCAGATCCCGGTACAGCACGAAAGCCTTTTCCGGACGGCCGAAGGCCACGGCGTCCAGCATATCGAAGACCCGGTTCTGCAGTGTCACCGAAGTGACCGCCTCCACGTCTTCCGGGCGGATCCCGTCGCGGCCGTACACGTAGGCGGCCAGTTTCTCCTGCTCCGCCGAGATGTGGTCCAGATCGTCCCCGCAGCGCTCCAGAAACAGATCCAGCGCTTCCCGGGTGATCGGCACCTTCCGCCGGCGGAATCCCGCCAGGACGAAACGCTCCAGCTCTTCGTCTTTCATTTTGCGGCACTCCGCCGCGTAACCGTTTTTCAGGACCGCCTTGTACAGTTTGCTGCGTTTATCGGCCTCTTCTTCCACAAAGACCAGCACGGTCTCGGGCGGGATGTCCGGCAGAAGTTCCGCCATCTCCTCGCCGCCCTTGGAAAACAGCCCGGTATTTTCCAGAACGATCAACCGCCGCGGGGCAAAAAACGGCACGGTCTCCGCGATCCCGCGGATCTCTGCCGGGTCGATCTCCCGGCCTTCGCGGTAGGTATAATTCATCTCGTCATCGCCCACGAGGCTCTGACGGATGCTCTGTTTCAGACTGCGGCGCAGATACGCTTCCGGCCCCCAGATCAGATAGACCCGCTCCAGAGCGCCGTCCTTCAGATCCTGTTTAATCTTCTGCATGAGCCGTCACCCTGACCTGACAGCTGCTCCCGTAATCCGGCAGCGCGATCACGGCCTTTCCGCCGGAAGACTCTTTGCTGAGGCGTCCGGCCACGAGTCTGGCCAGCTGCCGGCAGGCTTTTTCGGGATCGGGCGCGTCGATGCGCACCGAATTCAGATAGTCGCGGATCTCGGTCCGGTCCTCCCGGGAAAGCTTGCCCTGCGGCGCCAGAACACTTGCCTCAAATGTAAAGATCATCCGATCCTCCCTTTAGTTGGCGCCCAGCGCCAGCAGAGCTGCCGCCAGGCCTTCGTCTTCGAGTGTTTCCGGATCATCCGGTGCCAGGATATCCGGCGTGATGCCCGTGCCGTGGATATCGTGCCCGTTCGGGGTGCAGTAATGATCCGTGGTCAGTTTGACATAGGAATCATCCGACAGGTGGAAGAAGCTCTGCACGATCCCCTTGCCGAAGGTCTGCTCGCCCACGAGGATGGCCCGGCCGTGGTCTTTCATGGCGCCGGAAAAAACTTCCGAGGCGCTCGCGGAGTTGCCGTTCACCAGAACAGCCATCTTCCCGGTGAAGTACGCTGCGTTCTGGGAATAGTACTTGTACTCCTGACCCTGCTTGTCTTCCATGTACATGACCAGTTCGTTGCGGCCCAGGAAGAGGTCGCTGATGTTGATCACGCTGCTGAGCAGGCCGCCGGGATTGTCGCGCAGGTCAAAGACCAGCTGCTTCATGCCCTGTTTGGAAAGCTCCCGGATGGCTTCCTGCATCTGTCCCAGCGACACGTCGTCGAATTCCGACAGGGAAATGTAGCCGGTCGTCTTGTCCAGCATGCGGTATTCCACCGTATCGATCTCCACGCGGGCCCGCTGAACGTGCACGGTGATGTCCCGGTCTTCCGAAGGGCGGTGCACGGTCACATCCACGTAGGTGCCTTCCTCGCCGCGGATCAGCGCCACCACGTCGTCCAGCGCGAACTGGCGCACGTCCGTCCCGTCCACGCCCACGATGATATCGTCCTTGCGGATGTCGGCGCCGGCCGCGGAAGAATTGCGGAACACCGTGATGACGGTGACTTCCTTGGTCGTCTGATCCTGCGTCACCTGTACGCCGATCCCGCAGTAGGAGCCATTGGAGGATTCCATCATGGACTCGAACTCTTCCTTAGTCAGGTAGGCCGAGTACGGATCGCCCAGCGCCTCGACGTACGCCTTGCGCACCTCGGTCTCCATGGACTCCTCGTCATATTCCAGGACAAAATAATAATCGATATACGCTTTCAGCTCATCCAGGAAGCTGTCGGCTTCCGAATCCGGATCGATGATCACGGTGGGGCCGAAATTGGCCGCCGCCCAGTCGCGGATGCGTGCCGCAAACTCCTCCGGGGAGACGCGTCTCAGCAGACCCGCCACGATCATGACCGCCACGGCGATCAGCGCCACCCGCACGGCGATCAGCACGCCGATCCCGGTAAAGAAGCCTTTCCAGAATCCGGTCTTCTTTTCCTCCTGCGGCGCCGGCGCAGGCTCCGTATAGTAACCGGCGTAGGGATCGGCCGGCCCCCGGCCGTATTCCGCTCCTGCGCTGCTTCCCGAACTGTAATATCCGCTGCTTTCGGCCGTGCCCTGTCCTTCCGCGGAACTGATCACCTGCCGATATCCGCTGCGATCCTGCTCTTCCATGTTTCTCCTTCCCGGCCCGTCCGTTCCCGGGCCGCTCCCGCCTTATGCGGCGGGCTGTGCTGCGTTGATCCTTTTTTGTCTATCGTACTGTCCGGGTTGTCCGGTTTTTGATCATGAGCCGGCTGAAATGTCAGTTCCCGGCGTTTTCTTTCTCCGCCGATTCGATATGATCGCCGAAAATGCGGATGCGGCCCTCCTTCAGCAGCCGGCCGGCCGCCCGTTTGAAGGCGCTCTTGCTGAGCGAAAGCTCCGTGCGGATGAGCTCGGCGTCGCTCTTATCGCCGACTCCGAGGATCCCGCCGGTCTTGGCCAGATGCTCCAGGATCACTGCCGCGTCGTCGTCCATCTGCGCGTAGGCTTTCCGGCGGGGCGAAAGGTTCAGCCGCCCGTCCGGTCTCACCCGGATCACCCGGGCCTCCACGGTATCGCCCGGCTTCAGCCGGGTGTAGAGCTCCTGCGCCGGGATCAGGCCGAAATACTTCCCGTCCACCGCCACGAAGGCGCCGATGTCCTCCCGGCAGGCATAGACCGTGCCGCTCACGCGGTCGTCCCGCCGGTACGGGGAATCCGCGCTCAGGAAACGGTCGACGTGCATGGTGGCCGACAGCCGGTCGGAGCGGTCCAGATACAGCGCGGCCATCACGTACTGCCCGGGGCGGATCTCGCCGCGCTGCTCCTTATACGGCAGGAACAGGTCCTTGGGGAGCCCCCAGTCCAGGAAGGCGCCGATCTCCGACACCTGCAGGACTTTCAACAACGCCATCTGTCCCAGTTCCAGTCTGGGCGTCAGCGTGGTCGCGATGGGCCGGTCCTCCGAATCGCGGTATAGAAAAACGCGAACCGTATCTCCTTCGCGGCAGTTTTCGGGGACGTAACGGTTCGGAAGCAGCACCAGTTTTTCCGCTCCCGCCGTTTCGCCCAGATACGCGCCCGCGTCTGAGAAACGATCCACGACCATCTCCTGTGTCTTTCCGAGCATAATCATGAGAATTCCTCCTTCAGAATCCGTTTTCCTGTCCTCTGACAAGAAAAAAGCCTCGGTCACCAATGGCCCGGGGCAAAGAACAGGGCTACAAGGATTCGAACCTTGAAATGACGGAGTCAGAGTCCGTTGCCTTACCGTTTGGCGATAGCCCTATGCGCTTTTTCAAGCACAACCGGGATTATACAATACCTATCCGCGGATTGCAAGTCTTTTTTTACAATTTTTCGGGGGTTTTTCCGGGTGCCGGTCCGGGATCGGACCCGGCACCCGGAAACGGGCCTCTTACAGACCCAGCTCCGCTTTCAGCGCAGCCAGCTCGTCGTCGATCGCGCTGTTCACCAGCACGTCTTTGTAGCGGGCCTCGGCGGCAGCCACTTCGTCCACATCCTTGCGCAGGGTAAGGGTGGCCATGGCGTTCGCTTCGTCCAGCTTCTTGTTGGCTTTCTCTTCCATGCGCGCGAAGGCGTCCATGGTGTTCTGGGCACGGGCGGAAGCGGTGGATTCCACCAGCTTGTTGACGTGCTCCTGGGCCTTGGCGATCTTCAGCTTGGCATCCAGCTCTTCCTTGCGGGCATTCAGGACGCTGATATCGCCGACCAGCTTGTCGTGCATCTGCTGCATCTTCACCGAGTTGGAATGGGCGACTTCGTAGATCTGCTTCAGACCAACGGACTGCTCTTCCAGTTCCTGTTTCTTCTTGATGAAGGTCTTGGCGTCTTCTTCGCTGCCGGCTTCCAGAGCCTTCTTAGCCAGACGGAGATACTTGTCGATCTCTTTCTGATTGGCTTCGACTCTTCTCTTGGCCTTCTCTTCGTCGGCCATCACGGAAGCGGTCTCCTGCTTGACTTCGGCCAGGTCGGCGGCCAGGTTTCTCAGGTACTGCTGGATCATCTTTTCCGGATCCTCCGCTTTGTCAAGAAGCGCGTTGATGTTGGAAGCGATGATGTCTTTGAAACGGCTAAGAATTCCCATGGGTTACTGCATCTCCTTTGCTTTGTTTGTATTTTACTGATCTTTTCCGATCAATGGTTCACTCTTCGGGGGCTGCTGCGGGGGCATCCTCCAGTTCGCTGACCGGGACGGCCTCCCCGTCGCGCCAGATCTTCTCCAGGTCATACCAGAGTCGGTCCTCGCGCGAGAAAATGTGCACGACTACGTCGGCGTAGTCCAGCAGGACCCAGCGGCCGCCGCGCAGGCCTTCTTCGTTGCGGCAGGGCACGCCCATCTTCTGCATAGTCTCTTCCGTCACCTGGACCAGGCTGTCCACGTGCGGGGTGTTGCGTCCGTTGGTGATCACAAAGTAATCCGCCAGGGTGGAGACTTTGCTGATATCGATCACGCGGATCTCCTGCGCCTGCTTTTCGTTCAGCGCTTTATACAGGGCCTTGACCTGTTCTTTGGCAGTGGCTTTCATGCTTTTTCTCCTTCTGCGGCGCTGTAATACTGTGCCGCCTCCAGGGTGTGCGGGTCCATCGTTTTCCCGCTCTCCCGTATATGGGCCGCCGTGGACCGGGCGATCAGTCCGGCGGCGCCTTCCGGATCGGTAAATGCCAGGCGCCGGGCCATTGCCAAAACCGGCAGATCCTTTCGGAAGGGCTCTATATAATCCGCTACGTAAATGATCAGTTCTTCGCGGCTCATGCCCGCGCGCCCGGTGGTGTGCCAGCGGATCGCGGAAAGCACCGCTTCATCGGTGATGCCGAGTTCTTCGCGCGCTATGCGCTCGCCGGCCGGTCCGTGTCCCAGCGCATCGGCGGCCGATTTGCCGCAGTCATGCAGCAGGCCGGCCAGCCTCACGCGGGAAACGAGCGGTTCCCCGTCGTTTTCGGCCATCTTCACGGCCGTCAGCATCACGCCCAGACTGTGGCGCACGCGCTGCGGCTTCAGTTGTTTTCTCAGAAACTTCAGCAGCTTTCTTTCTGTGCTCCCTGCTCCGGCCAGCCTCATGAACTGGGGATCCGTCAGACCGGCCGCCTCCGCAAAGAAGGCCTCGGGATCCGGGACAGGCCCGGACAGTGCGTTCTTCCTCACGGGAGTTCGATCCTTGCCTTGGTCCTGGAGGGCCGAAACAGAACGATCTTCCGGCCGATCACGGTCACGACCTGGGAGCGGGTGCGGCCGCTCAGCGCGTCCGCCGTGCAGCGGATATCTTCAAAGTTGTTCTTGAGGATCCCTACCTTCACGAGTTCTCTGGCTTCCAGAGCCTCGCTGACGGCATTGCAGATCTCCGGGGTGAGGCCCGACTTGCCGATGTGGATCACCGGGTCTTCCGTCTGGGCCAGTTTCATTAGGTAGCTGCGCTGTTTGCTGTTGATCTCTGACATGTGTTCCTTTCCCCCGCCCGGCGGGAGGTCATTCTTCAATTTCTTTATATCATACTTCGCGCAGATTTGCAAGCAAAACCCCGGAAAGCCTCTGCGGCGGTCCGCAGCGGTTCTTCCGGGGTATCTGCTTTCTCAAAGGCCTGCACACCGCCGGAGAAACGTGTTATTAAAGCAGGTGAACCGGCAGAGAATCTCTCTGCCGGTTCACCCCCACGTGCGTGGGGCGTACTCGCTGGGGTAAGGAAAAGGAGAAGGCCGACTTCGGTTCATCCCCACGTGCGTGGGGTGTACGATAGCGGTTTTGTTGTCCTCATATCTCGCCACCGGTTCATCCCCACGTGCGTGGGGCGTACCTTCTCCGCGGCCATGACGATGTACAAGCCGGACGGTTCATCCCCACGTGCGT
>JAGDDE010000011.1 GCA_017958185.1 Lachnospiraceae bacterium | reverse complement strand
GCGCAAAGGCCCGGCACATAGCTTTTGATCCAGTTATAAGAGGTATTCATCCGTATCCCCTCCTAGAATTGCTTTAAGAAGCGCTCGTCGTTCTCATACAGCAGGCGCATATCGTCGATCTCGTATTTGAGCAGCGTGATGCGCTCCAGCCCGATGCCGAAGGCGAAGCCGGAATATTCCTCCGGGTCGATGCCGCTCATACGCAGCACCTTGGGATGGACCATGCCGCAACCGAGGATCTCGATCCAGCCGCTGCCCTTGCACATCCGGCAGCCCTTCCCGCCGCACTTGAAGCAGGAAACGTCCATCTCGGCGCTCGGCTCGGTGAACGGGAAATGGTGCGGGCGGAACTTGACCTTCGTATCCTGGCCGAACAGCTCGCGGGCGAACTGCGCCAGCGTGCCTTTCAGATCGGCGAAGGTGATGTTTTTATCGACCACCAGGCCCTCGACCTGATGGAAACAGGGCGAATGGGTGGCATCCACGTCATCCGAACGGTACACGCGGCCCGGCGCCACGATACGGATGGGCGGCTTCTTCTTTTCCATGACGCGCACCTGCACCGGAGAGGTCTGCGTGCGCAGCAGGATCTTATCGTTGATATAGAAGGTGTCCTGTTCATCCTTGGCGGGATGGTTGGCGGGGATGTTCAGCGCCTCGAAATTGTAGTAGTCATACTCCACCTCCGGACCCTCGACCACTTCGTAGCCCATGCCGATGAAGACGCGCTCCAGTTCCTCCAGCGCGATGGTATTGGGATGACGGTGACCGGTGCGCGGCAGTTTGGCCGGCATGGTCACGTCGATGGTCTCGGAAGCCAGCCGCGCCTCCAGCGCACGGGCCGCCACAGCCTGCTGCGTGCGGGCGATGGTATCCTCGATGACCTTGCGCGTGGAATTGACCCACTCGCCCACCTTGGGACGATCCTCGGGAGCTACCTCGCGCATTCCCTTCATGACCTCGGTGAGCGCTCCCTTTTTGCCCAGAAACGCGACACGGATCTCGCTTACTTCCTCCGCCGAGGCTGCCGCGTTCAGACGGGCCAGCGCCTCTTCCCGGATCTTCTTCAGTTTCTCCTGCATGCTCTCCTCCTGTAGAGGCCGCGTGATGCGGCCGTGGTGCGGGTCCGGCCCGCCCGCAAAGGCTGCGCCGGATCCCCGGCGTATCCGGACATAAAAAAACCCTGCCGGCCCAGCCGGCAAGGACGAATGACCCGCGGTACCACCTTGCTTCCGCAGAGACTGCCCCTGCGGCACTTTTGCGAGCGTAACGTGCTCCCCGCGTCAGTCCTTACGCGCCAGGCGGTTTGGGGACTGCGGCTCCGGTGTGAAATTCGCTTCTTTCGCCTGCCGGCAGGGATCTCAGCCTCCCCTGCTCTCTGTGCGGAATACGAAAGCGCTACTGTGCACCTTCCCGGCCTTTTTCCGATAACGAAAAGCAGTATACTCTCTTTTCCCGGGAAACGCAAGCGGAATCGTTTTCAATGCGGTGTTTTTTAATCATAAGAGGGCGAACCCGTTTTTTTGCCCGTTCCGCTTGTCAAAACAGGCGAAATGTGATACAAAAGAGTTAATTCCTACCCGGAGGGTGTGTTATGAAGATATCCACCAAAGGACGCTACGCGCTCCGCGTGATGCTGGATCTGGCCGAGCATCAGACCGACGGCTTCACCTCTCTGAAGGAGATCGCCCAGAGACAGGGGATCTCCAAAAAATATCTGGAACAGATCATCCCCGCCCTGCTGAAGGCGGACTATCTGCGCGCCGGGCGCGGCGCCCAGGGCGGCTACCGTCTCACTAGACCGGCCGAGCAGTATACCGTCGGCGAGATCCTGCGCCTGACCGAAGGCCCCCTGGTCCCGGTCGACTGTGTGGAACAGGACAGCTTCTGCGTGCGCAGCGCCGACTGCGCCGCCCTGCCCATCTGGAAGGGCCTGACCGTGCTCATCAATAACTACCTGAACGGCATCAGCCTGCAGGACATGCTGGATCAGCAGCGGGAGCACGATGCCGACAACTACATGATTTGACAGCCGATCATTGCAAAATATCTATGATAAAAATGATTCAATTTTCTGTCTGCATTCGCAGTTTTTTCTCCAATATTCTCTCTTTTTTCGATTATTCTGTTGACTTTTGTGTAAGGCCATGATATGCTTAAAAAAAGGGGGTGTAGCATGAAAACTACACAAAAATTACTGTTATTTAGTCTTATCGCAGTTGTTTCTCTGGTTCTTAACTGCAGTGCCGGCGGAACAAACGGACCGCAGGGGATCTATATCCGTGAGTGCGTCGATTATATCCCTGATTACACAACGATCGATCATACGTTTCGTATGATGGGGATCATCTACGGAGATAACCGTACAGGAACAGCTCCCATGACATTAGGTTACGAACATACCACCAGCGGTACCGTAACAGCATCCATCGCCGGTCACACGAACCTCTCCGCCGAAGCCAATCTGGTATATGCCTCCATGGAAGCGGAAACCGGTGTCAGTGTAAGCGTTTCGGTGAGTTGGACCGAAGGGACCACCTATGCCGCCTCCTATAATGTCCCACCCGGCAATTATGAAAACCTGGTGGCATACCTTCCGGCCGTACGGACAGCGGGGAGGCTCATCTATGAAGTATATATGGACGGATATCCTGATAACGTTTTTTACCAGTATGATGATCTGGATCCCTCGTATGCTCCGCAGTCGAACGGGATCTACTTCAGAATTGAAAGCGGGGTATGAGAATGCGCCTTTACAGAATACTGACCGCCGTATTTCTGGCGGTATTTCTCTGTATGGCGGCCTCCTGCTCATTCCGGCCGTTTGACCCTTCCACAGAACCGGAGCCGACTCTCAGCCGTGAACAGGCCTGGATCGAGTCGATCCATCAGAAATTTGGGACGAACTATACGATCCTTGCCGTAACTCAGGGAGATGAGTCCACCTACCCCATAGAAATGGCAGCGATAGCCCGGGATGAAGAAAAAAACACGGAGGGAACGCTGTTTGTACTCGTAGCACCGCGTCAGACCATGCCGGCTCGTGAGAAAGTCACCTATACGGCGGCACTGGGAGATGGTTCCCCGACAGTTTATCTTTCGGAAGAGCCGATCCATCTGGACGGAAACAACATCGTTTTTGCCTTTAAGACCCTGTATCAGGACGGGCGTGAAGAGATCACGGATGTCCGCATGGCAGTCCTCTGGTACGCGCCTCCGGGCGCTGAGGATGCGACCGGCATCATGTTCCGAAACAACAGCAGCATACGTTCGCAGCCATAAAAGAAAAGAGGATGCTTATATCTCCAGAACCAATAAGACCCTGCCGGTCCGGTACCGGCAGGGTCTTGGTGTTTTCTGTAGTCAGATCCCCATTTTTCAGGCGAACATGGGGGTAGAAAGATAACGGTCTCCCGTATCCGGCAGCAGCACTACGATGGTCTTTCCGGCGTTTTCCGGACGGGCGGCCAGTTTCCGCGCCGCAAAGACGGCAGCTCCGGAAGAGATGCCCACCAGCAGGCCCTGCGTGCGGGCCAGCTCGCGGCCCTGCGCGAAGGCCTGTTCGTTTTCCACTGTGATGATCTCGTCATACACGGAGGTGTTCAGCGTCTGCGGAACGAACCCTGCGCCGATGCCCTGGATCTTGTGCGGACCGGCATGTCCTTCGGAAAGCACCGGCGAGGTGGCAGGCTCCACGGCTACCACTTTGACCGAGGGTTTGACTGCCTTCAGGAATTCGCCCACGCCGGTCAGCGTACCGCCCGTACCGACGCCGGCCACGAAGATATCTACCGTTCCGTCCGTATCGGCCCAGATCTCCGGACCGGT
>JAGDDE010000088.1 GCA_017958185.1 Lachnospiraceae bacterium | reverse complement strand
TGCGGCCCGTCGGCCTCGGCCTGGAACACATAGTCCACATTCACGGACTGCACGCCTTCCACCTGCGAGATGGCCTTGATATCGGCAAAGCGCACGTCGGCGGCAATAGTGTTGTTCAGCAGAGTCAGGTTCCAGATGACGTTCAGCTCGCAGCCGATGGCCGCGCTGATCCTGGCGGCCATTTCAGCCTGCTGGCGCTGCAGCATCTCGCGGTAATCCGCGACCGAGCCGCCCGCCGCGATCGCCTGGATGGCCTGGATGGTGAAGCCCGCGTCCATCACGGAAGGAGTTTCCAGCCAGATGGAGACACGGACGATCTCATCCGGCGCGTACGTATGTCCGTCCGGCGCCACGTTTTGTTCCGGGATCGCGGCCAGACGGAACCCGTTCAGGGTCGAGGGATCGATCTCCGTTGCCGTTGACGTGCGGACGGCGGTGATCTCCCGGGCTGCCTGCGCTTTCAGGGGGCTGCCCATGGCGCCGAATCCCGAAAGCACCAGGGCAAGCGAAAGCATCACAGCAAGAATACGGTTCCACTGTTTCATAGGGATAACTCCTTCCTCTCTGCCTTGGGGGATGGTTTTGAAGCGTTACGTGTAGCAAAAAACGCTTTACTTATTTAGAGTATTATAACCAATGCCGTAAGGGATGACAAGTTTTTTTGAAAAGATTTCCGGACAGAAGCCGCTCAGGGCTCCCGGGTGACCAGCACCAGAGAACTGCGGGGCTGCAGCTGTTTCCTGAGACAGCCGCCCGCAAGGCTCACCCACTGGCGCCCCACGTTGAAGCCCTCTTCCGTGGTCTCCATGACCTGGCGCAGCCGCAGCGGCGCGGTGCCCGTGAGCGGACGGAGATCCAGTTCGACCGTGCGCGGCGCATTGCTCTGGTTGACGATCACCGCGGCGGCGGCATCCTTCAGGAAACGGCCGTAGGCGATCCACCCCTGTTCGGCCGCCAGCGGGATCAGCGAGCCGCTCCCGAACACCGCCCAGCGCTTGTGCAGCTGGATCGCATATTCATAAAAATCGATGAGATCGTAATTTAGGGCGCCCCAGGGGTACGGCCGGCGGCTGTCCGGATCCGTGAAGCCGCACAGACCGGCTTCGTCGCCGTAATAGACGCCGGGAGAGCCCGGCCAGGTCATCTGCATGACGACGGCCGCCCGGAGTAGCCCGTAGCTTACATTCTTTTCCGCGTCGGCGGCGCTGAGATTCTTCAGCCTGCCGCAGCAGCCGTTCGTACGGGTAAGGAAGCGCGAGTGATCGTGGTTGTCCAGCTGGTTCAGGCTGCTCTCCAGCGCGGCCCGGGGGAAGCGGCTCATCGCGCGCCGCATGGTATCGAAGAAGGCCGGGCCGTTGCCCGCCAGGTCGTCGCGGCGGTAATCGCTGTGCTTCTCCATGCCGGTCAGGAAAAACGTGACCGGATCCATAAAGGCGTCATAGTTCATGACGGTGTCCCACTGACAGCCGCGCAGGTATTCCGCCGGGTCGCCGTAGTGCTCCGCCAGGATCAGCGCTTCGGGAGCGGCCTCCCGCACCGCCTTCCGGAAACTCTTCCAGAAGGCATGGTTGACCTCCGGGCTGTGCCCCAGATCCGCCGCCACGTCCAGGCGCCAGCCATCCGCACGGTAGGGCGCCGAGACCCATTTTTTCGCGATGCGCAGCAGTTCCTCCCGCAGGGGAGCGCTGTCGTCCACATTGAGTTTAGGCAGGGTGGTATGGTTCCACCAGCCCTCATAGGTCTCTTTTCCGCTGAAGCGGAAATAGCTGCCGTATTTGCCTTCGTGATCGTGCCAGGCGCCGGAGGCGTCGCCCGCCTTCCGGTAGATGCCCGCCCGGTCCATCCACTTGTGCAGGGAGCCGCAGTGGTTGAACACGCCGTCCAGGATGACCCGCAGACCGCGCGCATGCGCCTTTTCGATGAGCTCCGCCAGTTTGGCGTCGGAAGCGGCCAGATTTTCCGGATCCGTGGTGCGGCAGATGTAGCGCGGCGAGGCCTTGGGGTCGCCGTCCGGCTGAGTATCCGGATCGCGCCGCTGCAGCCCGCCTTCCCGGATCTGCTTTTCCGCCTCAGCGGCATAGTATCCGCCTTCATCGTGCACGATCTTTCCCAGATGGGGGTCCACATGATCGTAATCCTGGCTGTCGTACTTGTGGCTGGAGGGAGAAACGAACACCGGGTTCAGATACAGAACGTCCACGCCCAGATCGGACAGATAGTCTAGTTTGTCGATCACGCCCTGCAGATCGCCGCCGTAGAAGCGGTGTACATCCAGTTTCTGCACCGGGGCGTCCCAGTCCGCATGCTCGCTGTAGGCGCCCTGCAGGTACAGGTATTCGCCGGTGAGGACATCGTTGTTCCTGTCGCCGTTGCAGAAACGGTCCACAAAGATCTGGTAGCAGACGGCGCCGCGCGCCCACCCGGGCACGGAAAAGCCGATGTCGGCCGTAAACGGCACCAGGCCCTCAAGGCGGGTGCCGAGGCCGCTGCGCCCGTAGAACACCACGCCCTCCGCCGAGGTGATCAGGAAGAAATACTCGGTGCGGACGGTGCAGCCGGGCATCGCCGCCTCAAACCAGCGGTACAGGCCGTGTTCCCGGACGGCCTTCATGGCCAGCGTGCCGCTGTCCTTGGCACTGCAATAAAAAACCGAGACAGAAAGGTCGGCTTCCCGCGGGGCGCGCAGGAGGACCCGGAAGGGTTCTCCCGGCGCCGGCTGGGCGGGGATCCGGAAATTCTCTGTCTCGTCACTGAAAATCAAACGTCGGTCCACAGCTGCTGCCTCACTCTTTCCCGTTCATGGCTTCCTGGAAGATCTGTTCGAATTCCTGCTGATTCAGCTTTTCGCGCAGGATCAGTTGCCCTGCGACCGCTTCCAGCGCGGGCCGGTGCGTTTCGATGATCTCGCGGGCCTTCCGATAGCAGTCCTCCACGATCCCGCGGACTTCCCGGTCCAGGATCGCGGCGGTCTCTTCCCCGTACTCGCGGGTATGGCCGTAGTCGCGGCCGATGAACACTTCTTCCTCGCCGCTGTAATTGATCAGCCCGGCCGACTGCGACATGCCGTATTTCATGACCATGGAGCGGGCTCGCTCGGTGGCGTCCTTGATGTCCTGGCTGGCACCGGTGGTCATCTCGTCGAACGTGAGCTCCTCGGCGATACGTCCGCCCAGCGAGACCATGATCTCATGCAGGATCGCGCTGCGGGTCAGGAACATTTCGTCGCGGTCCGGCAGGGGCATCGTATAGCCCGCCGCGCCGGTGCCCGT
This sequence comes from Lachnospiraceae bacterium, assembly GCA_017958185.1. Lineage (GTDB taxonomy): Bacteria > Bacillota > Clostridia > Lachnospirales > Lachnospiraceae > UBA6987. The sequence continues at coordinate 18,081 of JAGDDE010000088.1, read as the reverse complement.
AGGGATGACCGAGACCGTATGCACGGGGCCCACGTCCGGCAGCACGTGGAACAGGATCGCATGGCCGGCTTCGTGATAGGCCGCGATCTTCTTTTCCTTCTCGGAGATGATCTTGCTCTTCTTTTCGCCGCCGATGCCCACTTTGATGAACGCGCGCTCCAGGTCGGCGTTGTTCAGGCAGGGACGGTTCTCCTTGGCCGCCAGGATGGCGGCCTCGTTGAGGAGGTTCTCCAGATCTGCGCCGGAAAAGCCGGCGGTCGTCTGGGCGACCCGCGCCAGGTCGACATCATCGCTCAGCGGTTTGTTCCTGGCGTGGACCCGCAGGATCTCCTCGCGCCCTTTCACGTCGGGACGTCCCACGCTGATCTTCCGGTCAAAGCGGCCCGGCCGCATGATGGCGGGATCCAGGATGTCCACGCGGTTGGTGGCCGCCAGCACGATGATGCCGGAGTTCACACCGAAGCCGTCCATCTCGACCAGCAGCTGATTCAGGGTCTGTTACCGGTCATCGTGGCTGCCGCCCATGCCGCTGCCGCGCCGCCGCGCCACCGCGTCGATCTCGTCGATGAAAACGATGCAGGGAGCGTTCTTCTTGGCTTCCCGGAACAGATCGCGCACGCGGGAAGCGCCCACGCCCACGAACATCTCCACGAAATCCGAACCGGAAATGGAGAAGAACGGGACGCCCGCCTCGCCGGCGACCGCCTTGGCCAGGAGCGTTTTGCCCGTGCCGGGCGCGCCTACCAGCAGCAGCCCCTTAGGGATGCGGGCGCCCAGCGACACATATTTATCCGGATCCTTCAGGAAGTCCACGACCTCCTCCAGATCCTCTTTTTCCTCTTTCAGGCCGGCCACATCCTGAAAACGGATGCGGTTGCCCCGCACCATCACGGCCCGGCTGCGGCCGAAGTTGGCCATCTGCGCGTTCGCGCTGCCGCCGCCGTTCGCCCGGATCATCATGATAATGAAGAAGGCCAGGATGCCGACGGTCAGGAAGATGGACACGATGGCCAGGATATCGACCGACGCCTGCACGTCCGTCATTTTCCAGGAGACCGCCTTGCCCGCCTCCCGCACTTCCAACAGTTTTTCCACCAGAAGGTTGACGTCGGAGACATAAAAATACTGCAGCGCGCCGCTGTTTTTGTACGTCACGATGCCGGTGGGGACTTCCTCATTCTGCGCGATCACGATGTCCGTGGCGCTGCCGGCGTCCACGGCCGACAGAAAGTCCGCATACGAACTCTCCTTGGCCTGCTCGCCGCTGCCGCGCGAGACCGCGAACCAGATGATCACGCCGATCAGCAGCGCGATGAGGATGAAGCCGCCGCCGGCAAATCTTTGTCTGTTGCTTTCCAATGGTTTTCTCCGTCAGTCTTTGATGAAATCCACCACGCCGATGTACGGCAGGTTGCGGTACTGCTGGTCATAATCCAGCCCGTAGCCTACGACGAAGGCGTCCGGAACGATAAAGCAGCTGTAGTCGACCTGGATGTCCTTCACCACGCGGCAGGCCGGTTTGTCCAGCAGCGTGCACAGGCGCAGCGAGGCGGGGTGCCGGGTCTCCAGCATGGTCTTCAGATAGGACAGGGTGCGGCCGGAGTCGATGATATCTTCCACGACGATCACTTCGCGGCCTTCGATGGGCTCGTCCAGATCCTTGGTCAGACGCACGACGCCGTGGGAGACGGTGCCGGAGCCGTAACTGGAGCAGCTCATGAAATCCATGGTCACGGGGATGGTCATCCGCTTGGCCAGTTCCGTCAGGAACGGCACGCTGCCCTTCAGGATCCCGATCAGATGGACTTTTTTCCCGGCATAATCATGGCTGATCTCCGCCGCCACTTCGCGGATGCGGGCATCCACCGCCGCTTCGCTGATCAGCATTCTCACCTTGTGTTTTCTCATGTCGTCTCCTTTACTGTGATCCGAAGCACCCGTTTCGTCTGCTCCGTGATGACCGTATCGGCGCATACGCGCCAGCCCACGATCCAGAATACATGGGATCCCGCCGCAAACAGAGGCACGCTGTCCCGCTCGCTGACGGGGATCTTCCGCTCGATCATGTAGCGCTGCACCGTTTTGGTGCCGCCGCCTTTCATCCGGAACCAGTCGCCCGTGCGGCGCGTCCGGCATTCGATGAGCCCGTTTATTTTATCATAATCGAAAGTTTTCGTATAGGGATTTTCCGGAAAAAGCCTTCCGTTTTCGTAAGGGAACACTTCCGCCTGCCACGAAGGCAGAGCGCTTTCGGCCGGGGCGGCCTCCGGGCGCAGATCGGTCTGCGTGCGCAGTACCGTGCGTCCGCCGGGCAGCGAGAGGCGGGAGCCGCTCTGCGCCGCAAGCAGACCTTCCAGCGCGCTGTAGTGGACCTGGCCCACGTCTTTGGCTCCGCCGCCTTCCGTCAGCCACGCCCGCAGCACGCGGAAGCGGAGTTCCTGCGGCAGCGGCAGCAGCGTGCTCACGGACAGCCCGCCTTCCGGCGTCCGGCATTCATCCAGCCGGCGCCTTGCCTCCTCTTCCAGGAAGCGGTCCGTTTCCGACAGCCGGCCGGCCAGGGCGGCGATCCGCCGGGCTGCCCCGGGGAAGCGCTCCTGTGCCTGCGGGAGCAGCACGTGCCGCACAAAATTGCGGGACGCGTCGGTCTCTGCGTTCGTGGCATCCTCCCGCCAGGAAAGGCCGGCCTCCCGCGCAAGCGCGCGCAGTTCCTCCCGGCTCCGGTCCAGGAGCGGCCGCCACAGAAAGCATCCGCCGGCAAAGGGCTGCCTTGCCCGCATGCCGCAAAGGCCGGTCAGTCCGGTGCCGCGCAGCAACGCCAGCAGCACCGTTTCCGCCTGATCGTCCCGGTGGTGGGCCGTGCAGACCAGAACCCGGCCGGGGCTCCCCTCCGGGAGGGCAGCCTTTTCCTCCTCCGCCAGCGCTTTCAGGTTGGCATAGCGGATCCTCCGGGCGGCCTCCTCCGTGCTTTCTCCCGAAGCGGCGCAGACCGCGGGGATATCGTCGCGAAAGACCGTCAGCGGCACGTTCCAGCGGCTGCACAGTTCTCTCACGAAGGCCTCGTCTCCGTCGGCCTCGCGGCCGCGGATCCCGTGGTTTTCGTGCATGGCCCGGAGCCGGAAACCCGTCTGTTCCCGCAGCTTCGTCAGCAAAAACAGCAGGCACACCGAATCACAGCCGCCGCTCACGGCCGCCGTGACCCTGTCTTCCGGTCCGATCTCCCGCGCCAGGGCGGAAAGGAACTCCCGGATCCTGCCGGTCTGCTTTTCCATCGCTCTACCGTTCCGGCTCCACGATCACCTCGTCCGGATACACCAGGCCGAGTTTCTCGCGCGCCACCTGCTCCATGTATTTCAGTGTATGCGTGAAGATATTGTACTCTTCCAGTTCCTCGCTGCGCCGGGACTCTCCCTCGATCTGCAGCGCCAGTTCCGCTTCGCGCGCCGCGTAGGCGGCCGCCTTCTGATTCAGCTTATGCGTCTGCCAGGTCAGAAAGCCGGCAAACGCCGCCGCGATCAGAAAGATCCAGAGCAGGCCCTGGCGGGACTGTTTCTTTTTCTTGGTTCTCCGGTAGCTCATGTTCTCCCCCGTACGCTTGGGCCGTGCGTGTCACGGCAGGTAGCGGAACATTTCGGCCGCATCGTCCTTGCGGACGGTCTCTTTGACTTCCAGCACCTCGGCCCGCACCGGACGGGTGCCGAAACCGATCTCGATCACATCGCCCGGCTTCACTTCCAGCGAGGCCCGGGCGACCTTTCCGTTCACCGTCACGCGGCCGGCGTCGCAGGCTTCGTTCGCCACGGTGCGCCGCTTGATCAGCCGCGATACTTTCAGATATTTGTCGAGCCGCATGGTCTCCTCCTATAACAGGCCGGCCTTCTCGCGCGCTTTCACCGAGCGCCACAGGGCCAGCGCCTCCTCGGGCGTCTCCGCGTGCGCGTCGCCGAACACGTGCGGGTGCCGGCGGACCAGTTTTCGCCCGAGCCCGCTCATCACGTCGTCCAGCGTGAAAAGCCCCGCTTCCTCCGCGATGCGGCTGTACACGAGCACCTGCATCAGTACGTCGCCCAGTTCCTCGCAGAGATTGGCCGTATCACCGCGGTCCACGGCGTCCAGCACCTCCTGCGTCTCATCGGCCAGGCATTTCTTCATGGTCTCAAAGGTCTGGACCCGGTCCCAGGGACAGCCGTCCTCCGCACGCAGGTCCGCGACGATCTCCCGCAGTTCCTCAAAGCCGTAGCGTTCCTTCAGTTCCCGTTTCACGTGGCTCCCTCCGGCTTCTCAGCCCGGCAGCACCGCCTGGCCGCGCATCTCGATGCGGGGCCCGCCCCGGTGCTCCAGATAGTCCCGCGTGATCACCACACGGCCGATATTGTCGTCCTTGGGGATCTCGTACATGATATCCAGCATGTATTCTTCCAGGATGGCCCGCAGCGCGCGTGCGCCCGTGCCCCGTTCCAGCGCCTTTTCCGCGATCAGACGCAGCGCGTCGTCTTCGAACTCCAGATCGACCATATCCATGGCCAGCAGTTTTTTGTACTGTGACAGGATCGCGTTGCGCGGCTCCTTAAGGATGCGGACCAGGTAGTCCTCATCCAGCGTCTCCAGCGTGCAGACCACCGGCAGGCGGCCCAGGAATTCCGGGATCATGCCGAATTTGCGCAGATCCTCCATCTGGACTTTGGTCAGGATGTTCTTGTCCGTGTTCGTCTTCTCGCTCAGTTCGCCGATGAATCCGATGCCGCTGCGCCTTGCCAGCCGCTCGCGGATGATCTCCTCCAGGTCCGGGAAGGCGCCGCCGCAGATGAACAGGATGTTTGTCGTATCGACCGTGGTGGTCGGCACCATGGGGTTCTTGCTGGTCGAGCCCACCGGCACCTCGATGCGGGTGCCTTCGAGCATCTTCAGCAGTTCCTGCTGCACTGACTCGCCGCTCACGTCGCGGCTGTGGTTGTTCTGTTTTTTGGCGATCTTGTCGATCTCGTCTATGAAAACGATGCCCATCTCGGCCTTGTCCACATCGTTGCCGGCGGCCATGAGCAGTTTGGAGAGCACGCTCTCGATATCATCGCCGATGTACCCGGCTTCGGTCAGGGAGGTCGCGTCCGAGATCGCCAGCGGCACCTTCAGGATCCGCGCCAGCGTGCGCACCAGGAAGGTCTTGCCGCTGCCGGTGGGGCCGATCATCAGGATGTTCGATTTTTCGATCTCCACCCCGTCGGATGAATCGGAAAACACCCGCTTGTAGTGGTTGTAGACCGCCACGGAAAGACTGCGCTTGGCCTTCTCCTGGCCGACCACGTATTCGTCCAGCATGGCCTTGATCCGGTGGGGCCTCGGCATATCTTTCAGCAGATCCCTCCGCTCCTTCAGTTTTTCCTCTTCGGTCTTTTTCTTTTTGACCGCCCGGCGGGGCTGTGCTTCGCCCTGGCCCATCTGGGTCAGTTCGATGCGGCCGATGGGGATACGCGTCATGGAATTGTTGTCCATGCCGGGCCGGTTGTTGAACATGTCGAAGGACTTCTGCATGCAGTCCGAGCAGATGTTGAGCCCGCCGATGGGCAGCTTCATCAGCTTGCCGCAGCGGCTCTCCGGCCGGTGGCACATACTGCAGTACTGCTCCGGCGTGTCCTTTTTCTCTTCCGGCTCGGTCGCTTTGGTTTCGTCCTGCTCTTTCAGTTCTTCCTCTTTTTCGTTCAGATCACTCATGCTGCTCCTCTTCTGCGGCTTCGGCCGAAGGCTCCGCCGCCTCTGCCGGCAGTTCTTCCGGCAGGTCTTCCTGTTCCTCCGCCTCCGGGATCTCCTCTTCCCGGTACGTGCGGTGCAAATACTGTTTCAGATACTGCCCCGTAAAGGAGGCTTCGCACTGCGCCACCTCCTCCGGGGTCCCGGTCGCGATCACGCGGCCGCCCGCGCCTCCGCCCTCCGGGCCGAGGTCGATGATATAGTCCGCCGTCTTGATCACATCCAGATTGTGCTCGATGACGACCACCGAATTGCCGTGTTCCGTCAGGCGCTGCAGGATCTGCGTCAGTTTGTGCACGTCCGCAAAGTGCAGGCCCGTCGTCGGCTCGTCGAGTATGTACAGCGTCCTGCCGGTGCCGCGCCGCCCCAGCTCGGCCGCCAGCTTCACGCGCTGAGCCTCGCCGCCGGAAAGCGTCGTGGACGGCTGCCCCAGCCGGATGTAGGAGAGCCCCACGTAATGGAGCATCTCGATGCGCCGGCGGATCTGCGGCACGTGTTCAAAAAAGCCCAGCGCCTCTTCCACCGTCATATTCAGCACATCGGCGATATTTTTCCCTTTGTAATGCACCTCCAGCGTTTCCCGGTTGTAACGCCGGCCGCCGCATACCTCGCAGGGCACATAGACGTCCGAAAGGAAATGCATCTCGATCTTGATGATCCCGTCGCCGCCGCAGGCCTCGCAGCGGCCGCCCTTCACGTTGAAGCTGAAGCGGCCCTTCTTATAGCCGCGCGCCCGGGCGTCCGGCGTGCCCGCGAACAGGTCGCGGATCAGATCGAAGACGCCGGTGTAGGTGGCCGGGTTGGAGCGGGGCGTCCGCCCGATGGGCGACTGATCGATGTTGATGACTTTGTCGATCTGCTCCAGTCCGTCGATCCCGCTGCATTTGCCGGGAGTCAGACGGCTGCGGTACAGTTTCTTGGAGACGGTCTTGTAGAGGATCTCGTTCACCAGGGAACTCTTGCCGGAGCCGGAAACGCCCGTCACGCAGGTGAAGACGCCCAGCGGGAAAGCCACATCGATCCCCTTCAGATTGTTTTCCGCTGCGCCGTGCACCGTCAGGAAGCCCTGCGGCGCGCGCCGCTTCAGCGGGACCGGGATGCGCCGGCGCCCGCTCAGGTAATCGCCCGTAATGGAACCGGGCGTGTTCATGATATCCTCCGCCGTGCCCTGGGCCACCACGGTCCCCCCGTGCTCGCCCGCGCCGGGGCCGATATCGATGATCTGATCCGCCGCCAGCATGGTCTCCTCGTCGTGCTCCACGACGATCACGCTGTTGCCCAGATCGCGCAGCTTCATGAGCGAGCGCAGCAGCCGGGCATTGTCCCGCTGGTGCAGGCCGATGCTCGGCTCATCCAGGATATAGCTCACGCCGACCAGGCCGGAGCCCACCTGCGTCGCCAGACGGATGCGCTGCGATTCGCCGCCCGACAGGCTCGAAGCCGCACGCGTCAGGGTCAGATACCCCAGACCCACGTCCTGCAGGAAGCCCAGCCGGGCCTTCACTTCTTTCAGGATGGGCGCTGCGACGGCCTCCTGCGCGGGACTGAACGTCAGTCCGTTCAGGAAGGGGCGGATCTCCGTGACCGGCTTGTCCGTCAGTTCAAATATGTTCAGTCCCCCGACGGTCACGCTCAGCGACGTCTTCTTCAGGCGCCGCCCGCCGCACTCCGTGCAGGGAGAAAACTTCATGAAGGTCTCATACTCGGCCTTGAAAGTGGCGCTGCTCTCGCGGTAGCGCCGCTCCAGGTTGGGGATCAGGCCCTCGAACTGCATATCGTAGATGCCGCGCCCCCGCTGGCTGGTGTAATGCACTGCCACCTTGTCCGGGAAGCCCTTCTCGATCAGCTGCTCCTGCAGTTCCTTCGGGTATTCCTTAAAGGGCGTCTTCAGGTCGAAATGATAATGCTCTGCCAGCGCCGTCAGCAGACTGCCGGAAAAACTGTCCTCTTTTTGCGAAGAGATCCAGCCCGGTGCGGCAATGGCCCCGTCCGCGATGCTCTTCTCCTCGTCGATCAGCAGCTCGCGGTCAAAGCGCATGGTGTAGCCCAGGCCCAGACATTCCGGGCAGGCTCCGAAGGGATTGTTGAAGGAAAAACTGCGCGGCTCGATCTCTTCCATGCTGATGCCGCAGTCCGGACAGGCAAAATTCTGGCTGAAGTGCAGCAGCTCTTCGCCGGTGTCCGCCCAGGCCAGGCCGTCCGCGAGGCCGAGCGCCGTCTCCAGGGAATCCGTGATCCTCGAGCCGATGCCGGGACGCACCGTCAGACGGTCCACGACGATCTCTATGTTATGTTTGACGTTCTTGTCCAGCGTGACCGTCTCGCCCAGTTCATAGACCGCGCCGTCGATGCGGGCGCGTACATATCCGCGCCGCGCCGCGTCCTCGAGCACCTTCTCGTGGCGGCCTTTCTTGCCGCGCACGACCGGCGCCAGGATCTGGATCCGGGTGCGCTCGGGAAGGCTGATCAGCTGATCCACCATCTGATCCACCGTCTGCCGGCGGATCTCCTGCCCGCACTGCGGACAGTGCGGCACGCCCAGGCGGGCGTAAAAGAGGCGTAGGTAGTCGTAGATCTCCGTAACGGTGCCCACCGTGGAACGGGGGTTATGGTTGGTCGATTTCTGGTCGATGGAGATGGCCGGCGAAAGCCCTTCGATGCTCTCGACGTTGGGCTTCTCCATCTGTCCCAGAAACTGCCGGGCGTAGGAGGACAGCGATTCCATATAGCGGCGCTGCCCTTCGGCATAGATCGTATCAAAGGCCAGCGACGATTTCCCCGAACCGGAAAGGCCGGTCAGGACGACCAGTTTGTCGCGGGGGATATCGACGGAAAGATCCTTTAGATTGTTTTCATTGGCTCCGCGGATGCGGATGCAGCGTTTCTCCAGCTGTTCCATGATCTCCTCTTCTGGTTGGTCTCCCCGACGGCAGACCCCCCTGCCGCAGCCGGAAACAAATAAGCATAATATCGTTTGGATTATACCACAGTCCGTCCGAAAAAGAAACCTCCCGGCCGAAAACTCCCCAAAGAAGGCAGGCCCTTTCGCAAAAGAAAGCGCCCGGCGCGGCGCCGGGCGGCCTTTCTCAGGTCAGGTATTTTTTCAGTTCCAGCATGCGGTCCCGCTGGAAGGCGGCTTCCTCGAAGTCCAGCTCCGCGGCGGCGCGGTGCATCTTGCGCGTGACCTCTTCGATCAGCTTCTTCAGTTCGGCCTGGCTCATGGATTCCGGATCCTTCTCCAGCTTCTGTCCGCGCGGCGCTTCGGCCTCGCGGCTGATGGCGATCAGATCGCGGACCGCCTTGCGGATGGAGGCCGGCGTGATCCCGTGCGCCTCATTGTAGGCCTGCTGGATGCTGCGGCGGCGCTCGGTCTCCTGCATGGCGCCGGCCATCGACTCGGTCATCGTGTCGGCATACAGCACCACGTGGCCGTCAACGTTGCGGGCCGCCCGGCCCATGGTCTGGATCAGCGAGGTCTCCGACCGCAGGAAGCCCTCCTTGTCCGCATCCAGGACCGCCACGAGCGAGATCTCCGGGATATCCAGCCCTTCGCGGAGCAGATTGATGCCCACGAGCACGTCAAACACGTCCATGCGCATATCGCGGATGATCTCCATGCGCTCCAGCGTATCGATATCGGAGTGCAGGTAGCGCACCCGGATGCCCGCATCCCGCATATACTGCGTCAGGTCCTCCGCCATGCGCTTCGTGAGCGTCGTGACCAGCACCTTGCTGCCCTTCTCCGCCTCGGCGGCGCAGCGGGCGATCAGATCGTCCACCTGGCCGGCGACCGGGTGGAGCTCCACCTTCGGGTCGAGCAGCCCCGTTGGACGGATCACCTGCTCGGCGCGCAGCTGCTCGCAGTTTTTTTCATACTCTGCCGGCGTGGCGGAAACGAACAGCACCTGGTTCAGTTTGCTTTCGAACTCCCGGAAGTTCAGCGGCCGGTTGTCCAGCGCGGAAGGCAGCCGGAACCCGTATTCCACCAGCGTCGTCTTGCGGCTGCGGTCGCCCGCATACATGGCCCGCACCTGCGGGATGGTCATATGCGACTCGTCGATCATCATGACGAAATCTTTGGGGAAATAGTCCAGCAGCGTATACGGCGGCGCCCCGGGCTTCGTGCCGATCAGATGCCGCGAATAGTTTTCGATCCCGGAACAAAAACCCGTCTCGCGCATCATTTCCACGTCGAAATGGGTCCGCTCCGCGATGCGCTGCGCCTCGATGAGCCGGTCTTCGCGCCGGAAGCGCTCCACCTGCTGCGCCATTTCTTCTTCGATGGCCGCCGTCGCCCGGGCCATCTCCTCCTTGCCGACCACATAGTGCGAGGCCGGAAAAATGGCCGCGTGCAGCAGGGACCGCCGCACGGTGCCGGTCAGCGGATCGGTCTCGAGGATCCGGTCGATCTCGTCGCCGAAGAATTCGATGCGGATCGCCTCGTGCTCCAGATACGCCGGGATGACCTCCACGACGTCGCCGCGCACACGGAAGCAGCCGCGCTTTAAGTCCAGGTCGTTGCGGTCATACTGCATGTCCACGAGCCGGGCGATGAGCTCGTCCCGGTCCCACATCTGGCCCGGCCGCACCGAGAGGACCATATTTTTATAGTCGATGGGGCTGCCCAGGCCGTAGATGCACGAGACCGAAGCCACGATGATCACGTCGTCCCGCTCGGAGAGCGCGGCGGTCGCCGAATGCCGCAGCCGGTCGATCTCATCGTTGATGGCCGAATCCTTGGCGATGTACGTGTCCGACGAGGGCACATACGCCTCCGGCTGGTAATAGTCGTAATAGGAAACGAAGTATTCCACCGCGTTTTCCGGGAAATATTCCTTGAATTCGCCGTAGAGCTGGGCCGCCAGCGTCTTGTTGTGCGCCAGCACCAGCGTGGGCTTCCCCAGTCTCTGGATGATATTGGCCATGGTGAAGGTCTTGCCGGAGCCGGTCACGCCCAGCAGCGTCTGGCGGGTGTTGCCCGCCTGGAAGCCCTTCACCAGGGCGTCGATCGCCTCCGGCTGGTCGCCGGTGGGCGCGTATTCGGAACGAAGTCTGAACTGTGCCATATGATCTCTCCCGGGAGGCCGGCCGCATGCGGTGCCGGTTCCTGCGCGGCTCTGCCGCGTTCCTCTCCTTTTACAGTGTAGTATACCGCCGGGCAAAATGCAAGGGCAGCCCGCACCGGACGGCCCTCCCCAAACAAAAAACCGGAGCCCGCGGGGGCTCCGGTCTTGCAGATCATACCGCCTCTGATTATTTCAGGGTGACCTTGGCGCCGGCCTTTTCCAGCTCGGCCTTGACGTTTTCGGCTTCCTGCTTGGAGATGCCGGCCTTGATCACGCTGGGGGCCTTGTCCAGCATATCCTTGACTTCCTTCAGGCCGGCACCGGTCAGGGTACGCAGGGCCTTCAGAACGTCCATACGCTTCTCGCCGACTTCGGTCAGCTCGACGTCGAACTCGGTCTTCTCTTCGACTTCCTCAACGGGACCCGCAGCAGCAACTACCATACCGGCAGCGGCGGATACGCCAAACTCGGCCTCGCAGGCCTGGACCAGCTCGTTGAGCTCCAGAACGGTCAGCTCCTTCAGAGCAGCGATAAATTCAGCAGTCGTTAACTTAGCCATTTTACTAATCCTCCGTAATGATTGTTTTGATGGGCTCTTTGCCCCGGGCAGTCAGGCTGCCCCGGCCTTTACTCCGCAGCTTCGGGAGCGGGGCCTTCCTGTTTTTCGATCATCTGCTTCAGCACGCGGGCGAAGTTGGCGATCGGGGACTTCATGCTGCCGAACAGTCTGCCGAGCAGAACGTCGCGGCCCGGGACCAGCGCTACTGCGTTGACACCCTTTTCATTGTAGTAGGTTCCGTCGATCACGCCGGCTTTCAGCTTGACCATTTCGCCCTTCTTGTCGAAGGTCACGATGGTGCGGGCCGGAACGGTCGCGTCGCCCTTGGTCACGGCGATCGCGGTAGGTCCCTGAAGATCCTTGGACAGATCTTCAAACGGCGTTCCCTTGACGGCCAGGTTCAGGAGCGTGTTCTTGTAGACACGGTAGGTCACACCGTTCTCACGGAGCGTCTTGCGAAGCTGCGTGTCTTTTTCGACGGTGATGCCCTGGTAATCCACAAGCACCGCACAAGTAGCGTCCTTCAGCAGATCGCTGATTTCCTGAACGATCGGCTGCTTGAGTTCTACTTTTGCCATAGATCAATTACCTCCTTGTAGAATTCGGTATTCCTGCTGCTGGCAATTTCAAGAAAAATGAAACATCCTCCGGCCGGACGGACGGAGGATGGGAAAGTGCTCACATTTCCCTCTTCCTCGGCAGGCGCGTCGCTTACACGGATCTTCCCGGAGGAAGCCGTACCTGCTGTCTTCGGCAGCGGTAATACACGTATGAGAACCGCACAGGCGGTCATCACTAAAATTGTGTGCGGCGGATGCCGCGGGACCGTTAAGCGTTCTGCAGCTTAATGGTGTTGACCTTGACGCCGGGACCCATGGTGGAAGCCACGGTGACGCTCTTCAGGTAGGTGCCCTTCAGAACGGCGGGGCGGGCCTTGACGACAGCGCCGAGCACGGCGTTGAAGTTCTCGACCAGCTGCTCTTCGGTAAAGGAGACCTTGCCGAGCGGGCAGTGGATGATATTGGCCTTGTCCAGACGGTACTCGATCTTACCGGCTTTGATATCGGCCAGGGCCTTGGTCACGTCCATGGTGACGGTGCCGGCCTTGGGGTTCGGCATGAGGCCCTTCGGGCCCAGGATGCGGCCCAGACGGCCGACCACGCCCATCATGTCGGGAGTGGCGACGACGACGTCGAAATCGAGCCAGCCTTCGTTCTGGATGCGCGGGATGAGTTCCTCGGCGCCCACATAGTCGGCACCGGCCTTGGCGGCTTCATCGGCCTTGACGCCCTTGGCGAACACGAGCACGCGGACGGTCTTGCCGGTGCCGTGAGGCAGGACCACGGCGCCGCGGACCTGCTGATCGGCGTGACGGCCGTCGCAGCCCGTGCGGATGTGGACCTCAACGGTCTCGTTGAACTTGGCGGATGCCATCTTCTTGACCTGGGCCAGCGCCTCTTCGGTCTCAAAGATCTTGAAACGGTCGTAGGACTTCAGAGCTTCCTGATACTTTTTGCCTCTCTTCATAACGGAACCTCCTTAGTCGTCCACGACGACAATGCCCATGCTGCGGGCCGTACCGGCGATCATGCTGGTAGCGGCTTCGACGGAAGCGGCATTGAGGTCGGGCATCTTGAGCTCGGCGATCTTCTGGACTTCGGAACGCTTGATGGTCGCGACCTTGGTCTTGTTGGGAGCGCCGGAACCGGACTGCAGCTTGCAGGCCTTCTTCAGCAGGACGGCCGCGGGCGGGGTCTTGGTGATGAAGGTGAAGGTGCGGTCGGCATAGACCGTGATGATCACGGGGATGATGGTATCGCCCTGGTCGGCAGTTCTGGCGTTGAACTCCTTGGTGAACTGGACGATGTTGACGCCGTGCTGGCCCAGAGCGGGACCGACGGGCGGTGCCGGCGTGGCTTTGCCGGCAGGGATCTGCAGCTTAACGTAGCCTGTTACTTTTTTTGCCATGATGGCTCCTCCTTGTGTTTCCGGTCACGCGGACCGGAGGTGGTATGGCGGGGGGAGAACCCCTCCCACTCCAGTTACATGTGTCTGACCTCGGCAAACCCCAGTTCCACCGGAGTTTCGCGGCCAAAGATATCAACGTGAATGGTAACCGTCTGTTTACCCTGGTTGATCGATTTGATCATGCCGGCCGTGCCTTCCCACACGCCCGAGACGACCGTGACGGTATCGCCGACCTTGAGATCCACTACGGTCTCCAGATCGCGGATGCCCATGCGGTCGATCTCCTCCTGGCTGAGGGGGACCGGCTTGGATCCCGGACCCACGAACCCGGTCACGCCGCGCGTATTGCGGACCACATACCAGGTGTCGTCGTTCATGATCATCTGGATGATCACGTAGCCGGGAAACATTTTTTTCTGGACGACCTTCTTGACTCCGTTGCGCAGCTCGACGACATCCTGAACAGGGACTTCCACGGCAAGGATCGTATCCTGCAGGCTGCGGTTCTTTATGGTCTTTTCCAGGTCGGCTTTGACTTTGTTCTCATAGCCGGAGTAGGTATGAACCACATACCATCTTGCCTCTGCACTTGACTCTGCCATGCTGTTCTCCTATTAAAGAATGAGGCCCAGTCCCGCCTTGATGAGCGCGTCCACGAGCGCGATCAGCACGCCCAGCAGTACGCCGAAGAAAACGACGGCGCCGGTCTCGCGGGCCACCGTAGCCGTAGTCGGCCAGATGATCTTCTTGAATTCCGCCTTGACTCCCTTGAAGAAGCCGGTCTTCTTGACCGGGGCCTCGGCCTTTTTGGAGGTTTCCTTCTTCTCAGAGACCTCGGTCACTTTCTCTTCTGCCATGGTGATAGCCTTTCTCCCGGGGGATTATTTGGTCTCCCTGTGCAGAGTATGCTTTCTGCAGAAGGGGCAGTACTTCTTGGTTTCGAGCCGCTCGGGATGATTCTTCTTTTCCTTCGTGGTGTTGTAGTTTCTCTGCTTGCACTCGGTGCAGGAAAGAGTGATTCTGGTGCGCATGACGGGTACCTCCCATGAACTTGTGTCTATGATCCCGGCCGGCCGGAACGCTGTCCGCCGCTGCCGCTCATAAAGTTGGCGTACACAAAAAAAGCGGTCATAAATGACGGCTTAAGTACTGTAGCACAAGGGGGATAGCTTGTCAACCGGAAATTTCGGAAAAACGGAAAATTTTTCGCAGCCCGGGCCTTCTCCCGACGTGCTTTCCCATTATGTCAGACAGGCCCGCGCGCGTCAAGCCGCAGGACCGGAGAGTCCAAAAAAAATTTTCAAATTTGTTAGCACTCACTATTGACGAGTGCTAACAACTGTGGTATGATACCCTCGGAACGGGAAAACAGCCCCTGTTCCGTCCAAAACAATTTCCGGGAGACCGGAGAAAAAAACACCGGGGCCCGCAGCCCCCATGATCTTCATTATAAAGGAGGAAACGATCATGTATCTGCCCAGCATTTTTTCCAGCAACTTTTTTGACGACCTGATGGAGTTCCCGTTCGGCACCCGCCATGCGCGCCGCAGCGGCAGCAGCTCTTCCGCCGCCCTCGGCCTCATGAAGACCGACGTGCGCGAAACGTCCGACAGCTATCTGGTGGACATCGACCTGCCCGGCTTCCGCAAGGAAGACGTGAAGGCCAGCCTCAAGGAGGGCTATCTGACCGTCACGGCCACGCGCGAAGAGAACCGCAATGCGGACACCGAGAACCGCTACCTGCGCCGCGAGCGCTATATGGGTTCCGTCTCCCGCAGTTTCTATGTGGGCGAGGCCCTGACCGAAGCGGACATCAAAGCCCGCTTCGAGGACGGCATCCTCAAGATCACCCTTCCCAAGAAGGACGAGAAGAAAGCCGAAGAGAACCGCTTCATCACCATCGAAGGCTAAAGGCTGAGGATGGGGACCGCCCCCTGTGGGGGCACTGGAATGAAAAGGCCGACGGGGGCAATAAAACCCCCGCCGGTTTTTTTCACGCTTTCAAACTAAATCTTGAACGTTTCCGGCTCGTCAGGAGTCAGTTCACCGTTATCCCAATACCATACCGGCAGTTTTTTACACGGCCCGTATTGGTTTGGCAGTTCATATAAATCGCAAAGCACCAGGTAGGAAGCATACTTCTTGGCTTCCTTTTTTGAATTGGCAAATACCTCTTTGCTTATGCCTTTCTCCCGGACCATACAGCTGCACGACCATTTGGGTCTGCCGGATCTGTCATGCCCGAGCATCTCCGGACCGCTGATCTTATACACCGGGAAGGAGCATTTTTCGTGTTCAGCCAGCTCTTTCAGTGTATTGACGGCATTGTCCGGATCGAACTGCGGGGGACGATACTGCGTTTTCTCATACTCCACGATAAACTGCTCAACGGGCAGAATGGCGGAGATGATGCGCTCCATGACCCCTGAGTCCCATTTTGTCTGAACTGCATAGGCTCCGATAATGGCTTCGAGCAGGTCAGCTTTGATTTTCACCTGTTTGTCGACCTCATTATCGATATCTGACTGTCCGACGATCAGATACCGGCATACGTCCCAATCGTCGATGATCGCTGCCAGTGTACGATTGCTGACGATCCTGCCTTTCAGTGCGGTAAAATCCTTTTCGTGTGCCCTGAAAGTGTAGATGCATTCTTCCTCATCAGAATGAACCGTTCCATAGTGATCATAAAGCTGACGAACAATGTGATATCCGAGTATCGTATCGCCGATGTACTCGAGATTTTCATTGCTTCCTCCGCCGTACCGTCTGGCATAGGAGCTTCTGGTAAAAGCCTGTTCGATCAGATAATCCTCGAGCTGACACCCGGTTCTTTCGAACAGTGTCCGGCGAATTGCTTTCAATTCGCATAGTTTCAGCGGTTTTTGTGTTTTCATTGTTACCCTCCGATGAATAGTATTGGTTCCGGGCAACAAAAAATGACCTGTCCTGATATCGGACAATGATTCGGCGTACGATCATTGCCCGTCGGTAAGGTCAAAATCAATCGTAATAGTATTCGTAGAGTTTTTCGCTTGACCGCTCACTTACATAAACAGGACAAACGATACACATTGCTCAACTACTTCGAGTGATCTCTGCTTGCCGGAACGATATTATTGTAACATATCGGGAGAAAAAAAACAAGGCCGGATTTCGATTTCCATCGAAAGTTCCGGCACCGGGTGTTTTTCGTTGGACGTATCGCGACGGAGATTGTTTGCCTGTTTACCAAAAAGAGATCCCAAGTTGCCCCGGGATCTCTTTTTTTGCGTCAGGCTGTCAGTCCGGATCGATCAGTTGTTCCATAAGCCGCGCAAGGGGATCGGGATTCAGCTCGCGCTTCCTGGCGCGAAGCGCTTCATCCAGAGAATAGAACCCATACGTACTTCTGACCTCCTCCGGCGTCCAGTGATCGCCCTTCTTCTGCCTTTTCTCAATGAACTGCCGGATCTCCTCCTCGTTCATGGGCGGGCAGTTCTTCAGTGAGACCTGCGAGTTGAAAATCGGCTGCTCATCCAGCCGCAGCACAGCCGCGAAGATCTGCATCTGTTCTTTCAGGCGAGCCTTGACCGCTTCCGCGAACTTCATGTCGCCGTATGCTTTCTCGATCTCGCTTTCCGGCCACGCCGGGCTGAACAGTTCAAAGATGTCATTGAAGAGGGTCATTTCGGCTTTTGTCATGCGGTAACATCCTTCCTTTCTTGAGAGGGCTTGTTCAGCTCAAAAGAGCAGCCTGTAAGAGGGATTGTTATTGCTGCGAAGGGGGGCAATGATTACAAAAGCTATATCCGGGACACCTTCTCCCGCGGGAATTAATACTGGTCCTCCTGTTTCTTCGATCCTGAGATCCGCCCTTTTCCGTTCTGTTTTCAGAAAAGGATGTCATATTCAAAGATCTGCCGGACTTCGTTCTGCGCTTCACTGGTGAACGTCGTATTGCCGGTGATCTTCATCGCGCTGAAGGCCGCATCGATGTTAGCCGCCACCTTTTCCGTGATGCCGGAGGAATGCATGCATCTCAAAGAGAGATGCTGCTCGGTGATGCCGTTCCTCTCGTAATCCATGCGCATGTCGACCAGGGCCTGGATCTGCGGCTCATTTTTATAATAGACCAACGTGGGACGTCTCGGCGCGTGGCCTGCAAAAGTGGTTTCAGCTGCGATTTCACCGTCAGACAAGTCATTTTGGGCGAAGGAAGACTCGACATGTTCTTTGACCCCCGATTTCCTGCCGAAGAGGGGCCCGCTGGCTGCGGCGTTCTCAGCCATCGCCCTTTTGAAAAGGGATTTTTTCATTTCCTTCATCGTAACCTTGAAATACTTCGCACCCAGATCCTGAGCGATCCTCTGAAGTTCGCTGACACGAGCCTGACGCATGTAATCGAAAAAGTGATCGATACCAATATACCTGGAGGAATCTGTCGGATTCACAAAATAGAAATCCTGATTCCTGTCGGGATAAAACTGCAGGCCCCACTCCGCTGTCTGATCCGAGTAAACAGTTACGATACGCAGATCCTTGACCAGTGTTTCATGACCGATCGAGCCCTTGCAGACTGTGCTGAGCGCATGCTTCTTATCCATCTCGGTAAGCCGTATCAGTTGTGGAAGAAAGAACCCTTTATCCGCCAGATCGTTTGCAAACACAGGGTGCAGTTCATCCAAATCCCGTCTCAGTTTGGCCTGCCGGTCTCTTTCGGCGCGCTGCCGTCTGAGTTCGGCAATGTCATCAAAGTCAAACTTG
>JAGDDE010000087.1 GCA_017958185.1 Lachnospiraceae bacterium | reverse complement strand
TCAGATGTTCGGGCAGCGGAAGCCCCGGGGCAGCGGGAAGTGTCAGGTCGGTCAGTTCACGGGAAGTCGTCATAGGAGCGCTCCTTTCTGTTTCGTATGGCCTCAGCCTACCACGGACGGAGGCGGGAGGAAACCGAAAGGGATGCGGCGGCATTCTCCTGTGCGGGTGTAGCTCTCCCACAGACGGAAACGGCGGCTCTACCGGGCGAAAAAACCGCTCTACCGGCAGTAGAGAAGGCCGGGATCCGGCCCGAGAAGGAAAGATCGTACAAAACAGGCGGAGGGTCCGGGGCAAAAGACTGGATTTTCCTGCGCTTTTGAGGTATAATACATCCAAGTATGCGCAAAACGGAGGTCATGATTTTGGCAGCAGAAACGAAAAAGAAAACCGCATCGTCCGCGCAGGCCGCGAAGTCTTCGGGCACGTCCCGGAGCACAGCGGCGCGGACTCAGAATACGACGAAAAGCACGGCGGTAAAAGCAGCCGCATCCGCAAAGAGCAGCACGGCGTCCAAAAGCCCTGCCGCGTCCTCCCGGAGCACTTCCTCCGCCGCGTCCCGCACAGCTCAGCGCTCGGCGGCTAAGAGCAGCTCCGGCAGCAAGAGCACGGCTGCGGCAAAGAACACGGCGTCCGCAAAAAAAAGCAGCACGGGGAGCCGCTCCTCCTCGTCGTCCGTGACGAGATCGGCCGGCAGCCGTACGGCCCGCAGTTCCCAGACGAAGGAAACGGCGAAGCGGAGCGGCGTCGGCAGAGAGGTCACCGTGATCGTCATGATCGCCGTCGCGGCGATCCTGTTCCTCAGCCTGTTCGGGCTCATAGGGAACATCGGAAAGACGCTCGCGGATATCGAGTTCGGGATCAGCGGCATGCTGGCCTGGGTGCTGCCGTTCGCTCTTTTGTTCCTGGTCGTTTTCATAGCCGTCAATATTCGAAAATATCCGGCCAACACCCTGCTGCGGGTGCTGGTGTTTCTCGTGATCTTTTCCGCCGTCTGCGCCCCCATGGCGCTGGCGGGACAGTACGATCCGCCTACCCCGGAATGGACCCTGGCCGACTTCTACCGGAACGGCCGCGAGCCCTTTGCCGGAGGCTGGCTGGGCGGACTGTGGTATAAACTGCTGGTGCCCGCCGTCGGAAAGATCGGCGCGTACATCATCCTGTTTGCCGTGCTGATCGCCGGCATCGGCATCGTGAGCGGCAAGGCGATCCTTACGGCGATCGGGGAGCGCAGCAAAAAAGCGGCTCAGGCCGTCCGGCAGGAGACGCGCCGTCTGCGGGAAGAGCGCGAAGACAAGCGTCTGGACCGGGAACTGCGCCGGGAGGAAAAACTGGCTCAGGAGACCCGCCGCGCCGAGGAAGCGGCAGCCGAGAACGAACGTCTCCGCGCACAGGCGCGGGCCGAAAAAGAAGAACGCCTGAACCGTCTGCGCAAAGAGCGGGAGGAGAAACTCCGCGAGGCCCGCGAGAAGGCCGACCGCGAGATCGCCCTGGCCATGGAAGCGGCGCAGAACAACGCGGCAGCGGCCCGGAAACAGGCCCCGGCGGACGATCCGCAGGCCCGAGCGGCCGCGCTTTTGAACGAAGAGCCGGCACCGGAGAGGACCGAAAAGAAGAAAACCAAAAAAGAAGAAACGGCAGCGAAGACGGCGCAGGAAGCGCCGGCTGCGGACAGCGCGGGAGAAAGGTCCGCGACAGCGGCAGCCGCATCGCCGGAAGAAACGAAAGAAATGCCGGGCACTGCCCCGGAGCCGATCGACTGGGACAATCTCAACGTCTCCTCGCTCCCGCCTGAACTGGAGGGCACGCCCATCGATGAGATCGTCCGCCGGATGGAAGAAGAAACCGGTCAGGTGCGCCGGGACAGCCGCACGCTCAGCGAACTGAGCCTTCTGGATGAATACAGCGCCGAAAACGGAGGACGCCGGAAAAAGCCGGCCGTCTCGCTCTATCAGCCGGAGGAGCGTCCCGCCCGGGCCCCTTCTGCGGGCGCGGTGGAAACGCCGGCCGAAGGAAAAGCCGCGCGCCGGGCCAGAAAGCCGCTGTGGGAAGATCCGCGCGGCGGAGACAGCCCGGAAGCGCAGAGACCGGGAACGGCGGAAGCCGCATCCGGCGCCGGCCGCATCCCCGCCTTTGCCGATGAAGAGGAAAAAGCGCTCTTTGAGCAGCTGGCGCGGGAGGCAGAAGAGGAAAAGAACGGACAGCGCCGGAAAAGCGGCGATGCGGCCCGGATCCCGGGACCGCGTACCGCTGCGCGTGAGCAAACGGTTGCCGCAGAGAAGCCCGCTGCCTCCGAAAAAGCCCGCAGCAGCGCTGTAACAGGGGCGGCAGCCGTTTCCGGAGCCGCCGCAGCCGCCGCGGGAACTGCCGCTGCCATGACCGGTATCGGCGCTGCCGCTGCGGGAGCTGCGAGGGCGGAGACTCCGGCGGCAAAGAGCGGCTCGGGCCGTGTCGTGAGCAGCGGCGTGACCGCCAGCGGGATCCTGGAGCCTCAGGAGAAGAAGCCGGCTCAGTCCATACGCAGCGCCAAAACTGCCGGGACCGAAGCAAAAGACCGCTTATCCGGCGCGAAGACCGCTTACGAAGAAAGCCTGCTGGATCCCGGCGGATCGATCTTCACCGAACGGAAGGACCGTTCGTCCTCCGGAAGCACGACATTTACCAGACAGCTGACGCCGGAAGAGGGCGCCAAAGCGCCGCGTGCGGCGGACGGCTCCAACTTCAAGGCGGCCGGCGTCTCGGGCGGCAGTCTGCGCGGCGCTTCGGGCTCGGGGACCGCACAGGGTTCCTCGGGAGCCTCCCTGCAGCCGATCGTTCCCGAAAAGAAAGAATATTTCCTGCCTTCCACCGATCTTCTGATCCGCGGGGAGCGCAGTCAGACCATGAAAGAAGCCGATCTGAAGCGGACGGCGGCCACGCTGGAAAATACGCTGCGGAACTTCGGCGTGGATGTCACCTGTGTGGATATCAGTGTCGGCCCTACGGTCACGCGCTTTGAGCTGCGTCCGGAGCAGGGCGTCAAGGTCAGCCGCATCGTTTCGCTGCAGGACGACCTGAAACTCAGCCTCGCCGCGACGGATATCCGTATCGAGGCGCCCATCCCGGGCAAATCGGCGGTGGGCATCGAAGTCCCCAATCCGGAAAACCAGACGGTGCGCATGCGCGATCTGCTGGAATCGGATGAATTCCGCCGCTCGAACTCCAAACTCAGCTTCACGCTGGGCGAAGATATCGCCGGCAAGACCGTGATCTCCGATCTGGCCCGCATGCCGCATCTGCTGATCGCCGGCGCGACCGGTTCCGGCAAATCGGTCTGCATCAACTCCATCATCGTGAGCATCCTGTATAAGGCGAAGCCGGACGAAGTGCAGATGATCATGATCGACCCCAAACAGGTCGAACTGGGCATTTACGACGGCATCCCGCACCTGCGGATCCCGGTGGTCAAGGACGCCAAGCTCGCGGCCGAGGCCTTGAACGGCGCGGTCAAGGAGATGAGTAACCGGTATAAGAAGTTCGCGGACCTGAACGTGCGCGATATCAAGAGTTATAACGCGAAGATCCGCGAAAACCCGGAGGAATACGAGGACTACGAGCCTATGACGCAGATCGTGGTCATCGTCGACGAGTTTGCCGACCTGATGATGGTCTCCGCCAGCGACGTGGAGCAGGCGGTCTGCCGTCTGGCCCAGCTGGCCCGTGCGGCCGGCATCCACCTGGTCCTGGCCACGCAGCGTCCGTCCGTCAACGTCATCACCGGTCTGATCAAGGCCAACGTGCAGTCCCGCATCGCGCTGTCGGTGTCCTCAGGCGTCGACTCGCGGACCATCATCGACATGAACGGCGCGGAGCGGCTGCTCGGAAAGGGCGACATGCTCTATTACCCGACCGGGTATCCCAAGCCTGTCCGCGTGCAGGGCGTCTTTGTTTCGGATGAAGAAGTGGAACGCGTGGCAGAGTTCTGGAAAGCGCAGCGATCGCCCGCGGTCAGCGAGCTGGACCAGCGGCTGTCCTGGATGGGGACCGAAGGCGGCGAACATGACCCGAACGCCGAAAACGAGCGCGACGAACTGTTCGTACGGGCAGCGGAATATATCATCGATAACGAAAAAGCCTCCATCGGCAACCTTCAGAGGGTCTTCCGCATCGGTTTCAACCGCGCGGCCCGCATGATGGACCAGCTGGCAGACGAAGGCATCGTAGGAAAAGACGAAGGCACGAAGGCGCGTCAGGTCATGATGGACCGCAGCCAGTTCGAAGACTGGAAGCGCGAAAACGGACTGGCCTGAGCGGCGGACAAGGAGAAGAGATGGAGATCACGGTACGGGAAGCAGCCGCCGTCTGCGGCGGAAGAGTGCTGGGACCGGGAGAAGAGACCGTGCTGCGGCACGTTACGACGGACTCGCGGGTCTCGCTGGGCAGCGATCTGTTCGTTCCGATCATCGGCGAGCGGACCGACGGGCACCGTTTCATCGACGGCGCCTTTGCCGCGGGCTGCGCCGCCTCGCTGACTTCCGATCCGGAGGCAGCGCCGCACAGCCGTCCGCTCATCCTGGTCAGAGATACCGAAAAGGCCCTGCAGGCGCTGGGCCGGCATTTCCGCGCCGCGTACAAAGGCCCCGTAGTCGGCGTGACCGGCAGTGTGGGCAAGACGACCACACGGGAAATGATCAAACTCGCGCTTTCGGCCGGCGGACCGGTCACCGGGACCGAAAAGAATTTCAACAGCCCCATCGGGCTCCCGATCACGCTGTGCCACATGGACTCCTCCGCCTCGGCGGCGGTGCTGGAGATGGGCATCAGTCTGCCCGGCGAGATGGACCTTCTGGCCGATCTGGCCCGTCCGACGGCGGCAGTGATCACGAACATCGGGACGTCCCATATTGAGTTTCTGGGAAGCCGGGAAGGCATCCTGGAGGAAAAATGGAAGATCACGTCTTTCCTGCGTCCGGATCAGACGGCCGTGCTCTGCGCGGATGACGACCTGCTCGCCGCCCGTCTGGGACAGGCTCCGTTTGCTACGCTGGGCTACGGGTTCTCGCCTGCGGCCGCGGTACGGGCCGAAAACGTCCGCGAGGACGCATTCGCTCAGACCTTTGACGTGATCCTGTCGGGCCCCTGTTTCCCGCAGGAGAGGCGCTTTGCCTGCTCGCTGCAGGTGCCGGGGCGCCACAACGTGCTGAACGCGCTGGCGGCGGTGGCCGCTGCCGCCTCGCTGGACATCGACCCGCAGGAAGCCGCCGAAAAACTGGCAGAGTACGGCGGATTCTCGCGCCGGCTGCAGCTGCGCCGCGCGGGCGGACTGACCGTGATCGACGACAGCTACAACGCCAGCGTGCCTTCGGTGAAGGCGGCGCTGGACGTGCTCTGCCGTGCTCCGGGCCGCAGGATCGCCCTGCTGGCCGATATGAAAGAACTGGGAGAGATGAGCGCTCCCCTGCACCGGGAGGTCGGCCGGTATGCGGCTGCCCTGCCCATCGAGCTCTTCCTTACCCTCGGGGACGCTATCCGCGACACGGAAGCCGAGCTTACCGCGGCCGGACGGACCGTGCTCCGGGCACAGGACCGGGAAGATGCCGTGCGGATCCTGCGGGAGATCGCAGCGGACGGCGATACGCTGCTGCTCAAGGGCTCCAACAGCATGAAGCTGAATGAGATCGCCGATGCCTTATGTACGCCGATGTGATCGTTAACGTAAGTGTCAAAAGTCTGGACCGTCCCTTCACCTATGCGGTGCCCGCCGCGCTGGAGGGACAGCTTAAGCTCGGCTATAAAGTCGATATCCCGTTCGGGGCGCAGCAGAAGACCGGCTATATCGTGGATTTCCGGCAGGAAGCGCCGGTCGATTCGTCCCGGGTCCGCGAGATCCTGGGGATCTCCAAACGGCAGGTGCCGGCGGATGACCGGGCCATGGAGCTGGCCGGCTGGATGAAAGAGCGCTACGGCTGCACCATGCACCAGGCGATCGAAGCCGCGCTGCCGGTCCGCACCTCGGTAAAAAAGCGCAAAACGCTCGTGGAATCGGTCCCGCTCCCGGAAAAGGAGGAGATCGTGCCGGCGCCCGCGCTGACGGCGGACCAGGAAGCGGCCGTGGCGGCCGTCCGCAAGGAACGGGCGGGGGCGAACCGGCCCTGCCTGCTCTTCGGCGTGACCGGCAGCGGAAAAACGGAAGTGTATATGCGTCTCATCGCCGATGAGATCGCCGCCGGCCGCCAGACCATCCTGCTGATCCCGGAGATCGGCCTCACCTATCAGAACCTGCGGCGCTTCCGGAGCCGCTTCGGCAGCCGCGTGGGCATGCTGCATTCGCAGCAGTCGCAGGGAGAAAAAACGGAAAACCTGGAACGGGCGCGCCGCGGGGAGCTGGATCTTCTTCTGGGCCCGCGTTCGGCGCTGTTCGCTCCTTTCCCCGATCTGGGACTCATCATCATCGACGAAGAACACGACGGCGCCTACCGCAGCGATCTGTCGCCGCGGTATCAGAGCCGCGAAGTGGCGGAAAAACTGGCGCAGCTGACCGGTGCCGGGCTGGTGCTGGGCAGCGCCACGCCCTCGCTGGAAAGCTATCAGCGCTGTCTGGAAGGCAGTATGCGTCGGATCGCTTTGCCGCACCGCGCTGTTGCCGGCAGCCGCCTGGCCGCCGTGAGCATCGTCGATCTGCGGCAGGAACTGAAAGAAGGCAACAAAAGCATTTTCAGCCGTCTGCTGGTGCAGAAAACGGAAGACCGTCTGGCCCGCCGCGAGCAGGTCATGCTGTTCCTCAACCGCCGAGGCTACGCCGGCTTCGTCTCGTGCCGCTCCTGCGGCAAAGTGCTGAAATGCCCGCATTGCGACGTCTCTCTGACGCTGCACCGGGAACACAGCAGGCTGCACTGCCATTACTGCGAATACCGTACGTCCATGCCGGACCGCTGCCCGGAGTGCGGCTCCCCGTATATCGGCGCTTTCGGCACCGGTACGCAGAAGGTGGAGACCCTGGTGCAGAAGGCCTTCCCCGAGGCGCGCGTCCTGCGCATGGACGCGGATACTACGGCCGGCAAGGGCGGCCACAGCCGCATCCTTTCCGCTTTTTCCCGGGAAGATGCGGATATCCTGGTCGGGACGCAGATGATCGTCAAGGGACACGATTTCCCGCATGTGACGCTCGTCGGGATCCTGGCGGCGGATCTTTCGCTGCACTCCTCCGATTACCGATCCGCCGAAGAAACGTTCGCCCTGCTGACGCAGGCTGCCGGACGCGCCGGACGCAGCACCGCGCCGGGAGAGGTCGTGATCCAGACGTATCAGCCCTCGCACTACGCCATCACGTCGGCAGCCGCCCAGGACTATGACGCTTTTTTCCGGGAGGAGATGAGTTTCCGCCGTCTTATGCACTATCCGCCCGCCGGCGGTCTTTTATCCATGTCCGTGCTCGGAAAGGAAGAGGCTGAGACCGAGCGGACCGCGCAGCGCCTGAAAGCGGCGCTTATCCGGCGTTTTTCCGATACGGGCGCGGAGGTGATCGGTCCTGCGGAAGGCGTGGCCGGCAAACTGAAAGACGTATACCGTCGCACGCTGTTCGTGAAGCATCCTTCAAGGGACGTTCTGCTGGCGATACGGAACGCAGCGTCCGCTGCCCTGCCGGACCGCCTGCAGGCCGATATCCTTTGAGACCGGGCATCTGCCGCTTTCCCTGCGCCGGTCCCGCGATGCTCCGCCCGCCGCAGCCCCTTCGGTTCGGCGGATATGCGGAAGGAAGCGCAGAAAGGCGCGGGAACATACAGAGAGGCCGGCTGATCCTTCGGGGTCAGTCGGCCTCTCTGCGTGCCTTGGTCAGTCC
>JAGDDE010000086.1 GCA_017958185.1 Lachnospiraceae bacterium | reverse complement strand
AATGCTGCGTCGATGGTGCAAGGGAAGTTCTTTTACAACTCGTTCAGAAAGAATGAAGCAGAATCCGCACATCTGGACGATTGCCTGCTCATAGGTTCCGGATTCATGGCGCCGACGATAGGGGTGCTCGAACCGAAGAATTCGTATTGAGGGTTTTGAAATGAGTACAAGTACAACAAGGGGTTCTTCGAATAAGGGAAGCTGGTATAAACTCTTGATTGATAAAATAGAAAAATCAATTCAAGAGAGATACTTCTTTGAGGCTGTTTTTGTAGAGTATATGATCATCGATGATCGCATCAAGTCCTTAGTAAGGCTGGCGGGATTGGATCCGAAAAAAGCGGACGGAAGCCCCAAGATGATAGGGTATTTGATTGACGATCTGAAAGCGGGCAAAAAGCTTCAAACTGAGCCGCAGTGGAAACTTCTGGATACGGGTATTCCTTTGGCTCCGGCGGCTTTTATCAAGACCTTCAAGAAAGAAAAATACCCTGACGAGATGATACAACAATGCACGCATGTTCCGCGGATGTTGATCAATGCCCAGAGAAATACTAAATCCGGAAAACTGGTTTCAAAATATGGCGCTACGGATGCACCCTTTCTCGAACAGATTCAGAAATGGGTCGATTTACGGAATCATTGGATGCACGCTGCCGGAAATGATTGCTTGACGATTGAAGAATATGAGGCAGATATTACCCCTTTGGCAATAGATGGCAATTCTTTCGTCAGAGAAATCTGCGCTATTACGGAACGGATAAAAAGAGGTGTTCGGAAACAGTGCCGGGCACAGAAAGAGACAGTTACTGATTGACAGGAGATTTCAGCTGTGGAGCAATTCTCATGTTCTTTGCAGGACAAATATCCCGAAATAGCTGCTCAGTGGGATCACGAACGGAACGCGCCGCTAGAGCCGGATCAGGTGGGATTCGGAAGCACAAAGAAGGTGTACTGGATCTGTCCCAGGGGCCATTCGTACCAGTCGCGCATCGATCACAGAACGGTCATGCGATCGGGTTGTCCGTATTGTTCCAACAAAAAGCCGATCGTGGGAGAAAACGATCTTCTGACGCTTTATCCGGAGATCGCTTCGGAATGGGACTATGATCGCAATCCCGGGAAACCGCAGGATTACCTTCCTAAGTCGAATCAGCCCGTTTACTGGCGATGCCGGACCTGCGGTTTTTCGTTCCGAAAGAGGATCGGAAGCCGTGTTGTGAACAGGGAGAGCTGCCCGAACTGTCTGAAAGAAAAAGGGACTTCTTTTCAGGAGCAGAGCTTTCTTTTTTACCTGACAAAGGCCACAGAGACGCACAACAGAAGCCGCGAGTTCGGGAAAGAGATCGATATATTTCTGCCGGCTATGAGTACCGGGATCGAGTATAACGGGAAGTATTATCACAAGAAAAAGCGTGACTCAAAGGACCGGGAAAAACTCGAGTATCTGAGGCAAAAGGGCCTCCGGATGATCGTTATTGAAGAGGGTGACGAGAACAGAATCTGCGGGGACAGGATAGAGCTGCAGACCGATTATACCTACCATATCTCGGACAAGGTCTTAGAGTGGGGGATCCGAGCATTGTTTGGGATACTGGACCTTCCCTGCCCGGAAGTGAATGTCAAACGGGATCATATATCGATCAAAGAGCAATATATCATCTCCCGGAAAGAAAACAATTTTGCGGCCAGATATCCGGAATATGCGGCTGAGTGGAGCATTTCGAAAAACGGAGATCTGAGGCCGGAATCCTTCAGCTGCGGGAGCAACCATATTGCTTATTTCGACTGTCCGGTGTGCAAGACGACGTATGCCAGAATGATTTCCGATAGGAGTTCCGGCGTGGGCTGCCCGGTCTGCGCCGGCAAGACAGTGAAGAAAGGGTATAATGATCTGGCGACATTATACCCGGAGATCGCATCGCAATGGAGTTCAAAAAACAGTTTATCGTCCGACGCTGTAACTGGAGGATCTAACAGGAAGGTTTGGTGGGATTGCGGCGTATGCGGCTTCGACTGGGAAGCGTCTATTCACAGCAGAACGAATCGGGGAGGCGGATGCCCGGTTTGCGGCGGAAAAAAGATCATTCCGGGCTATAATGATCTGGCTACACTGCACCCTGAGATCGCGGCGCAGTGGCATCCGACGAAGAACGGCACAGTCCTTCCTAACCGGATCAGTCCCGGAAACAATAAAGGCTTTTGGTGGAAGTGCGGCGTCTGTTCCTGGGAGTGGAAAACGCCGGTGGTTACCCGTGTTTCAGGGGCAAACTGTCCAAAATGCAGTCGAAAGAAATCAAGGGACAGCCGACTGAAGACCTTTGTCAGTCAGAGGGGAAGTTTAAGAGAGCACTACCCGGAGCTTACGAAGCAGTGGGATTATGGAAAGAATGCGCCGCTCACGCCGGATGAAGTCACTGCGGGTTCCGATCAGAAGCCGTGGTGGCTCTGCCCGGTATGCGGGTACAGTTGGCAGGCGGCCATCAGTGCAAGAGCGAAGGGGGGAGAAGGCTGTCCTGCATGCGGCAAGAAAAAATGTGTTGTTACGTTCCGGAAAAAAAGGCTCACGGAACGGGGCACCCTGGCAGACCATCGTCCGGATCTGGCCGCAGAGTGGGATCTCAAAGCCAACTACCCGCTGACCCCGCAGGATGTAACCGTCGGATCGACCAAACGGATCGTGTGGCGCTGCGTGAAAGGTCACAGCTGGTCTGCCGTAGTATATTCCCGTAAGAATAGCGGCTGTCCGTACTGTGCCGGAAAAAAGCGTTGGGAAGAATGACGATTATGCTGGAGTACCAGCAAAAACACTAAAGCACCACTCCCGCCCGGCGCGGGGATCCTATACCCCAACAGGAGGACGTTTATGAAGTACCGTACCCTAGGAAAAACAGGCCTTGCGGTGAGCGAGGTAGGCTTTGGCGGAGAGTGGCTGGAACGCCATGAGACGCAGAAATCCGTGGACTTGCTGCGCTATGCGCACGAACAGGGCATCAATATCGTGGACTGCTGGATGTCCGACCCCAAGTCGCGCGATATCATCGGGGCGGCCATGCAGGGCTGCCGGGACGAGTGGATCGTACAGGGGCATTTCGGCTCCACCTGGCAGGGCGGGCAGTATGTGCGCTCGCGGGACATCAAGGAAGCCGTCACGGCTTTTGAGGATCTGCTCCGCCGCATGAAGACGGACTACATAGACCTAGGCATGATCCACTATGTGGACGAACAGAGCGACTGGGACCGCATTCAGGGCTCTGCGTATCTGGACGAACTGCTGCGCATGAAGGAGCGGGGCACGGTGCGGCATATCGGCATCTCCACGCATAATCCGCGCGTGGCGCTGCAGGCGGCAGAGTCCGGGATCGTAGAGATGATGCTTTTTTCCGTCAATCCGGCGTTTGATATGCGGCCGGCCACGGAGGACCTGGACGAGCTGTTCGACGACTATACGGGAGCCGGATACGCTGGCATCGATCCGGAGCGGGCGGCGCTGTACCGCCTCTGCGAGCAGAAAAATGTGGGCATCACGGTCATGAAGGGCTTCTTCGGTGGGCGGCTGTTCGACGCGAAGACCTCGCCGTTCGGCACGGCTTTCACGCCCCTGCAGTGCCTGCACTACGCGCTCACCCGGCCGGGCGTATGCTCCGTGCTGTGCGGCTTCGATACCAAAGAGCAGGTGGATGCGGCGGTCCGCTATGAGACGGCCCCGGAGGAGGAAAAGGATTATGCCTCGGTCATCGCCGGGGCGCCGCTGCATGCCTACAGCGGCCAGTGCACCTACTGCGGGCACTGCCGGCCCTGCCCCATGAACATCGATATTGCCATGGTCAACAAGTTCTACGACCTGGCCGTGCAGCAGCCCCGGGTGCCGGAAAGCGTGCAGGCGCATTACGAAGCGCTGCCGGTGACGGCCTCCGCCTGCATAGGCTGCCGCGGGTGCGAAAGCCGCTGCCCCTTCGGCGTGGCCGTGGCGGAGCGCATGGAAAAGACCGCGCAGCTCTTTGGCTGCTGAGGGAAGGCGTCCTTGTCAAACGGGCGCGCAAAATGGTATGATACGGGCACAGAAGCATACGGGCGCCGGGCTGTGGGAAGAGGGTCCGGAACGGTCTTTCGGCCCGGAGAAGCGCCGTCGGCATAGAATTTTGGAAAAACGGAGAGTGTATCATGGGCAATGTATTTTACTTTGACTGGGAGCCGGCGCTCATCGAGTGGCTCCAGGCGCACGTGGGAACATTCGGCGCGGCTATCGCCTCGTTCCTTTCCAACTTTGGCGAGGAGCTGTTTCTGGTGGCTATTCTGGGCTTTTTGTACTGGTGCTGGGACAAGAAGGTAGGCGCGACGGTGGGCATGAGCCTGCTGACGGTTTCCGTGTGGAACCCCATGGCCAAGAACCTGGCGCTGCGGCTTCGGCCGTACATGGCGCACCCCTCGGTGCAGTGCTTAAAGCCGGTAGATGCCGGTGCGGATATCATGGACGTGGCGGCGCAGGGGTATTCGTTCCCGAGCGGGCATTCCTCTAGCGCGGCGGCCACGTACGGGACCGCAGCGCTCACGCTAAAGAAGCGCTGGGTGACGGTGACGGCCGCCGTCCTGACGCTCCTGGTGGGTATTTCGCGCTTTGTGCTGGGCGTGCATTATCCCACGGACGTGCTGGCCGGCTGGGCGCTGGGCCTGTTTGCCATGGTCATCGTGACGGTGCTGGAAAAGATGATCAAAGCGCGCTGGGCACTATATGCGCTGCTCCTGGCGACTGCGGTGCCTGGCCTGTTCTACTGCACGACCAACGACTATTTTACCGCCTTTGGCATGATGGCCGGCATGGCATGCGGCGATCTGTTTGAGCGGCGCTTTGTGAAGTTTGAGAACACCCGCAATCCGCTGTTTATGGTGCTGCGGCTGGCAGGCGGTGTCGGTGCGTTCTTTGCGCTCAATACCGTGCTGAAACTGCCGTTTTCTTCGGAATTCCTGGAGTCCGGCACGGCGGCTGCCTTTGCGGTGCGCAGCATCCGCTATGCGGTGGTCATTTTCAGCGTGATCGGGCTGTACCCGATGCTGTTCAGGGTCGTGGAACCGCTTCTGCCCGGAGGAAAGAAAGCCGTGCAGCCGGCCGCGGGAGAGGCGCAGGAAACGATAGCGGAAGGGCCGCAGGCGGACGAGTGAACGGTCATCGGTT
>JAGDDE010000085.1 GCA_017958185.1 Lachnospiraceae bacterium | reverse complement strand
GGCCGCATCCCCGGCCTGGGACCTGCCAAAACAACGGAGAAAGGAGGACTGCCCATGACAGAAGATCTCCGTCAAACCGAACCTGAGCTCAGAGAAGCCGCGCCCGTCCCGGATGAAGCGGACAGCGAACTGCGCCCCGAGATCGAGACCCTCATGACGCAGCACACGCTTTCCCTGTCCGATGAAGACGAGATGCTGCAGTCGTTCACGCCTGAACAGGACTCCGACCAGCTCTTTGCCCAGCTTCTGGCACATGTGCGACGTTACCATCCTTCCGACGACATGTCGCAGATCGAGGCGGCCTACCGTCTGGCGAAAGGCTCGCATGACGGCCAGCTGCGTCGCTCCGGAGAACCCTACATCAATCATTCGGTCCACGTGGCCCTCATCCTGGCGGAGCTGGAGATGGATAAAGAGACCATCATGGGCGGTCTGCTTCACGATGTGGTCGAGGATACGGATGTGACCCTTCCCGAGATCGAAAAGCAGTTCGGTCCGGACGTCGCGCTGATCGTAGACGGCGTCACCAAACTGACCCGGCTGTCGCTGGGCACGGGAGACAAGCTGGAGATGCAGGCGGAGAACCTGCGCAAGATGTTCCTCTCCATGTCCAAGGATATCCGGATCATCATCGTCAAACTGGCAGACCGTCTTCACAACATGCGGACCATCGCCTCCATGCCTCCGGAAAAGCAGCGCGAGAAGGCCTCTGAAACGCTGGATATCTACGCACCGCTCGCAGACCGTCTCGGGATCTTCCGCGTAAAAATGGAATTGGACAACCTGAGCCTGGCCATCCTCGAACCGGAAAAGTACCGCAGCATCGTAGAAGATATCGACAAGCGCTCGCATGCGCGGGAAGATTTCATCCAGCATATCGTACAGGCCGTCTCGCAGCATTTAAGCGAGGCGGGCATCAAGGCGCACGTCTACGGCCGCGTCAAGCATTATTTCAGCATTTACAAGAAAATGGTCAACCAGGGCCGCTCGCTGGACGAGATCTACGACCTGTTTGCGATACGCGTGCTGGTGGATACCGTTCCCGACTGCTATGCGGTGCTGGGTATCATCCATGAGATGTATACGCCCATGCCGAGCCGCTTCAAGGATTATATCGCGATCCCCAAGGCCAACATGTACCAGTCGCTGCACACAACGGTCATCGGCGCCACGGGCATCCCTTTCGAAGTGCAGATCCGCACGTATGAGATGCACCGGATCGCGGAATACGGTGTCGCGGCGCACTGGAAATACAAGGAAGGCCGCGCCAACGACGCGACCACCCGCGAAGAAGAGAAACTCAACTGGCTGCGCCAGATCCTGGAATGGCAGCAGGACATGTCGGACAACCGGGAATTCATGAATTCCGTAAAGACCGACCTGGATATTTTTACGGACAACGTCTACTGTTTCACGCCGAAGGGCGACGTCAAGAATCTGCCCAAAGGCTCCACGCCCATCGACCTGGCTGACAGCATCCATTCGGCGGTGGGCAACAAGATGGTCGGCGCCCGCGTCAACGACAAGCTCGTTCCCATCGATTACGTGATCCAGAACGGCGACCGGGTGGAGATCATCACTTCGCAGAATTCCCGCGGCCCCAGCCGCGACTGGCTCAATATCGTCAAGAGCACCCAGGCCCGCAATAAGATCTCCCAGTGGTTCCGGGAACAGAACCGCGAAGACAACATCATGAAGGGCAAGGACATGGTCGACCGCTACTGCAAGACGAAGGGCGTCCAGATCTCCGAACTCATGAAGCCGGAATATGTGGAAAAGATCTTCCGCAAGTACGGCTTCAAGGACTGGAACTCCGTGCTGGCGTCGATCGGCCACGGCGGTCTCAAGGAAGGCCAGGTCGTCAACCGCATGCTCGAAGAGAAGCGCAAGGATGACCAGAAGCATCTAACTGACGAGCAGGTCATGGAGATGATGGTCTCGAGTTCCAAGAAGGCCGTGACCAAGTCCAAGACAAAAGGCGGGATCGTCGTGGAAGGGCTGGAAGATCTGGCTGTCCACTTCATGAAATGCTGCAGTCCTGTGCCGGGCGATGAGATCGTCGGCTTCGTGACACGAGGCCGCGGTGTGTCGATCCACCGTACGGACTGCATCAACATCCTTCATCTGCCGGAATCGGAACGGGCCCGCCTGATCGAGGCCGAGTGGCATCTGCCCGACAGCCAGGCCGATACCGAGCGCTATCTGGTCGACCTCACGCTCGAGGTGGACAACCGCATCGGCATCCTGGCCGATGTATCCCGCGTTCTGACCGAACTGGGCATCAATATCACCTCGCTCAGCACCCGCGTCAACCGGCAGGGCGCCGGTTTCATGCAGCTTCAGTTCCAGACCTCGGGTACAGAGGAGATCCGGGGCGTAACGAACAAACTCCGTCAGGTGCCGGGCGTCTACGACGTCACACGAACGACGGGATGAGGAGGCCGGCGAATGGAGAAAGCCGTCATACACTGCGCCGTCCTGGGCATGGTCTCCACCAACGTTTATCTGATCCGCCGGCCCGGCAGCAAAGAATGTCTGATCGTTGATCCGGCGGACGATGCGGAGGCTCTGGCCGCTTATGTGCGGCGCGAAGGTCTGAAGGCGGAAGCCATCCTTCTCACGCACGGTCATTTCGATCATATCCTGGCTGCGGAGGAACTGTCCCGGCGGCTAAAAGCGCCGCTGATCGCCGGGCGTGCGGAAGCGCCGCTGCTGGCGGATGAGGACCTCAACCTTTCCTCCTCCTGCGGACGTCCCTGCTCCGTGCATGCCGCCCGGGAAGTGAGCGACGGGGAAGAACTGGAGGCAGCCGGACTGAAGATCCGCGTGCTGCATACGCCGGGCCATACCGCCGGCAGCTGCTGTTATTATTTCCCGGACGAGGGCTTTCTGATCTCCGGCGACACGCTGTTTGCCGGAAGCTTCGGCCGCTGCGATCTGCCCACCGGGGACGAACGCGCCATAACGGCCTCCGTCCGCCGTCTGCTGCGGATCCTGCCGGCAGAAATGGCGGTGTATCCCGGGCACGGCGGCGCGAGCACGATCGGGCGCGAGCGCCGCATCAATCCTCTGGCGGAAAAACTATGATCACTTTTCTTTTGCCCGAAGGGCATCCGGAATATGAATATGACGTGCGCGGTCTGCTTTCCGCTTTCTATCCCGGCAGGGAGATCGTCTGCGCCGCAGAGGCGCCGGCGGAGGGCGAAGTGCTGCGGGTGCCGGCATTCTCGGAGATCCCGGACCGGAGCCTGCGCAAAAACCGCATGAAACAGGCTGTTTACACGGAACTGTCCCGCCGCACGGGCCGCACTCTGCCCTGGGGAACGCTGACGGGCGTGAGGCCCGCCAAACTGATCTCGGGCATGCTGGAAGAAGGCCTGGAGGAAGAAACGATCCGCCGCCGCATGCGGGAGACCTACCTGATCAGTGAAGAAAAACTGGATCTGGCGCTGAGCGTGGCCCGGGAAGAGGCGGCTATCCTCGGCGGCACCGACTGGCAGAACAATTTCAGCCTGTATGTCGGCATCCCGTTCTGTCCGACCCGCTGCCTCTACTGTTCCTTCGCCTCGTATCCGATCGCCGTTTGGAAAGACCGGGTGAACGAGTACCTGGGTACGCTGATCCGCGAGATGCGGGAGACGGCCGGCCTGTTCCCGGGTCGCGCGCCGGACACGGTCTATCTGGGCGGCGGGACGCCCACGTCCCTTTCGCCTGACCAGCTCGACGTCCTGCTCACGCAGATCGGGAACTGTTTCGATCTTTCGAAGCGGCGCGAGTTCACCGTGGAAGCCGGCCGGCCCGATTCGATCACGGCGGAAAAACTGGCTGTCCTGAAAGAACACGGCGTGGACCGCATCTCGGTCAACCCTCAGACCATGAACGACGCGACGCTCCGCCGCATCGGCCGGCTTCACCGTGCCGATGACGTGGAAGAAGCGTTCGCAATGGCCCGCAGCGCCGGCTTCGAAAACATCAATATGGATATGATCCTGGGGCTCCCCGGCGAAAGCCCCTCCGACGTGGCTTATACGCTGGAGAAGATCGCGGATCTGGCGCCGGACAGTCTGACGGTGCACGCCCTGGCGGTGAAACGCGCCTCCCGTCTGAAAATGGAGGCAGCCGGCACCGTCGTCGCCGGCCCCGGCCAGGAGGCCTCCGAGGAGATGATGCGGCTGGCCGTATCAACTGCCGCCCGTCTGGGAATGGTGCCTTACTATCTGTACCGGCAGAAAAACATGGCCGGCAATCTGGAAAACGTCGGCTTCTCGACCCCCGGGAAAGCGGGCCTCTACAACATCCTGATGATGGAAGAGCGGCAGAGCATCCTGGCGCTGGGCGCGGGCACCATCAGCAAACGGGTGCAGGGCAGCCTGATCACCCGCTGCGACAACGTGAAGGAAGTGCCGGACTACCTGGCACGCATTGAAGAAATGATCGAAAGGAAACGACAGTTATGGCGCTGATCAAAACACCGGTGACCGGGATGCGGGATATCCTCCCGGCCGAAATGGCGCTGCGCGGCTACGTGATCGGGCTGATCCGCAGCACGTATGAGGGGTTCGGCTACACCCCCATCGAAACGCCCGTGGTGGAGAGCCTGGGGAATCTGCTGAGCAAGCAGGGCGGCGATAATGAGAAACTGATCTTCAAGATCCTGAAGCGCGGGGAAAAACTGAAGATCGATACCGCAAAAACGGAAGAAGATCTCTCCGACAGCGGTCTCCGCTACGATCTGACCGTGCCGCTGGTGCGTTACTATGCCGCGCATGCCAATGAACTGCCCAAGCCTTTCAAATCGCTTCAGATCGGTCCGGTCTTCCGTGCCGACCGGCCGCAGCGCGGCCGATTCCGCCAGTTCTACCAGTGTGATATCGACATCCTGGGCGAGCCGGAAGCCGATGCGGAGATCGATCTGATCCTGGCCACGACGACGCTCCTGGGCAAGCTGGGATTCGAGGGGTTCACGCTGCACATCAACGACCGCCGTATACTGAAAGCCATGGCTGCCGGCTGCGGTTTTGCCGAAGCAGAGTACGATAAAGTGTTCATCATCCTGGACAAGATGGACAAGATCGGCTCGGAGGGCGTTCTGCGCGAACTGTGCGAGGCAGGTTTTGCTCCTGAACAGGCCGCTTCCTACCTGCAGCTTTTCGCGGCGCTGCAGCAGGCCGACTCGCCGCTGGACGAGCTGGCGCTGCGTCTGGGCAAAGACAGCGAAGCGGTGATCCGCAATCTGCAGCATATCATCCGCTCGGTGGAGAGCGTGGCCGAAACACCGTTCCTCCTGAAATTCGATCCCACGCTGGTGCGCGGCATGTCGTATTACACCGGCCCCATCTTTGAGATCGAACTGGCGGGCCTGGGCTGCGCGGCCGGCGGAGGCGGACGCTACGATGAGATGGTCGGCAAATTCACCAATCTGAAAGTCCCCGCCTGCGGACTGTCGCTGGGCTTTGAACGCCTGATCACCATCCTGACCGAGCAGGGCTTCACGATCCCCGAAGAGGCCCCAAAGACGGCATTTCTGACGGAAAAGAATCTTTCGGCCGGCCAGATGGCGGCCGTACGGCGCCGGGCGGCGGAAAGACGCCGCGAAGGCCGGCGCGTGCTGGTCACGGTCATGAACAAGAACAAAAAGTTCCAGAAGGATCAGCTGCAGTCGCAGGGATACGGCGAGATCGTCGAGTTCTACCGCGACAGGACACCGGAAGAATAAAAAAAGAGCGCTGTCAAGAAAAAACACTTGACAGCGCTCTTCCGTTATGGTACAAATTCACAGGATGCGTTCCGGGTCCACGAATCAAACCGGACGCATGCGGGAGACCGGCATGGATAAGATCCTGGAAGAATCCCTGCTCTTTGATTTTTACAGCGAACTTCTGACGCCCCGGCAGCGCAGTGTCTATGCCGGTGTGCGCTTCGGCGACCTGAGTCTTTCCGAAGCCGCCGAGGAGTTCGGCGTGAGCCGGCAGGGCATTCACGATCTGCTCCGCCGCGTCGAAAAGCAGATGCAGAAATACGAAGACTCGCTGGGCCTTGTGGCCCTGTTTGAAAAAACGCGGCACATCTCTTCGGAGATCCGGACGCTTTGCGGGCAGCTTTCCGCAGAGAATCTGGAAGAGACCCGGGAAAAGATCCTGGCGCTGACGGCGGAATGGGAGACCTCCGTGTAAACGGCGGACCTGAAACAGCGGGAGACCTACATGGCATTTGAGAATCTCAGCGAAAAACTTCAGAATGTTTTTAAAAAGCTGACCGGCAAGGGACTGCTCAGTGAGGCAGACATGAAGGCTGCCCTGCGGGAAGTGCGTTTTGCCCTGCTGGAAGCCGACGTCAACTTCCGCGTCGTCAAGGATTTTACCAAAGCGGTCGAAGCGCGCGCCGTCGGCGCCGAGGTCATGAATTCCCTGACCCCCGGCCAGACGGTCATCAAGATCGTCAACGAAGAGCTCGTCCGCATGATGGGCAGCGAGGGCGTCGAGCCGAAACTGCTGCCGCGCAACGAAGTGACCGTCTTCATGATGGTCGGTCTGCAGGGCTCCGGTAAAACGACGCATGCCGCGAAGATCGCCGGCCTTCTGCGCAGAAAGAAAAGCCGCAACCCGCTGCTTGCCGCCTGCGATATCTACCGTCCCGGCGCCGTGGAACAGCTGAAGATCAACGGAGCCAAACTGGGGATCCCGGTCTTTGAACGCGGCACCTCGGTCAGCCCGG
This sequence comes from Lachnospiraceae bacterium, assembly GCA_017958185.1. Classification (GTDB taxonomy): domain Bacteria; phylum Bacillota; class Clostridia; order Lachnospirales; family Lachnospiraceae; genus UBA6987. Next base: position 12,807 of record JAGDDE010000085.1, on the reverse strand, counting down.
TGGAGATCGCGCAGGCCGCTTATGAGGAGGCTTCGCGCCGCGGCTACAACCTGCTGATCATCGATACGGCCGGCCGCCTGCATATCGACGACGAGATGATGAACGAGCTCGTCGCCATCAAAGAGGCCGTTCCCGTGACCCAGACCCTGCTGGTGGTCGATGCGATGACCGGTCAGGATGCCGTCAACGTGGCAAGCGCCTTTGACGCGCAGATCGGTGTAGACGGGCTGGTCATCACCAAATGCGACGGCGATACCCGCGGCGGTGCCGCCCTGTCGGCACGGGCCGTGACCGGCAAACCCATCTTTTATGCCGGCATGGGCGAAAAACTCGACGAGATCGAGGCGTTTCAGCCGCAGCGCATGGCATCGCGCATCCTCGGCATGGGCGACGTCCTTTCCCTGATCGAGAAGGCCGAAGCGCTCGAAATGAGCGAAGAAGAAGCCAAAAACCTGACGAAGAAGATCAAAAAGGCGGAATTCGACCTGGAAGATTTTCTGGAACAGATGCGCCAGATGCAGAAGATGGGCGGCCTTTCCGAGATATTGAAAATGATCCCGGGCATGGGCCAGAAGATCAGAAACGCCCAGATGCCGGACGAAAGATCGCTAAAGCGCGTGGAGGCCATCATCCTGTCCATGACGCCGCAGGAAAGGCGCAAGCCGTCGATCATCACCCCTTCCCGCAAACACCGGATCGCTGCCGGATGCGGTCAGACGGTGGTCGAAGTCAACCGCCTGCTCAAGCAGTTCGAACAGAGCCGTCAGATGATGAAACAGATGTCCGGACGGATGGGACGCCGCGGGCGGATGCCCTTCGGGAATCTGTTCGGCTGAGGACCGCCGCCGGAGATCCTGCCGGCCGTTTCATATGGGATCCACGGGCACGATGCCCTGGAGATAAACGGGAGCCGGGCTCCCGGGAAAAAACACTGAGGAGGAAAAAGTACCATGGTAAAGATTCGCCTGACGAGAATGGGCAAGAAGAAAGCTCCGTCCTACCGGGTCATTGTTGCCGACAACCGTTATCCGAGAGACGGACGCTTCATTGAGGAGATCGGATTCTATGATCCCGCAGCGGAGCCCAGCATCGTTCGGATCGACACCGATAAGGCCAAGGAATGGATCGCCAAGGGCGCAAGACCCACCGATACCGTTGCGAAGCTGCTGAAGATTGCCGGCGTATAACGCGGCGCGAGGTCAGTCTCATGAAAGAATTGGTCGAAGTAATTGCCAGATCCCTCGTCAGCCAGCCCGAAAACGTCGTCGTGACAGAAGAGGAGAATGACCGCGAAGTCGTTCTTACTCTGACGGTCGATCCTTCGGATATGGGCAAGGTCATCGGCAAACAGGGACGGATCGCCAAAGCGATCCGCACCGTTCTGAAGGCGCAGGCGATCCGCGAGGATAAGCGTGTCACGCTGGATATCGGGTGAAAAGGCTCACGGGTCTTTCCGTCAAAAGGGGCTGCAGGGCCCCTTTCTTTTGAGTGAGGTAGAAAAATGGAACGTTTCCTGCGCGTCGGAGTGTGCACCTCCACACACGGTCTGAAAGGCGAAATGAAAGTCTTTCCCACGACCAATGACAGCCGCCGCTTCAGCCGGCTGAAAGAGGTCTTTCTGGACAACGGGAAGACCCGGGTGAGCTGCCACGTGGAACATGTTTCCTACTTTAAAAACCTGGTCATCGTCAAATTCCGGGAATTCGGGGATATCAACGAGATCCTGCCGTTCAAAGGCGCTTCGATCTGGGTCTCGCGCGAAAACGCGGTGCCGTTGGCAGAAAACGAATACTATATCGCCGATCTGCTCGACTGCACCGTCGTGACCGATGACGGAAGGACGCTGGGACCCGTTACGGACGTTCTGCAGACCGGGGCCAACGACGTCTTCGTCGTGCAGGGAGAAACGAAGGAATACCTTCTTCCGCACATCCCGCCCTGCGTTCTGAAGGTCGATATCGAAGCCGGCGTCATCACCGTGCATATGATGGACGGATTGGAGGAACTGTAATGACCTTCCATGTACTCACCCTGTTTCCGGAGATGATCCGGCAGGGCCTGGATACCAGCATCCTGGGACGGGCCATGGACGCCGGCATCCTGAAACTGAATACCGTCAACATCCGGGATTTTTCCACGGACAAACATAAGCATGTGGACGATTATCCCTACGGCGGCGGCGCGGGCATGGTGATGCAGGCTCCGCCGATCTACGATGCCTGGCGCAGCGTGGCGGAAACACTGCCGGAAAAGAAAACGAGAGTCGTCTATCTTACGCCGCAGGGACGTCCGTTCACGCAGCAGATGGCCATCGAACTGGCAGCGGAAGAGGACCTGATCCTTCTGTGCGGACATTACGAAGGCGTGGATGAGCGCGTTCTCGAGGAGATCGTCACAGACCCGGTCTCGATCGGGGATTACGTGCTGACAGGCGGCGAGCTGGCCGCTATGGTCGTGATCGACGCGGTCTCGCGCATGGTGCCCGGAGTCCTGACCAACGAGGAATCCGGAAGCGACGAGAGTTTCATGAACGGTCTGCTGGAGTATCCCCAGTACACCCGGCCGGAGGTCTTTCACGGCCGTCCGGTGCCGGAAGTCCTGCGCAGCGGACACCATGCCAGGATCAGCGAATGGCGCCGGCAGCAGTCGCTGCTCCGCACCCGCGCCATGCGTCCGGAACTGCTCCTGAAAGAAGGCGTGCTGACGCCGAAAGACCGGCGTTTCCTGCAGAGTCTGGACGAAAATATTTCTAAAAACGAATAATTTTGCTTGCAATTCGAGGGGAAGCATGGTATCATACCATGCGTGTCGAAAAAAAGGAGCGGTCCGCTGGCACAGAAGGTGTTATGAACGTCCTGAATCAAGGAGGAAGAAATGAACGACATCATCAGGAAAATTGAAGACGAACAGATGAAAGAGGGCGTCGGCAATTTCAACGTGGGCGATACCGTCAGAGTATACGCCAAGATCAAAGAAGGTGCCAGAGAGCGTATCCAGATGTTCGAGGGCATCGTGCTGAAGAGACAGAACGGCGGTCTTCGCGAGACCTTCACCGTTCGCAAGCTCTCCGGCGGCGTAGGCGTAGAAAAGACATGGCCGCTGCACTCCCCGGTGATCGAGAGAGTGGATGTCGTCCGCAGAGGTAAGGTCCGCCGTGCGAAGCTGAACTATCTGCGCGACCGTATCGGCAAAGCTGCCAAGGTCAAGGAATCCATTCGCTGAGGGATCACTCCGGGAAGACCCGCTGCCGGGTCTTCTTATCGGGTCCTGCAGACAGCCGGCCGGAAGGCCGGCTGTTTTTTTGCGCCTGCCGGGCCTTTTCCGGGAAAATCCGGTTGTGGAATCCGAGGAAAAAGGGTATACTTATCCTGTTGTATACAGAACGACCGGTCCCCTGCCGCAGCAGCCGGGTACGGTCACAGAAAGGAGCCGCATGGCAAGAAGAAATGTCTACAGTCAGCTGACGACGGAAGAACTGCTGCGCCTGATCGCGCGCTGGATCGTCGACGTGGTCATGGTGCTCGCGGCTGCCTGGTTCCTGCTGTCCATGCTCGGCACGCAGGTCGTGATGGACGGAAACTCCATGCGGCCGTCCGTAGAGAGCGGCGACCGCCTTCTGGTCAACGCTTTCCCTGTCCGTCTGGGCACGCTGCGGCGCTTCGACGCGATCGCATACCGCGATGAGGAGAGCGGCCGCGTCTTCATCAAACGGATCCTGGCCCTGCCCGGCGAAACGCTGGTGATCCGGGACGGCGCCATCTATATCAACGGTTCTGCCGTAGACGATCACGGCCTGTTTTCCTCACTGACAGCAGCCGGCTCCGCCTCGGAGCCCCTTACCCTGTCGGATGACGAGTTTTTTGTGGTAGGCGAACGCACAGATGCCAGTCTGGACAGCCGATTCTCCGATCAGGGCAACTTAAGGAGCAGTCAGATCCTCGGCCGCATCTGGTTCCGTTTCGGTCCGCTCCGCCGCATCGGCCCCGTCCGCTAGGAGGCTCCTGTGAATATCCAATGGTATCCCGGTCACATGACCAAAGCGCGGCGCGCCATGGAGGAAGACCTGAAACTGGTCGATATCGTAGTGGAACTGCTCGATGCCCGTATCCCCAGCTCCAGCCGCAACCCCGATCTCCGGACGATGGCGCAGTCCAAGAAGAAGATCGTGATCCTGAACAAAGCGGATCTTGCCGATCCTGCGGTCACGCCGCTCTGGCTGGAGTCGCTGCGCAGCGAAGGCTGCGAGCCCATCCCGCTGGATGCCCGCTCCAATACGGGCCTTTCCGCCGTTAGGAGCGCCATCGACGCTGCCGCGCGGGAAAAGCGGGAGAGAGACCTCAGGCGCGGCATCAAGAACCGCCCCATCCGCCTGATGGTCGCAGGGATCCCGAACGTGGGAAAATCCACCTTCATCAATTCTCTGGCAGGGAAGACAGCGGCCAAGACCGGCGATAAGCCCGGCGTGACGCGCGGGAATCAGTGGATCAGTCTGGGACGGAGCGTGGATCTTCTGGATACGCCCGGCATCCTTTGGCCGCGTTTCGAGGACCCGCAGGTGGGCATCCGGCTCGCTCTGATCGGCTCGATCCGCGAGGAAGTCCTGGAGACGGTGCTGCTCGCCCGGGAGGGGATCCGCCTGCTGGAGGAGCGTTATCCCGGAAAAGTCCGGGAACACTACGGGATAGAAGGCAGCGATGCCGCGGAACTGATCGGCAGCCTGGCCCGCGTCCGGCACACGGTAAAAAAAGGCGGAGAGCCCGATGAAGAGCGCGCCGCCGCCCTGTTTTTGAATGATCTGCGCCGTTCGGCCCTCGGACGGCTGACGCTGGAGCTCCCCTCCGGCGCAGAAGGAGAATGAGATGAGTCTGTTCAAAAAGAAAAAGACGTTCCGTGATCGGGAACCCCTCAAGATCACGCCGGCGCCCTCCCTCTGGAAAGACTTCCTGGCTTCGACGCTGACTTTCGTGCTGATGATCGCATCCGTCTTCCTGATCCTGCATTTTGTCGGGCAGCGCGTGAGCGTGGACGGTCCGTCCATGATGAACACCCTGCACAACGGCGACCAGCTGATCGTAGACAAGTTCACCTACAATTTCCTTCATGAACCGGAGCGTTTCGACATCGTAGTATTTGAAGTCGATGCCAAAACACAGACGTATTTCATCAAACGCATCATCGGGCTCCCGGGAGAGACCGTGCAGATCAAAACGGAGACCCAATTCGACGGCGGGATTATCTCGCGGCAGTCTTATATCTACATCAACGGGGAGAAGATCGAGTATCCCTATCCGAAGGACGACCTTTTCAATGCCGGCGTAGCCTCCGTGCCTATCAAGCTCGGCAGCGACGAGTATTTCGTCATGGGCGACAACGTCAATGACAGCAATGACAGCCGTATCAAGGTGGGCAATGTCAAGCGCGACGATATCATCGGCCGCGCGGTGCTGCGCTTCTGGCCGCTTGCCGATTTCACGACTTTCCCGAAGGAGTAGCGCATGGGACTTTCTCTGGAAAAAGAACGGGAACGGGTCGCGGGTCTGCGTGCCTTCGATCTTGCCTATGCCTCCTGCAGCCGCCTGGCCGGTATCGATGAGGCCGGGCGCGGACCGCTGGCCGGACCGGTAGTGGCGGCAGCCGTGATCCCCGATCCCGCCGCCGAGATCCTCTACGTGAACGATTCCAAAAAGCTCTCGGAAAAGCGCCGCGAGATGCTGTATCCGGAGATCACGGAAAAATGTCTCGCTTTCGGCATCGGCATCGTCCCGCCGGAGCGTATCGACGCGATCAACATCCTCCAGGCCACGTACGAAGCCATGCGCGCAGCCGTCGCGCAGCTCTGTCCCGCACCGGACCTCCTGCTGAACGATGCCGTGACGATCCCCGGGATCCCTTTCCGGCAGATTCCTGTGATCAAAGGCGACGCCAAGAGTTTTGCGATCGCAGCAGCCAGCATCCTGGCCAAAGTGACGCGGGACCGCATCATGCTCGAACTGGACAGCCGATATCCCGGATACGGCTTTGCCGCTCATAAAGGGTACGGGACAGCCGCACATATCGAAGCGCTCCGCCGCCTGGGCCCCAGCCCGGTCCACCGCCGGACGTTCATCAAAAACTTTTTCTGAGGGCGCATGAATTAACGAAGCATCGGCACCCGATATGAAGAACTGGCGGCCGCCTATCTGCAGGCGCAGAGCATGCGGCTGCTGGAAAAGAATTTCGCACCCGCTACGGCGAGATCGACCTGATCCTTTCAGACGGCGGCGACCTGGTCTTTGCCGAAGTTAAGTACCGGCGCGACGGGCTCTGCGGCTACGGAGCGGAAGCGGTCGATCGCCGCAAACAGAGAGTGATCGCCGAGGTCGCACAGTATTATCTCCTGGTGCGGGAACTTGCTGACGTTTACTGCCGATTCGACGTGGTATCGATCGACGGCAGCGGAGCTGTCCTCCACATCAAAAATGCCTTTGAACGGCCCATCTGACCGTTCAAAGGCATTTTCTTTCGAGACGTTTCAGCGCAGGCCGTTGCGTTCCATCAGGGACTGCAGTTTGGCAGTGGGCGTGAGCACGCTGGAGACGGCTACGTTGTGGTTCATCGTGTCGATGATATAGGCGATGTATTTGCTCATGTCGGCTTCCAGATACCAGGAGCGTTCCAGCAGTTCGGTGATGCGGTAATTCAGGTTGGTGGTCACCAGATAGTCGAAGTACCCTTTTTCATAGGCTGCGTCGAATTTGCCCAGCCCCTCCGTGAAGAGTCCGAAGGTCGCGCAGATGACGATGCTCCTGGCCCGGCGCTCTTTGAGCATGCGCACCGTGTCGACCATGCTTTCGCCGGAGGCGATGATGTCGTCGATCACGATGACCGTTTTCCCTTCTACGTCGTTGCCGAGATATTCGTGCGCCACAATGGGGTTGCGTCCGTTCACGACGCGGGAGTAGTCCCGGCGCTTATAGAACATGCCCATATCCACACCGAGGTTGTTGGCCAGATACACGGCGCGGTGCATGGCACCCTCGTCCGGGCTGATAATGATCAGATTGTCCTTGTTGAAAGGGAAGCCTTCGTACTGCTTCTCCAGCGCCTTCATGAAATGATAGACGGGAGAGTAGTTGTCGAAATCGTGCAGAGGGATCGCGTTCTGGACACGCGGGTCGTGTGCATCGAAGGTGATGATATTGGAGACGCCCATGTCGGACAGTTCTTCCAGGGCCATGGCGCAGTCCAGGGATTCGCGGTTCACGCGCTTGTGCTGACGGCTCTCATACAGGAAGGGCATGATCACGTTGACCCGGTAGGCAGAGGACATGGCGGCGGAAACGACGCGCTTCAAGTCCTGATAATGATCGTCCGGGGACATGAAATGATCGTGTCCGTACAGGGGAAAGCTGATACTGTGATTGGTGACGTCGGTCAGGATGAACAGATCGCAGCCGCGGACGGATTCGTTCAAAACGCCTTTGCCTTCGCCGGAGCCGAAACGCGGGCAGGAGGCTTTCATCAGATATCCCGAGTTCTCATAGCCGCGGCCAGCCAGAGAACTGTCACTGTCGCCGTACTGCAGGAGGTTCTCTTTGCGGATCTCAACGACATGGCGGTCAGCCATCTCTCCGAGTTTTTTGCAGTTGTCCATGGCGAGGATCTTCAGGGGCGCGATCGGAGAGCGGTTCCGGAAAACAAATTCCTGAGCGGGCATAGACGGGAGTTCCTTTCTGGGAAGAACAGTGTCAGGAGGCAGATGCAGCCGTCATCCTGCCTCACAATCTTATCACTTTGAGGTGGAAATAGCAAGGAAGTTGTGATAGAATTTGGGAAGAAAGGGGGAGCCGCATGAAAGAACACCGAATCGGACAGATCACGCCCGGATCCGCAGCGGAAGCGGCCGGCATACGGGCCGGCGAAGCGCTGCTGGCTGTGAACGGGGAGCCGGTCGAGGACGTCTTTGATTATGAATTCCTCAGCCGCGAGGAATCGCTGCGCCTCCTGATCCGCGGAAAAGACGGCAGCGAGCGGGAAGTCCTCCTCCACAAGGAAGAAGACGAAGATGCCGGCCTGGATTTCGGCAACGGCCTCATGGATGATTATCACAGTTGCTGCAACAGCTGCATCTTCTGTTTTATCGACCAGATGCCCCCGGGAATGCGCGAGACCCTGTATTTCAAAGACGATGATACACGCCTTTCTTTCCTCCAGGGCAACTACATCACATTGACCAATCTGGACGACCATGACGTGGCCCGCATCATCCGCTACCGTCTGCAGCCAATCAATATCTCTGTGCATACGACCAATCCCGAGCTTCGCAACTATATGCTCGGCAACCGCTTTGCCGGAGAGTCGCTGAAGATCCTGGACCGCCTGTATGAGGCGGGCATCTCCATGAACGGGCAAATCGTTCTGTGTCCGGGCATCAACGACGGGAAAGAACTGGACCGGACCGTACGGGATCTGTCCCGCTATCTGCCGGTCATGGAGAGCGTCTCCTGTGTACCGGCCGGCCTGACCAAATACCGGGAAGGGCTGCCCAAACTGCGCAGCTTCACCCCGCAGGAAGCCGGGGAGGTGATCGATCTGATCGAATCCTGGCAGCGGAAGTTATATCCGGAGCACGGCCTGCACTTTATCCACGCGAGCGATGAATTCTACTATCTGGCCGGCCGGCCGATGCCCGAGGCGGAGCGCTACGACGGGTATCTCCAGCTGGAAAACGGCGTTGGCATGACGCGGCTGTTCGAAGATGACTTTCACGAAGAACTGGCCCGTCATCCGTTCGGCCTCAGACGGCGGGAGATCTCCGTGGCGACCGGATACCTTTCGGCCCCGTCGCTGACGCGTCTGGCAGCCGAGCTGCACAAACGATTTCCCTTTGTCAAAGTCCATATCTATCCCATACGCAATGATTTCTTCGGCGAGAGCATCACGGTCGCCGGCCTGATCACCGGCGGCGACCTGATCCGCCAGCTGAAGGGCAAAACGCTCGGCACGCGGCTGTATCTGCCGCTGTCCATGCTGCGCAGCGGCGAGGACGTTTTCCTGGATGACGTGCATGTCAGCGAAGCCGAACGCGAACTGGGCGTTCCGGTGGAGGCAATCGACTGCGGCGGCGCCGATCTCGTCCGAGCCTTTCTGGGGATCCGTGAAAAGAAAAAAGCTCCGCTGTTCAGACCTTATGAACCGGGCCGTGGAAGGAGTGATCCATGAGCAAAGCCATCGTGGCCGTCGTCGGCCGCCCCAATGTCGGAAAATCCACCCTTTTCAATGCGCTGGCCGGGTCCCGCATCTCTATCGTGCAGGACACGCCCGGCGTGACACGCGACCGCATCTATGCAGACTGCAGCTGGTTGAACTATTCTTTCACGCTGGTCGACACCGGAGGCATCGAACCGGATTCTTCCGATGTGATCCTGCGGCAGATGCGCGAACAGGCGGAGATCGCCGTGGAGACCGCCGACGTGATCATCTTCATGACGGATGTCCAGGCCGGCCTGACGGAGTCGGATATGCGCGTCGCGGATATCCTGAGACGCAGTAAAAAACCGGTCGTGCTCTGTGTGAATAAGGTCGATTCTTTTGCCAAGTACCAGAACGACGTGTATGAATTCTACCAGCTGGGCCTGGGCGATCCTGTTCCGGTCTCTGCCGGGCAGCTGCTGGGCCTGGGCGACCTGCTGGATGCGGTCACGGCGCATTTTCCGCCTCAGACGGAAGAAGCGGCCGAAGATGAGCGTCCCCGCATCGCCATCGTCGGCCGGCCGAATGCCGGCAAGTCTTCGATCGTCAACCGGATGGCCGGCCAGAACCGGGTCATCGTTTCCGATATCCCCGGCACTACGCGCGATGCGATCGATACGGCCGTCCGTTTCAACAAAAAGGAATACGTTCTGATCGATACGGCCGGTCTGCGCCGCAAGAGCAAGATCAAAGAAGAGATCGAACGGTTCAGCATCATCCGCGCTGTGAGCGCCATCGAACGGGCGGACGTGGTCCTGCTGGTCATCGATGCCGCCGAAGGGATCAGCGAACATGACGCGAAGATCGCCGGGATCGCCCACGAACGGGACAAGGGACTGCTGGTGGTCGTGAACAAGTGGGATCTGGTCGAGAAAGACGATAAGACCATGGCGGAACACAAGCGGCGCGTCCGGGAGGTGCTTTCTTTCGTCCCGTATGCGGATATCCTCTTCGTTTCGGCCCTCAGCGGACAGCGTCTGGCGCGCATCTTTGAAAACGTGGATGCGATCGTGGAGAACCGGAGCCTGCGGATTTCGACAGGTGTGCTGAATGAGATCCTCTCCCAGGCGACCGCCATGAAGCAGCCGCCCTCGGACAAGGGACGTGTGCTTCGCCTGTACTATGCTACCCAGGTGGGCATCAAACCGCCTACCTTCGTTTTCTTCATCAACGATAAGAAGCTGATGCATTTTTCCTATCTTCGGTATCTGGAGAACCAGATCCGGGAGACCTTCGGCTTCTATGGCACCAGTATCAAGATCATTTTGCGTGAAAGGAATGAGAAAGAACAATGATCTGGAGGATCCTCGTACTGGCGATCGGTTATCTGATCGGTAATTTTCAGTCAGCGTATCTGTACGGCCGCCTTCACGGTATCGATATCCGGGAACATGGCAGCGGCAATGCAGGAACGACCAATGCGCTGCGGGTCTTCGGCACCAAGGCCGGGCTGATCGTATTTGCCGGCGATTTCCTGAAAATGATCGCCGCCGTCTTTCTGACGCGCCTCCTGTTCCTGTGGCTGGGAGAGGAGTACTTTTTCCTGCTGAAGATCTATACCGCCTTCGGTGTGATCCTGGGGCACGATTTCCCGTTCTACATGAACTTTAAAGGCGGGAAGGGCATTGCTGCGACCGCCGGGCTGATCGCCATGCTGGACTGGCGGCTGGTGATCGTCTGCCTGATCCTGTTCTTCGGCATCGTCGCCCTGACGAAATACGTGTCGCTGGGCTCGATCCTGGTGGCAACGGCCATGTGGCTGGGTACCATCCTTCTGGGCCAGCTGGGACTCATGGATTTCGGGATCCTGCCGAACTGGGAGGCGTATCTGATTCTCGGACTGATCTGGGCACTGGATCTGTTCCAGCACCGGGCCAATATCCGCCGGCTCCTTTCGGGAACAGAAAACAAGCTGAGTTTCAAAAAGAAGCCGCAGGAAGAGTCTGTGCCGGACGCTCAAAACACTTGACATGCCGGTTCTTCCTGTTATAATAGTCTTCGAGCGGCGCGCTCGCCCGCAAACCGGGGGTTGTACTGGTTTCGACGGGGGTCTCGAAGTTCTGGGAGCCATCCGCAGACCGTGGCTGCGTAAAAAAACGGATCTAAACATAAACGCAGAAAATAATTACGCGTTAGCGGCTTAATGCCGCTTGCCGACCCGGAGTCTCCTGCCGCCCCGGCAATCGGCATCATGAAGGGCGGGGCACTTTTTCTCTTAAGCTTTGCGGAGAAAAAAGAACCTATGAAGCTACTGAAGTCCCGAGCCTGTCTGCGGGCGCCTGACAGAGGGAATGAAAAAACACAGACTATGATGGTAGGGCCCGGGAGGGACAGGCTTTCGGACAGGGGTTCGATTCCCCTCAGCTCCAGCTTGATCGGCTGAGAAAACGGCGGAACGATGCAAGGCATCGCTCCGCCGTTTTTTGCTTTTTGAGTACATTTCCGGAAAGAAAATGCCCGAGATGATTGCCTTACGGCCCGGGATCGTGTATGATTTGATCATCTCCGCAGGCAGCGCTGAAAAATGGGAGATCAGGAGAGAAACATAATGCAGTACAGAAAAGATAAAAACGGGGAGCCGGTGTCCGTGCTCGGATTCGGATGCATGCGCTTTGCCAAAAAGGGAGCCGGCATCGACCGGGAGGCAACAGAAGAGCAGATTTTGGAGGCGGTCGCCCGGGGCATCAACTACTTTGATACGGCGTACATCTATCCGGGCAGCGAGGCGGTGTTGGGAGAGATCCTTGAAAAGCATCAGCTGCGGGAGAAGATCAGGCTGGCGACCAAACTGCCGCAGTATCTCGTATCGAGCCGGGCAGCGCTGGACCGGTATTTCAACGAACAGCTGGCCCGTCTGCGTACGGACCGTATCGATTACTATCTGATGCATCACCTGACGGACATTGCCATGTGGGAAAAACTCAAGTCGGTCGGGATCCTGGAATGGATCGAAGAGAAGAAAAAGAACGGTGCGATCCGGAATATCGGTTTTTCTTATCATGGCAACAGCGACGGGTTCCTGAAGATCCTGAATGATCATGACTGGGACCTCTGCCAGATCCAGTACAATTACTATGACGAGAATTCCCAGGCCGGCGCGGCCGGCCTGAAAGCCGCTGCCGCCCGTGGTATCCCTGTCGTGATCATGGAACCCCTGCGCGGGGGCAAACTGGTGAACCTCCTGCCGGAAGGAGCCCGGAAAGTCATGCAGAAAAGCGGCCGGGGCTGGACGCCGGCCGAATGGAGCTTCCGCTGGTTGTTCGATCAGCCGGAAGTCACCGTGGTGCTTTCCGGCATGAATTCTCTGGAAATGGTCCGTGAAAACTGCCGGACGGCGGACGCAGCCCTGCCCGGATCTTTCACGCAAGCTGACCGCGATGCTCTGAAGGAGGCTGTCGCCGCGATCCGGGAAAAAGAAAAAGTCGGGTGCACCGGCTGCCGCGACTGCATGCCCTGCCCTCAGGGCGTCGACATTCCCGGGATCGTCCGCTGCTACACTGCCATGTATTCGGAAGGAAACACCGACGGCCGGTTCCAGTTTGCCCAGACCGTGGGCATGACACGTCGTCCGGCTTT